>DATIOU010000141.1:0-1971 GCA_035472835.1 Streptosporangiaceae bacterium | reverse complement strand
CCGTTCTGTCATTTTCTTCAGGGCACGCCGTCCATCGCGATGACCCCTACAGCCCGGCCGCTACGCCCACAGCGTCTAAGCCGGTTCCGCGCCGTCCGATCGCATACCCGTTAATTCCGCCAGCCGAGCTAGGACAGACCCCCGGATCAGCTTCGTGCGCGGACTAGGCGTCGCCGCGCCGCATCCGCGCGGCTGAGGTAGCCAGCAGGACTGCGGCGTATGCGCACAACACGCCGAATCCGGTCCACGGTTGGAGCATGGTCGGGTCTGGCTGGACGGTCGTGACCGCCTGGCCCGCGCTGGTCGGCAGGTACTTGGTCACGTCGGCGGCGATGCTGCCTGGCAGGAAGCTCGCCGCCAGCGGGAGACCGTACAGCAGGCCGAATAGCGCCGCGATCCCGCCGGCCGCGTTCCTGATCAGGGCGCCGAGGCCGAGGCCGAGCAGCCCGACCACAGCTAGGCAGAGCGCGCAGCCGATGACCGCGCGAGCGACGCCAGGCTGGCTGAGCGGCACCGACAGGTGCTGACGGCTCAGGATCGACTGGCCGCCCGCGAAGGCGGCGAACGCGGCGGGCAGACTGACCGCGGTGATGGCGGCAGCCAGCAGGACCGCTTTGCCCCACAGCATCGGCAAGCGCCGCGGGACCGCGGCGAACGTAGTCCTGATCAGCCCGGTCGCGTACTCGCTGGTGATCAGCAGGACGCCGAGCACGCCTGCGGCTATCTGGGCGAACTGCACGCCTGAGAGGCTGATCGCTGCCGGATCGAACGACGCCATCGCGGCGCCGCGCGGCGGCCTGGCCGCCAGCAGCAGGCTGTAGCCGATGCCGAAGCCGACGACCATGATGACCGCGGTCAACAGCGCCCAGTAGGCAGATGGCTGGGTGCGCAGTTTCGTCCACTCGGCGCGCACAACGCGCAGCTGGGTGACCCGCTGCGGTCGCCGGTAGGACGGCAGCGCGCCGCCGGCCGGGATTGGGGCGTGCGTGGCGGCAGTCATAATCTGCTCCTTCGGGGTGTTCATGTCGTGGTCAGGTGGCGGCGCGATAGTCGACCGCATCCTGGGTGAGGGCAACGAAGATGTCTTCCAGGGACGCGTGCTCGGTGGCGAGCTCGAGCACGGTGATCCCGGCGGCGGCGGCCACGGCGCCGACCTGCCCAGCGGACGCGCCGCTGACGGTCAGCGCGCCGTCTGCGGCCCGGGTGACGGTCACTCCTGGCCCACTAAGCATCCTGGCGAGCGCGTCCTGGTCAGAGCTGCGGACCCGCGCTGTGGTCGGCGCAGCCGTCGCCATGAACCCGTCCATGCTGGTGTCGGCGATCAGATGCCCTCGGCCGATGACAATCAGGTGCGTCGCGGTCTGGGCAATCTCGCTCATCAGGTGCGAGGACACGAAGACGGTTTTGCCCTGGGCGGCCAGGTCCTGCAACATGCCGCGAATCCAGCGAATGCCCTCGACGTCCAGCCCGTTGACCGGCTCGTCCAGCACGACCGTGGCGGGGTCGCCGAGCAGTGCGGCGGCTATCCCCAGCCGCTGGCTCATGCCTAACGAGAACTTGCCCGCTCGCCGACTCGCGACGCTCCGCAGTCCGACAGCGTCGATCACCTCATCGACGCGGGCCTTGCGGATGCCCGAGGTCTGCGCGATCGCCAGCAGGTGGTGGTAGGCACTGCGGGAGGGGTGGACCGCGCGCGGGTCAAGCATCCCGCCGATCTCGTGCAGCGGCGCGGCGTGGCTCGTTGGCGCACGGCCGTTGACTAAAACCGAGCCGCTGGTCGGCTTGTCCAGGCCTAGGATCACTCGCATCGTCGTGCTCTTCCCGGCACCGTTGGGGCCGAGGAAGCCGGTTACCACGCCCGGCCGGATGGTGCACGTTAGGTCAGCGACGGCAACGGTGGATCCGTAGATCTTTGTCAGTTCGTGTACCTCGATCACGGCTACGACGTTGCCACTGCGCGCCACGGGCGTC
>DATIOU010000140.1:0-1829 GCA_035472835.1 Streptosporangiaceae bacterium | reverse complement strand
CGGCCGCCCGCCGCCTTCCGCAGGCCGCCCGCTCCATCGCCTAGCCGCCCGGCGCCGGACGCCATGAAACCGGACATCCATGGCGTTTAAACGCACTGGATCCGGGGTTTCATGGCGTTCCAGAAACCGTCTGCCAGGCGTTAGTGACCCTTGGCTGCCGCCATCTGCTCGAGCACGGGGACGAGCCAGGTCAGTGTCCGCTCCTTGGTGATGCCAAGGCCGGCCAGCGTGCCGCCGCCCAGGCTCTCCTCCGCCTCGAGCAGGCCCAGCAGGATGTGCTCGGTGCCGATGTAGTTGTGCCCGAGGGCCAGCGCCTCGCGCAGCGCGAGCTCGAGCACCTTCATGGTCCTCGAGTCGAACGGGACGTGCCCGGAGGTCACCCCGTCCGGCATGGCGGCAGGCAGGGTTGCGCCGAGTGCCGCGCCGGCTGCCTCTGGCGATACCCCGAGGGCCGCGATGGCCCTCGCCGCCAGGCCTTCCTGCTCGTGCAGCAGGCCGAGGGTCAGGTGCTCGGGGAGCACGCGGTCGTGCCGTCGCTTGATGGCTTCCTGGCGCGCCGCGATGACCGCGTGCTTAGCCCGGTCGGTGAACCGGGAGAACTTGACCGGATCCGGCGGGAAGGCGCCGGAGAGCAGGTCTCCCCAGTCCAAGGCCTTGGGCACGAACCGTTTCTGCGCGGCTTGCTTGGTGACGCCCATGGACTGGCCGATCTCGGTCCACGACGCGCCCGTCTTGCGGGCCTGGTCGACAAAATGGCCGATCAGGTGGTCGGCTAGCTCGTCGAGATGCTCGGAAATCCGGACGGCCGCCGATACCTGGTCAAGCGCCGTGCCTTCGGTGTTCCTGATGTAGCTGATCAGCTCATCGAGCCTTACGGGTGGTTGCGACATACGTCAACCTTAAGTTGACCACCCACCAAACGTCAACTCAAGGTTGACGACAGAAGCGGAACTACTCGAGCCGCATGTACAGCGACACGATCGTGCTGTCCGGTCCCGAGGTGATGCTCAGCTCGTCGGCGAGCGTGGCCGCCAGCCACCGCCCGCGGCCGCAGTCGGCGCCGATCGGCTCGCCCGGCTCGGCCGTCGCGGCTGACGCATCGCGCATGTCTCCGCTGCGCGGAGCCGGGCAGCTCACCGTCGCCTGGGGATGGTGCCGGCGACCAGGCAGCGCAGCCCGCTGGCCGCTCGCCGCAGGATCAGCCCGGCGTCCGCGCACTGCGCGGCGACCTGGCGCCGTAGCCTGGCCAAATCGGCCCAGCCGAACACGACGTCAAGCAGCTCGCCGCTCCGGTCGGCGATGTCGCCCGGCCGCAGTCTGTCAAGCGCGACTACGCGCGCCTCATCGGTCATTACCGCCACGTCAGCAAACCCCCCCTCGCTACGCTTGGTGAAGGAGATGCTACAAACAGTCGCGCGCCGTGTCCGGGTTTCCGGCGTTCAGCGGCCCGATGGGGAAGGGTGATGTGGCGGCGGGGGAATGGTGGCGACGGCGCATCCCCTTCCCCTCCTGGCCGGATGAGCTACCAGCAGTGCTGACAGCTCATCCGGCCTGAGGGATGCGCCCGGGCCTGCTAGGGACGGACTTCGTAGACGAGGTTGAACGGGGTCTCGGCGGCGCGCCGGAACCTGGTGAAGCCGGCGTCGGTGATGACCTGCCTGATGGCGGCCTCGCCAGCCTGAGCGCCCAGCGCGTAGCCGCCGGACTGGGACAGCGCGTTCGGCACGCACAGCAGCGTGGAGAAGCTGTAGTACGTCCGGCCCACCGGGTTCATGTTGCCCGCCACGTCGTCGGCGGCGGCGGGCTCGACGATGAGCCAGGTGCCGTCG
>DATIOU010000139.1:0-17675 GCA_035472835.1 Streptosporangiaceae bacterium | reverse complement strand
GATGACCGCGCCGATGACATTGTGCGGTTTTAGGCGATCTTGAGTCCTGGTTTGCTACGTTTTGTGGTCGTGAAAAGTGTGCAGTGCGGGGAGTCGGCCTGGACTTTGGGCGCCTGCCGAGCCAGCGCCGGCATGCCGCGGGCAGCCTGCGCGGTCGAGCGAGCCGCTGCTGATACGGTTGTGCGGGCAGACGTCCTTTAAGCCCCGTCCTGTGAGGCGGGAAAGGAGGTCCTTGTGACGCATGGGCTTCAGCCAGGTACTGCCGACGGAGCTGGCCCGCCTGCCGCGAATACGGCGGCGGAGGCGGCCGGAACGGCCGGAGCCACGGCAGCCGATCCCGCGGTGGCCAATCCCGCGGTGGCGACACGCGACGGGAGCTCGGAGCCGCTGCCTGCGGGCAAGACGGTCCTCGTGGCAGACGAGATAGGCCGGGCGCTCACCAGGGTGGCGCACGAAATCCTGGAGCGGACGAACGGCGCCCAGGACGTTGTGCTCCTCGGCATCCCGACCCGGGGAGTGCCGCTAGCGCGCCGACTTGCCGCGCGGCTTACCAAGGTCGAGGGCCGCGCCGTACCCGCCGGTTCCCTCGACATCACCATGTACCGCGATGACCTGCGGCTGCGTCCGGCCAGGACGCTCGGCCACACCGCGGTGCCGGCTTCCGGGATCGACGACAAGATCGTCGTGCTGGTAGACGACGTGCTCTATTCAGGCCGCACGGTGCGGGCCGCCCTGGACGCGCTGAGCGACCTCGGGCGGCCGCGGGCCGTCCAGCTCGCAGTCCTCGTCGACCGCGGCCACCGTGAACTGCCCATCCGGGCTGACTACGTCGGCAAGAACTTGCCGACGTCGCAGCTCGAGCTCGTCCAGGTGCAACTCACCGAGACCGATGGACAGGACGCGGTGATCCTGAGCACCGAGGCGGACCGGTGAACCGCCACCTGATCTCCGCCGGTGACCTGAGCCGCGACGACGCGCTGTTGATCCTCGACACGGCCGAGGAGCTGTCCCAGGTCGCCGACCGGCCGATCCGCAAGCTGCCGACGCTGCGCGGTCGCACCGTCGTGAACCTCTTCTATGAGGACTCGACCCGGACCAGGATCTCGTTCGAGGCGGCGGCCAAGCGACTTTCCGCGGACGTCATCAACTTCTCAGCCAAGGGCTCGAGCGTCGCAAAGGGCGAGAGCCTCAAGGACACGGCGCTCACGCTCGAGGCGATGGGTGCCGATGCTGTCGTGATCCGGCACCAGGCTTCAGGCGCCCCGCACCGGCTGTCGCACTGGGTCCGCGGCAGCGTGGTGAACGCCGGCGACGGCACGCATGAGCATCCGACGCAAGCGCTGCTGGACGCCTTCACTATGCGCCGCAGGCTCGGCCGCCTCGATGGCCTGCGCGTGGCCATCGTCGGCGACGTCCTGCATAGCCGCGTGGCCCGCTCGAACGTGCTGCTGCTGCGGACGCTGGGCGCCGGCGTAACGCTCGTCGCGCCGCCCACGTTGCTGCCGGTGGCAGTGTCGAGCTGGCCGTGCGAAGTGAGCTACGACTTCTCGGCGACGCTGCCTAAGACCGACGTCGTGATGATGCTGCGCGTCCAGGCCGAGCGGATGAACGCTGCGTACTTTCCCACGGTTCGTGAATACAGCCGGCGTTACGGCCTCGATGTCACCCGGCTGGCGCTGCTGCCTGACCACGCCATCGTCATGCACCCGGGCCCGATGAATCGCGGCGTGGAGATCGCAGCTGAGGTTGCCGACTCGCCGCGTTCGACCATCGTCGAGCAGGTGGCAAACGGAGTCAGCGTTCGGATGGCGGTGCTTTACCTGCTCCTTGGCGGCGCCGAGCTCGCGACCACGGAGGTGTCCAGGTGACCTCAGGCCGGCCCGCATGGCTGATCAGGAACGCCAGGCTGCTCGGCGGCGCCCCCATTGACCTGCTGCTCAGCGATGGCCTCATCGCCGACGTGGGCCCCGGTTTGCCGGCTGGCGGCGCCGAGGTGCTGGACGCTGCGGAGCTCATCGCGCTGCCCGGCCTGGTCGACTTGCACACGCACCTGCGCGAGCCCGGCCGCGAAGACGCCGAAACGGTGCAGTCCGGGACCGAGGCCGCCGCCCTCGGTGGCTTCACCGCTGTGCACGCGATGGCGAATACCGATCCGGTGGCTGACACCGCCGGCGTGGTCGAGCAGATATGGCGGCTCGGCACGCACGCCGGCCTTTGCGACGTCCGCCCGGTCGGTGCGGTCACTGCGGGCCTCGACGGCAGCCGGCTCGCCGAGCTCGGGGCGATGGCCGACTCGGCGGCCAGGGTGCGGGTGTTCTCCGACGACGGCCGCTGCGTCTCAGACGCCGTGCTCATGCGGCGCGCGCTCGAGTACGTCAAGGCCTTCGACGGCGTCATCGCGCAGCATGCGCAGGAACCGCGGCTGACCGACGGCGCTCAGGTCAACGAGGGCGAGATCTCCGGCCTGCTCGGGCTCAGCGGGTGGCCGGCCGTGGCCGAGGAAGCGGTCATCGCCAGGGACTGCCTGCTGGCCGCGCACGTCGGGTCTGCCCTGCATGTCTGCCACGTGTCGACGGCAGGCTCGGTGGAGATAATCCGCTGGGCCAAATCCAAGGGCTGGCGCGTGACGGCCGAGGTGACGCCGCACCATCTGCTGCTGACCGATGAGCTGGCCGCTAGCTACGACCCGGTGTACAAGGTCAACCCGCCGCTCCGCACTCGCGCCGACGTCGAAGCGCTGCGGGCCGCGCTCGCCGACGGAACTATCGACTGTGTCGCGACCGATCACGCCCCGCACCCCGTGGAGGACAAGGAGACCGAGTGGCAAGCTGCAGCGTTCGGGATGACTGGGCTGGAGACGGCGCTTCGGGTCGTACACGCGGCCGTGGTCGAAACGGGGCTGCTCGACTGGTCTGGCGTGGCTGACCGGATGTCCGCGCGGCCCGCGGCGATCGGTCGCCTGGACGGCAGCGGATCCCTCGGCGGCACGGGCTCGCTCGAGGCGGGCGGCGCCCCCTTGCACGGCCGGCCGATCGAACCGGGATCGCCGGCCAACCTCGTGCTCTACGACCCTGCCGTGACGAGCACCGTTGATCCGGCGGCGCACGCCTCGCGGAGCCGCAACAGCCCGTTCGCCGGGATGGCCCTGCCAGGTCAGGTGGTGGCGACCTTCCTGCGCGGCACGCCGACGGTGCTCGACGGAAAGCTCGCCCGATGACGGGCTCGGCAGCGACGCGGGCAGGCTCCGCTAGACCCGCGATCCTGGTGCTCGAAGACGGCACCACGTTCCACGGGACGAGCTTCGGCGCGGACGGCGAGACGTTCGGCGAGATGGTCTTCAACACCGGCATGACTGGCTACCAGGAGACGCTGACCGACCCCTCGTATGCGCGCCAGATCGTGGCCATGACCGCGCCCCACATCGGGAACACCGGCATCAATGACAGCGACGCCGAGTCACGGCAGATCTGGGTCAGCGGCTACGTCGTTCGCGAGCCGGCCCGCATCGCGTCGAACTGGCGGGCGCAGCGCAGCCTGCAGGCGGAACTAGCGGCGCAGGACATCACCGGCATCGCGATGAACGGCACGCGCGCGCTGACCCGCCACCTTCGGGACCGGGGCGCCATGCGGGCCGGGATCAGCGCGGCCACGGCCGACCCGGCCGAGATGCTCGAGCGAGTGCTCGCCAGCCCGCAGATGACCGGTGCTGACCTGGCCAGGGAGGTGTCGACGCCGCGGCCCTACGTGGTACATCCGCCTGATGGCACCCCGTTCCGGTTCCGTGTCGTTGCCGTTGATCTGGGCATCAAGGCGGCGACTCCGCGCGCCATGGCGGCGCTCGGGTGCGAGGTGTACGTGGTGCCGGCGACGGCGACAGCGGCGGAGATCCTCGCCGCCAGCCCCGATGGCGTGTTCTTCTCGAACGGTCCCGGTGACCCGGCGGCGATCGGCTATGCGGTCGACGCTATGCGCGGCGTGCTGGCCGCTGGATCGCCGGTGTTCGGGATCTGCCTGGGCAGCCAGGTCCTCGGCCGGGCGCTGGGCCTCAGCACTTACAAGCTGCGCTTCGGGCACCGCGGCGTGAACCAGCCCGTGCAAGACGTTCGCACGGGTCGCGTCCAGATCACCAGCCACAACCACGGGTTCGCCGTCGCGCTGCCGGGCGCCCATGGAGCGGGGGCGGACGACGCGGACGGCGCTGGTTTCACCCGGGCTTTGTCGGGCGGCGCGTTCGAAACCGATTTCGGGCCAGCAGAGATCACGCACCTGAACCTCAACGACGGCGTCGTCGAGGGGCTGCGGCTGCTGGCCGCGCCGGCCTTCAGCGTCCAGTACCACCCCGAGGCCGCGCCGGGGCCGCATGATGCGTCGGGCCTGTTCACGGAGTTCTGCGAGCTGATGGCGGGAGCGCCGCGTGCCTAGGCGCGAGGACTTGAGGTCCGTGCTGGTCATCGGCTCCGGGCCGATCGTCATCGGCCAGGCCTGCGAGTTCGACTACTCGGGTACGCAGGCCTGCCGGGTGCTGCGGGCCGAAGGCATCCGGGTCAGCCTGGTCAACTCGAACCCGGCGACGATCATGACGGACCCGGAGTTCGCGGATGCCACGTACGTCGAGCCCATCACGCCGGACGTGCTGGCGAAAGTGATCGCAAAGGAGCGGCCCGACGCGATCCTGCCGACGCTCGGCGGGCAGACGGCGCTGAACGCTGCCGTCGCGCTCCACGACAACGGAACGCTCGCCAAGTACGACGTCGAGCTGATCGGGGCTGGCATCGAGGCGATCCGGGCCGGGGAGGATCGCAACCAATTCAAGGAGATCGTCGTCGGCGTCGGCGCCGAGGTCCCGGCCAGCCGAATCTGCCACACCATGGATGAGTGCCGCTCGGCTGCGGCCGGGCTGGGTTATCCGGTCGTGGTGCGGCCGTCGTTCACCCTCGGCGGCACCGGGTCAGGCATCGCGCGGTCGGCCGCTGACCTGGACCGCATCGCCAGCGCCGGGCTCGACGCCAGCCCGGTCACCGAGGTCCTGCTTGAGGAGTCGGTGCTTGGCTGGAAGGAGTTCGAGCTCGAGCTGATGCGGGACTCCCGCGATAACGTCGTGATCGTCTGCTCGATCGAGAACATCGACCCGATGGGCGTGCACACCGGCGACTCGGTCACTGTCGCGCCGGCCATGACGCTTACCGACCGTGAGTACCAGCACATGCGCGACGTGGCCATCGCCACCGCACGAGCGGTCGGCGTGGATACCGGCGGGTGCAATATTCAGTTCGCCGTCCACCCGCAGACCGGTCGCATGGTGGTCATCGAGATGAACCCCCGGGTGTCGCGGTCGAGCGCGCTGGCGTCGAAGGCGACCGGGTTCCCGATCGCCAAGATCGCGGCCCGGCTCGCGATCGGCTACACCCTGGACGAGATCCGCAACGACATCACCGGGGAGACCCCGGCCAGCTTCGAGCCCTCGCTGGACTACGTCGTCGTGAAGGTGCCGCGGTTCGCGTTCGAGAAGTTCCCAGGCGCCGACCCGGTGCTGACCACGCACATGAAGTCCGTGGGCGAGGCGATGGCGATCGGCAGCAACTTCGCCGAGGCGCTGCAGAAGGCGCAGCGTTCGCTGGAGCAGGCGGGCGCGTCACTCAGCTGGGCCCAGCCCGCTGGCGACAAGGACGTGCTGCTCGCCGCCTGCGCGGTGCCGCACGACGGACGCCTCGGCACCGTGCACCAGGCGCTGCGCGCCGGCGCTACGGTCGCCGAGGTATCGGCCGCCAGCTCGATCGATCCGTGGTTCGTCGATCAGATCGCCGGGATCGAGGAGCACGCCGCGCGCGTGCAGGACGACGGTATCGGCGTCGGCGGGCCGGCGACCGCTCGGGCGCTAGCCGCGGCCAAGTCGCTGGGCTTCTCGGATGCACAGCTCGGGCAGCTCACCGGCAAGACCGAGGCGGAGGTCCGCGAGTTGCGCCAGTCGCTGGACGTGCGGCCGGTGTACCACACGGTTGATACGTGCGCGGCCGAGTTCCCCGCCCGCACGCCGTACCTGTACTCGACATATGACATCGCGACAGAGGTCCCGGCCGGCGGCAAGCCGAAGGTCATCATCCTGGGCAGCGGCCCGAACCGGATCGGCCAGGGGATCGAGTTCGACTACGCGTGCGTGCACGCGTCGTTCGCGCTGACCGAGGCCGGATACGAAACCGTCATGGTCAACTGCAACCCCGAGACGGTGTCCACCGACTACGACACGTCGGGCCGGCTGTACTTCGAACCGCTGACGCTCGAGGACGTTCTTGAGGTCGTGCACGCCGAGCACGCAACGGGACCAGTCGCGGGCGTCATCGTCCAGCTCGGCGGGCAGACACCGCTGGGCCTGGCCCGGGCGCTGGCGGCCGAGGGCGTCCCCGTCGTCGGCACATCGCCCCAGGCGATCCACCTGGCCGAAGATCGCGGCGAGTTCGGCGGCGTGCTGCTGGCTGGCGGGCTGCTTGCGCCGCGGCACGGAACGGCGACATCGGTCGCCGAGGCCGAGACTATCGCGCACGAGATCGGCTATCCCGTGCTGGTCAGGCCCTCCTATGTACTCGGCGGCCGCGGCATGGAGATCGTGTACGACGACGCTGCCCTGGCCGACTACGTGCGCCGGGCGACCGAGGCGTCGCCGGAGCATCCTGTGCTCATCGACAGGTTCCTTGACGACGCGATCGAGATCGACGTCGACGCCCTGTACGACGGAGTGGAGCTGTACCTCGGCGGCGTGATGGAACATATCGAGGAGGCCGGCATTCACTCGGGCGACTCGGCGTGCGCGCTGCCGCCGATCACGCTGAGCCAGGAGTACATCGCGCTGATGCGGTCGTCGACCGAGGCGATCGCCCGCGGCGTCGGCGTCCGCGGGCTGCTGAATGTGCAGTACGCGCTCGCGGCCGGCGTGCTGTACGTGCTGGAAGCCAACCCGCGGGCGTCGCGAACGGTGCCGTTCGTCTCGAAGGCCACGGCCGTACCGCTGGCCAAGGCGGCCGCGCGGATCATGCTAGGCGCCACGGTCGCTGAGCTACGGGCGGAAGGCATGCTGGCGGCCGTGGGCGACGGCGGCGCGCTGCCGCTGGACGCGCCGATCGCGGTCAAGGAGGCGGTGCTGCCGTTCAGCCGGTTCACGGACGCTAGCGGCGCTGGCGTCGACACCGTCCTCGGCCCGGAGATGCGCTCGACCGGCGAGGTCATGGGCATCGATGAGGGGTTCGGCACCGCGTACGCCAAGAGCCAGGCGGCGGCGTACGGATCGCTGCCGGTCAAAGGCCGGGCGTTCGTCAGCGTGGCCGGCAAGGACAAGCGATCGATGATCTTCCCGGTGAAGCGGCTAGCCGATCTCGGATTCGAGATCTGGGCCACCCGGGGAACACAGGAGGTTCTGCGCCGGAACGGGGTTCATGCCACGATCGTCCGTAAGCACAGCGAGGGTCGCGGGCCCGACGGCGAGCCGACCATCGTCGACCGGATCCTGGATGGTCAGGTCGACCTGATCGTCAATACGCCGTTCGGCGGCCCGGGCCAGTCCGGTTTCCGCCGGGACGGGTATGAGATCCGGACCGCTGCGGTCCGGCGGGCGATCCCGTGTATTACGACGGTCCAGGGTCTATGGGCGGCGGTGCAGGGCATCGAGGCCATTGACAGGGATGAGGTAGGCGTGCGGTCGCTGCAGGAGCACGCTGCGCGCCTGCGAGCGTCAGCGCTGCGCGAGACGCCATGAGGCCGGGCGAGATGGACGCGCAGGTCGGTCCCGTGCAGGTGCGCGGCACCGTCCTGACTGTTCGGCGGGTTGACGCCTATTACGCGATGACGCTCGTCGCGCCGGCCATCGCAGCGCGCTTCAAGCCAGGTCAGTTCGTCACGCTGGCCGTCGGCGGGCCGGACAGCTCGATGCTACTCAGCCGTGCGTTTTCCATCCACGACGTGCGGCCAGATCACGGCGGCACCGTGGAGTTCGTGTTCGCCGTCCACGGCCGCGGCACGCAGTGGCTGGCCGAGCGGCGCGCCAGGGACGTGCTGGACGTTGTCGGACCGCTCGGCAGGCCTTTCCCGCTGCCGCGCGACCCGGTGAACTGCCTGCTCATCGGCGGCGGCTACGGCAGCTCGCCGCTGTTCTCGCTGGCGGCGAAGCTGCGAGAACGGCGCTGCGAGGTCGATTTCCTGCTCGGCGCGGGCAGCGGCGACAAAGTCTTCGGCGCCCTCACGGCGCGGCGCACCGGCCGGTCGGCGACGATCACTACCGAGGATGGCTCGCTTGGCACCCGCGGCCTCGTCACGGACATGCTCGACCAGGTCATCCATGACGGGCGGACTGACGTGATCTACGCGTGCGGGCCGATGCCAATGCTCCGTCAGATCACCGTCCTGGCTCGTCGCTACGACATTCCCGTGCAGGCGGCCGTCGAGGAAGCGATGGCCTGCGGCGTCGGCGTGTGCATGACGTGCGTGCTCCCGGTGATCGGCTCGGACGGGATCACGCGGATGGCGCGATCGTGCGTCGACGGCCCGGTATTCCGCGGTGATTTCGTGCGCTGGGACGACATCGGCACCATCCCGTTCGACGCGTTCGGCGCGCCGGGCTGGGAGCCGCGATCCCGTCGCGCCGCGCACCCCCAGCGCCCGTCTGGCCACGACGGGAACGGGGCAGGTATCGGTCTCGGCACCAGTAGCGCGCCCGGCGGCCAGCCGGCGAGCAGCAAGTCGGCCGGTGGCGAGGGTCCTGGCGACAAGATCCCGAACGGCAAGTCCGCAGGCGGTAGCCAGGCCGGAAAGGCTCGCGGAGGGAGGCCTGGACATGGCGGTTGACCTGCGGACCAAGCTGGGTCATGTTGAGCTGCCGAACCCGATCATGACGGCGTCTGGCTGCGCAGGCGCCGGGCGCGAGCTGGCCCAGTTCATGGACGTCTCCAAGATCGGCGCTATCGTCACCAAGTCGGTCATGCTCGGTCCCCGGTCCGGTCGGCCAACGCCGCGGATGGCGGAGACCCCGAGCGGCATGCTGAACTCCATCGGGCTGCAGGGACCCGGCATCGACGCGTTTCTGCAGCGTGACCTGCCGTGGTTGCTGTCCAGGGGCGCGCGCGCGGTGGTCTCCATTGCCGGCGGGACGGTGGCCGAGTTCACCGATCTCGCCGGCCGGCTGTCCGATGCGGCTGGCGTAACGGCCATCGAAGTCAACATCTCGTGCCCGAATGTCGAGCACCGAGGCCAGGTATTCGCGTGCGATCCCGACGCGTCGGCTGCAGTGATCGAGGCGGTGCGGACCAGAGCCCGGTACGACATCCCTGTGTTCGCGAAGCTGTCGCCCGACGTCACCGACATCGTGACTATCGCCAAGGCCTGCGTGTCGGCCGGGGCTGACGGTCTTTCGATGATCAACACGCTGCTCGGCATGATGATCGACACCGACACGATGCAGCCTCGCTTGGCTGGCCTGACCGGCGGCCTATCCGGACCGGCGATCAGGCCCGTCGCCGTCCGCTGCATATGGCAAGTCCACGAGGCGCTGCCCGGCGTCCCGATCATCGGTATGGGTGGCGTACGAACCGGCAATGATGCGCTGGAACTCATACTGGCCGGGGCGTCGATGATCAGCGTCGGCACGACGATCTTTCACGATCCGTCGGCGTGTGCACGTATCCTGCGCGAACTGGAGGAGGAACTGACCGCTCGCGGGGTAAACCGGCTTGCGGACGTTGTCGGGCTCGCCCACGAGGCTCGGGCGCTGGCCGGGCGTGCGGTGGGCGCCAACGCCCGAGCGTGGAGGAGGAGCTGATGCCAGGGGCCGCGCCGATCGCCGTCGCACTGGACGCACCGGATCTCGAGACTGCCGCGCGGTGGGCAGCGCTTGTGACGCCGCACGTCAGCACCGTGAAGGTCGGCCTCGAGTTGTACCTGCGGTACGGCCCGCAAGCTGTCGCCTCCGTTCGCGGCGCTAGTGGCGTCGATATCTTTCTCGACCTCAAGCTGCACGACATCCCGGCCACCGTGGCGGGAGCAGCCAGGGCGGTGGCACGCCTGCGTCCGGCGCTGCTGACGGTCCACGCGGCTGCGGGCCCGGTAGCCATCCGGGCCGCAGCCGAATCTGCGCCGGACACCAAGGTCGTGGCCGTGACAGTGCTCACGTCGCTGGGCGAGGGCGACCTCGGCGCAATCGGGCTGCTGGGGCCCGTCAGCGACGCCGCGCGCCGGCTCGCGGCGCTCGCGGTCGAGGCGGGCGCGCGGGGCCTGGTCTGCTCGCCGCAGGAAGTCGCGGCCCTCCGGGCGGATGTCGGTGACGACATCGCGCTGATCACGCCGGGCGTCCGGCCGACGGGCGCAGCGTTCGACGATCAGGCTCGGGTCGCCACGCCAGAAGAAGCTCTACGAGCCGGCGCGGACCTGCTCGTGATCGGGCGGCCGATCACCGGCGCAGCCGATCCGGGCGCCGCGGCCGCGGCGATCGCCGCTTCGCTGCGCCGAGCCGAGGTGCGCGGCTGAGCCTGGGGCGGCGGCTGAGCGGGCGGCGGCTGAGCGGGCGGCGACCGAACGGGCGGCGGCTGAACGGTTGGCGCCGGGCGACTGGCGCCGCGGGCTGCGTGTGTGGCCCGGGCTGGCTGAACGCGGCGGGCTGGCTGGTTGGGACCGGCTGAGTAGTCGGGGCCGGCTGACGGGGCGTGGCGGGTTGACGGGTCGGGGGCCGGCTGACGGGGCGCGGCGGGTTGACGGGTCGGGGCCGGCTGACGGGGCGTGGCGGGCGTGTGTGGCTCGGACTGACTGAGGACGCGGCTGAGCGGGCACGCGAGTGAGCGCGATCGCCGGCTGCGGCCGTCCGCAAACCCGCGAGCAGGGGCCTGTCGTGGTCGGTATGCGTAGTTTGCGAGTCTCCAGCTCCAGATTTCACGGCTGAGGTGCATGCAAAAGCCGCAAGTTGGACGCAGAACTGCACCTCCGCCGTGAAATGACGGAGAGTAGCCGTCGAATTACGCGGCAGCGTGCCCGCAGAGCCGTAAATGTCCGCAATGCCGCCAGCGGGCGGGCCTGTGGGTCGGGCTCCGCCGCCAGCGGGGTGGCCGGCGGGTCGAGTTCGGCCGCCAGTGGGGCTGGCCGGTGGGTCGGGCTGGGCCGCCAGCGGAGGCGGGCCGGTGGGTGGGCTGGGCCGCCATTGGGGTGACTGGCCGATGGGTGGGGCCGCGCGGTGGGCGGGCTGGGCGCGGGGCGCCCGTGGGACTGAGGCCACCGGTCCTGGCGTCAGTCCGCCGGGCCGGGGGACATGCCGGTCGGAACCCGCGCGACTATGGTTATCACTGTCTAAGTCTGGGCCAATCGGGCAGGTTGATCCGCTGGTCAGTGGCCTGCGATGTGTCGCAGGATCTCGAATTTCTTGCGCTACCAGCGAAAATGCAACTACGCTGGGTGCACGGACTAGTACGGGCCGTCATATTGGCTAATTTGTGCCGATGCAAACGGGGGTTCGCGTTGCCGAGCCGGGCGTAACTCGCTAGTTTCCCCTCGCGGAGCGACATTTTCGATACGAAACCCGAGGTGACCTCGCGTGGCTCTTCCTCCACTAACCCCCGAGCAGCGGGCAGCGGCTCTCGAGAAGGCGGCCCAGGCCCGTAAGGACCGGGCGGAAGTCAAGAACAGGCTCAAGCACGGTTCGACGACCCTTCCTCAGGTCCTCAAGGAGGGGCAGACCGACGATGTTGTGGGCAAGATGAAGGTGTCCGCATTGCTAGAGTCCATGCCGGGCGTCGGCAAGGTGCGGGCCAAGCAGATCATGGAGCGTCTGGGCATCGCGGAGTCGCGGCGTGTTCGCGGCCTAGGCGCCAACCAGCGCAGCGCGCTGGAAACGGAGTTCGGTGGCGATATCTGAGTAGCGCTAACCAAGCCAGGGAGGGGGCCGCGGGAAGCATGCTCGCAGCCGAGCCGCGCGGGCTGCGCCGCGGTGCCCCTGCCGCTGCGCGGCTCACGGTGCTATCCGGCCCGTCGGCCGTTGGCAAGAGCACCGTGGCCGCCCGGCTCCGCAGCCAGTGTCCGTGGATCTGGCAGTCGGTCTCGGTCACGACCCGGGGACCGCGGGTCGGCGAAGTAAATGGCCGGGAGTATTTCTTCGTCTCCGAGGCCGAATTCGAGGCAATGGCAGCCCGCGGCGAATTGCTGGAATCCGCGAGATTTGCCGGCAACCGTTACGGGACGCCGCGGGCGCCCGTTCAGCAGCGCCTCGATGAGGGCAAGCCCGCCCTGCTGGAAATTGACGTGGCCGGCGCGAGGCAGGTCCGGGCCGCGGTCCCCGGCGCGCTGCTCGTCTTCATGGCCCCACCGTCGTGGGAGGAGCTGGAGCGGCGCCTCGTCGGCCGGAACACTGAGTCCCCTGAAGCCATGAGCCGCCGGCTTGAGGCGGCGCGGACCGAGCTGGCGGCGAGCGACGAGTTCGACATCACGCTCGTTAACACGTCTGTCCAGGACGTCGCCGACCAGCTGGTAGCCTTGATGCGGGCCCAGTATGGGGACACGGCCCTTGATGCTGAACAAAGCATCTACTGCGATTCAGATCCGGAAGGCACAACTTGGCAGCGACTCCGGCCGTAGAAGGCATCATCAACCCGCCGATCGACGACCTGCTCGAGGTCGTCGACAGCAAGTACGGCCTCGTGATCATGGCGTCCAAGCGGGCACGGCAGATCAATGCCTACTACGCCCAGCTCGGCGAGGGCTTGCTTGAGTACGTCGGCCCCCTGGTCGAGACCCGTCTGCAGGAGAAGCCGCTGTCGATCGCGCTTCGCGAGATCAGCGATCGCCTGCTGGCCGCGGAGCCTCCAGAGGCCTGAGCAGCCGTTTCCGCTCTGATCGAAGCGGCCTGCTGAGCAACCAAGCCCGGAGGGTGGCATGCGCATCGTCCTGGGCGTTGCTGGGGGGATCGCGGCTTATAAGGCGTGCGAGCTACTACGCCTGCTGACCGAATCCGGTCACCAGGTGAAGGTTGTGCCGACCCCGGCTGCGCTCAACTTTGTCGGCGCCGCCACTTGGGCCGCCCTGTCTGGGCAGCCCGTATCCGCCAGCCCGTGGGAATCCGTGCACGAGGTCCCGCACGTCCGCATCGGCCAGGAGGCCGACCTCGTCATCGTTGCCCCGGCGACCGCTGATCTCCTCGCGCGCGCTGCCACGGGCGCGTCAGACGACCTGCTCACGGCAGTGCTGCTGACGGCACGCTGCCCGGTCATCTTCGCGCCCGCGATGCACACCGAGATGTGGGAGCATCCGGCCACGCGCGCGAACGTGGCGACCCTGCGCGAACGCGGCACCATCGTGCTCGACCCTGCCTCGGGGCGGCTGACAGGTGCCGATACCGGCCCTGGGCGGCTGCCGGAGCCAGCGGAGCTGTTCGCGACGGTGCAGCGGGTGCTGGCCAAAGGCACCTCGGCCCTGGCGCCGGACCTGGCGGGCCGCACGTTGGTGGTCTCGGCCGGCGGTACGCGGGAAGAACTCGATCCAGTTCGGTACCTGGGTAATTGGTCTTCTGGCAAGCAGGGCTACGCGCTCGCCCGCACAGCCGCGAGCCGGGGCGCGACGGTCACGCTCGTAGCCGCGAATACGGACCTGCCTGACCCGGCCGGGGTTCGCGTGGTGCGGGTCACGTCGGCGAGAGAGATGCACACGGCAGTGCTCGCCGCGGCCGACTCGGCCGACGCGGTCGTCATGGCGGCCGCGGTCGCCGACTTCCGGCCGGCAGCTCGCAGCTCCACCAAGATCAAGAAGGATGGCGAGGCGCCCGACCCGATCCTGCTGGCTGAGAATCCCGATATCGTCCGTGACCTGGTAGCGCGGCGCCGGCCAGGGCAGCTGATCGTGGCCTTCGCCGCGGAGACAGGCGACGTCCTGGCGAACGCGCGCGCCAAGCTGGCGCAGAAGGGCTGCGACTTGCTCGTCGTTAACCAGGTCGGGAACGGGCTTGCGTTCGGGACTCCCGATAACGAGGCCACGGTTCTTAGTGCTGATGGCGCCGAAGTCAAGCTGCCGCGGGCCCACAAAGACGAAATCGCGGACGCGATCTGGGACCTTGTCGCCGCCCGGCTGAACTAGCGGCCATTCACTAGAGGTCCGTCACGGCGCAGGAGGCGCACCGGTACAATTCGGCGGAGATCTTTGGGGAGTCTGCGGTCGCTGCTGGCCCCATCAGGAAACCCGGCAACAGAAAAGGTGTGTAGTGGCTCGTCGTCTCTTCACCTCCGAGTCCGTCACTGAGGGACATCCCGACAAGATGGCGGACCAGATCAGCGATGCGATCCTGGACGCCATGCTCAAGGGCGATCACCGAAGCAGGGTCGCAGTCGAGACGCTCATCACGACCGGTCAGGTACACGTGGCCGGTGAGGTGACGACCGACACCTATGTCGACATCCCCGGCATCATCCGGGAGAAGATCCTGGAGATCGGCTACGACTCCTCCGCCAAGGGCTTCGACGGATCGACCTGCGGTGTGCAGGTCTCGATCGGCTCCCAGTCGCCCGACATAGCCCTCGGCGTGGGGGAGGCCGTGGAGCACCGCGAGGGTGAGGGCTCCGACGAGCTCGACCGCCAGGGCGCAGGTGACCAGGGCCTGATGTTCGGATACGCCTGCCACGACACGCCCGAGCTAATGCCGCTGCCTATCACGCTGGCAAACCGCCTGGCCAAGCGGCTGTCTGCGGTGCGCAGGAGCGGTGAGGTCCCGTACATCCGACCCGACGGCAAGACCCAGGTCACCATCGAGTACGCCGGTGATGAGGCGGTCCGCCTTGACACGGTGGTCGTGTCGACGCAGCATGCGCCCGCCATCGACCTAGCTGGCCTGCTGACGCCCGACATCCGCGATCATGTGGTCGAGCCAATGCTGGCGGGCCTGGACATTGACACCGCCGGATACCGACTGCTGGTCAACCCCACCGGCAGGTTCGAGATCGGTGGCCCGATGGGCGATGCCGGCCTCACCGGGCGCAAGATCATCATTGACACGTATGGCGGCATGGCCCGGCACGGTGGCGGGGCCTTCTCCGGCAAGGATCCGTCCAAGGTGGACCGCAGTGGCGCCTACGCGATGCGCTGGGTGGCTAAGAACATCGTCGCCGCCGGTCTGGCCGACCGCTGCGAGACCCAGGTCGCTTACGCGATCGGCAAGGCTAAGCCGGTCGGCTTGTTCATCGAGTGCTTCGGCACCGAGCGGGCGCCGGTCGAGCGGATTCAGGACGCAGTCCTCCAGATCTTCGACCTGCGCCCGGCAGCCATTATTCGCGATCTGGACCTGCTCCGCCCGATCTACGCGCAGACCGCGGCTTATGGTCATTTTGGCCGTGAAGAGCCGGACTTCTCGTGGGAGCGCACGGACCGAGCGGAGGCGCTGAGGTCGGCGATCGGTCACTGAGCTAGCCTCGTCAGGTGCCCGCCGCGGCGACCGCGGGAACGGGCAATTAAGCGTTATCCGCATAATGCTGCGCTATTGCCCCTAACATCTTCACCAATGTCGAAGCCGATCCAATCCGACCCGGCTAGGTGAGTGATGTCTTCTGACAGGAGCGGTGCCGTCGGCGAAGCCACGCCCGCCGCGGCTGCCGCGAGCACGGCGGATGCTGCGGACGGCGGCTTGGCCCAGAGCGTCGAAGATGACGCGCAGGCGGATGATCCGTGGTTTGCGCCCGGGCCGAAGATCGCGGCGAGTCCGGAGGGCGCGGATGCGTACCCGGCCTCGGCTGAACCAGACAGCGACGCAAGCATCGGCGCTGATGGATATGCCCGGCAGGCCGAATGGTTCCTGCGCACCGGACGAGCAGGCCTTCATCCTGACTCAGCGCCTTCTTTGGATGAAGCTTCCGCGAAGCCGGCAGAGGACGACCACGAGGTGCGTCACACTGCGGCGGGCGCGCCGCCATGGGCCGGGGAGACCACGGCTGTGTCAGCCAGCACGCCGCCGCCCTGGGAGAACGGGCCGTGGCCCGGACCGCACGGCCTGAAGTCGCCGGGCTCCAGCGACGTCGGCGACAACGCCCAGACGGGCAATCGTGCCCGGGACTCGGCCGCGACCGAGACCGACGCGGCCAGCGCGGTTGCGGACAACTGGGACGTGAACGGTGCCGCGGCGATGGGCACGCCGGCTCTGTGGTCGGCGCGCACGGTGGTCACGACCGGGCTGATACCACTCGTCGTTCCCGGTCTTGTGGTTGGTGTCCTGAGCCTTCGCCAACACGGGAACCAGGCCGTGCGCAGGGCATCGTGGCTGGCGATCGGCGCGTCAGTCGCATGGGCGCTGATCATCATCCTGATCGTGGTTGGCGTGTCGGGCGGCGCAGCAGCAAGCTGCGGCAGCTATCCAGCCGCCGTGCACCAGGCCTACGAGAAGGCTATGAGCGATCTGCGGAGCAACGCGCCTGCTTCGGTTCAGGCAGCCGATCTGGAGTCGAGCGCCACCCTTGCTAATGCGTCAGCCGCGTCAGCGGGGCAGATCGGCGTTCGCACCGCGCTCTTCTCGATGGCCAACGACATGGCGCAGGCGAGGTCGGACGTGGTTGCCGGGCGGCCAATTCCGGTGTCGCTGCGCCACCATCTGGATGGCGATGCGGTCGTGCCAGCCGGATCCTGCTCCGGCTGATACGGAGCGGCCCGAGTTGACGCGCGGGCGCCGGAGTCGCGGCGGTCTGCGACGTCGTCAGACTCTGATAGGACAGAACCGTGTCGGGTCAGGCGTCGCAAACGGCGAGGCAGCACGTCTCGTCGCGTCGAACTACGCGGCAGCCGGCGGCTGACTTGCCCGTGGCGCGGGTAGCAGTCGACATCTCCCTGCCGCACCTCGACCGGCCGTTCGATTACCTGGTCCCGGATTCGCTGGCGGCGCTTGCAGTGCCGGGCAGTCAGGTCCGGGTTCGGTTCGCCGGCCAGCTCGTGAGCGGTTTCGTGCTGGCGCGCGTGGCGCACAGCGAGCACCCTGGCCGGCTGGGCTACCTCGAGCGCGTTGTCGCGGCCGAGCCTGTGCTCACGCCGGAGATCGCGGAGCTGGCGAGGGCAGTAGCCGATCGGTATGGCGGCACGCTCGCCGACGTCCTGCGCCTGGCGATTCCGCCGCGTCACGCCGGGGCGGCGAAAGCCGGAAAGGCCGAGCCCGGCATGACCGGTCCGCCGGCGGACGCCGGCGATTCGAGCTCGGCCGAGGCCGGCCTGACCGGTCCGGCGGACGGCGGCGCTTCGAGCTCAGCTGCCCCCGGTTCGGCTAGTGATCCCGGCTCCTGGGACCGCTACTGCGACGGAGCGTCCTTCCTCGCGGCGCTAGCGGCCGGCCGCAGCCCTCGCGCGGTGTGGTCGGCCCTACCAGGGCCGAGCTGGCCGGCGGAGATCGCGCAGGCCGTCTCGGCCACGTCACGGTCGGGTCGGGGGGCACTCGTAGTCGTGCCGGATGCGCGCGACCTGGCGCTGATCGACACCGCGCTGGATCGCCACCTCGGGTCCGCGGGCTACGTGGTGTTGTCCGCCAGCCAGGGGCCGGCCGAGCGGTACCGCCGGTGGCTGGCTGTCGCCAGGGGCGACGTGAACGTCGTGGCCGGGACGCGTTCGGCGATGTTCGCGCCGGTGGCCGATCTGGGCCTGGTCGTGCTCTGGGACGAGGGCGATGACTTGCACGCCGAGCCCCGCGCGCCGTATCCCCACGC
>DATIOU010000138.1:0-66656 GCA_035472835.1 Streptosporangiaceae bacterium | reverse complement strand
ATCGACAGTTGGCGCTCTCAGTTGTCCCCGCTCGCTGACGTGACGCTCGCGATGAATCGGCCCGAGGAGCGTCCTGGCCGCGTGGCCGGGCCTGGCCGCGCGTGTCGCGACGGCAATACAGAGCCCAACTGGGCTAACGTGGCCGACCAGTTCTCCAAGCCTGCTGGCGTCGATCGCTCCGACCTGCTCGACGTGGCGGGGCGCATCGGGGACCTCGGTGACTTCAATTCCTGGGCAAGGCCGTGCGCCAGCTACCCGCGGCCCTGACGCCTTGCCCGACCCGCCAGTGAAGCTGGCTAGGTACTGGCGCATCGCGTTCTTCAGTTCCGTGAGCACGACGTCGTCGCCGCGCGGCGACCCTCTCCCGTCCCGGCGGCCTGGACGAGTTCCTCGATGGCCGCGTCCGACGCCGCAAGCAAGATCTGCGCGACACGGGCACGGGAACGGGCTTGCTGGGGCTCCCTCCGGCACCTGGCTAGTTCAGGCCGGACGGGCTCAGCCACGCCCGTTTGACCTCACCCGTTGTCCGGTTCGCCGGATGCGCCAGCCGCAGTGCGCCGACGCTCGCTTGCGACGACTACACGGATTTACCTGATCGCAGGTCAGCGACCTCGCCTTCGGCCTCGGCCCGAATGGTGCTCAGGTCCTGGCTGAGCTGGCGCAGCGTATCGGCTTCATCTCGCCCGGCCTGGATCCGCGTCCGCACCAGCCGGGTACCGAGTCCCGCGGCCGCACCGAGGGGATGGATGCTGACGGCAAGAGTGGTGCCCAAGCTGACCGCGTGGGAGATGCCCGTTTCTTTCAGCTGACGTGCCAGCTTCGATTCGGCCGCCTCGACGCTCCCGGCCTCCGCTTCCTCGGCGAGTAGCGGCGCGCCCGCAAGCTGCTGGGCGATAAGTTCCCAGTGGTCCTCGACCTTGCATGTGCCGATGACACGCTGATCTTTGATCAGCTCCAGGTCTCCGTCGCCGTCACGTTCCTGGCCCGGCGCCTTGAGGCGCACGCTATCGGCGGCTCCGCACAGCGGGCCGAAATCGCCCTGGTTGATCAGACTGACGAGGAGATCGGCAAACTGCGCCTGCCTGCCGGGGCTGCGCCTCGTTGCCTGCTGCGCGGAAGTGAGCTGCGCGTCGAGTCCTCGGTCTGTCCTTGGCGCGAGCCGGCTCAGGCCCATCTTCTGCATGGGGTCGGCCAGCGTCTGCGGCCATCGCGCGGGCGCCAGGTCGTCGCCCCGTATCAACCCGGCTATCTGCGCGCTGTAGAGGTAGTACGCCGCAAGCCGCTGACGTCCCGCGTCCTCGACTACAGCGTCCAGCGCGGGCGGGTTAGGCTCCCGGCGACGGCTCTCGTCCAGCAGCGCGGTGAGCGGGATTTCAGCCGCCACTGCTTGTCCCAGGCTCCGCGCGAGAACGAGCTTCGAGCTCAGCAACGCGCTCAATCAAGTCGAGGATCAGGGCATGGTGAGCGCGCGCGATCTCGGTCTGCAACTCCACGTCGCCGCGCAGTTCATCCCACGCGTCCTCCTGGGAGACCTTGCGAGTAAAGGATTTGGACGCTTGGCCGGCGCGCGCCGCCACGTCCTTGCTGACGGCCGCGGCCTGCTGCACGCGGTCGTCCTGACTGACGTTCGACAGGGCTGATCGGGCCCTGTCGGCGAACGACTTCATCCGGTTGTCATCGCTGTCAGACACTAGCCCTCCTCGGCAGCCTTCAAGATCAGCTCGGGCGGGCCGCCGCACAGCACGAATCGGGGTGGCGGCCGTCGCTCTTCCAACGTCGTCGCAGATCGGCCGCGTTGTCGTCACACCAACTGGGTGATATCAGTCCCGAGCTCGGATGCCACCGGAGCGGGCGGGGAAAGGCCGGATCTATCCGCCTTTTTAGCGCATGATGATCACGAAGACCGACTTCGGTCCCGCGGCTGAGCCGACTGGCACGAGGGCGCGCGGCTTCAAGGCTGTCATGAAGGAGAAGCAGATGACTACGACGACCGCCCCCGGGCAAGTAGACCGGTCCGAGAAGGACCCGATGCGATTTCATTTGCACTATCACCATGCCAAGCGCACAAACGGTGGTTCACCATACGCGGGCGGCAGCAGCTTCATGGAACGCGTCTCGGAAGGCGTCGCGAGCGGCATGGGGACGGTTAGCTTCCTGGTCGTCAGCTCCGGGATCATTCTCGGCTGGGTGCTCACCAACCGTGGCATCGCGTTCCTGGCCAACTCGTTGCGTGGCCTGCTCAATGGCAGAGGCTTCGATCCCGCTCCGTTTATCCTGCTGAACCTCGTGTTCTCCGCCGTGGCGTTCTATACCGGCGCGTTGGTCATCATCGCCCAGAAGGCCCAGACCCGCACCGACCGGGCAAACGAGGAGGCGACGGCGAAGCATCGAGAAGAACTGGCGCAGTTTCAGATGAACCTGCTGCAGCGCAACACTGACGTCACCGTGCAGATCCACGCCCTGACCGAGCAGCTCAGGGCCCTGACCGAGCAGGTCCACGCGGCGACCTGCGGGCGCTCGCAAACAACCTGATGACTGGAGCCATCGAGATGCCATACGACGTCCGGCCGCTCGACGCGTCGACGTGGGATGCATTTGCCGAACTCGTCGAGCGGAACAACGGGATATTCGGCGGATGCTGGTGCATCAGTTATCACCCAGAGTGCGGCCAGAAGGGGATCAGCTACCGCACCGCGAAGGAAGCCCGGGTTCGCGACGACCGCGCGCATGCGGCGCTTGTCTTTGACAGCACTGGCGCAGCGCAGGGATGGTGCCAGTACGGCAGCCCTGAGGAACTCCCGGGCATCAAGCACAAGCGTGAGTACGACAAGGACGCGCCCACGCTGCCTGACTGGCGTATTACTTGCTTCTACGTCGACAAGAAGCATCGCGGTCTGGGTATCGCCCGGGCCGCTCTCGAAGGCGCCCTTGACCAGATCGCGGTGGCCGGCGGTGGCCTCGTCGAGGCGATCCCCGAAGTGACCGCTGGCCGCGAGGCTCCAGGTCGCTTCCTGTTCAGCGCAACGGTCGAGCTTTTCGAGCGCCATGGCTTCGCCAGAGGCCGCCAGGTTGGCAAGCACGCCTGGATCGTGACCAAGGTGGTCGCCGCGGCCTGAGCGTTCCTTACGCCTGGCTCGGCGCTGTCGCCGGCTGGGACAGGTCGAGCACTGCGTCGCACCACTCGGCTACCTCCGGGTCATGGGTGGCGAGCACGAGAGCGCCGCCCGACTCCGGGATCTCAAACATCCTGGCCAGGGCGAGGATCCGGGCGGCCGGGTCGAGTTCGGCAGTCGGCTCGTCGGCGATCAGCAGCCGCGGCTCCAGGGCCAGCGCCCTGGCAACCGCGGTTCGCTGCTCCTGACCGCCCGACAGCTCGTGCACGAGCTGGTCGGCGTGTGTTAGCAGGCCGAGCTGATCCAGGGCGGCCAGCGCCGCAGTTCGCGAACTGCGGGCCGGCCGTCCGGCTGCGCGCAGCGCTACTTCGATGTTCTCGGCCGCCGTCAGCAGCGAGACAAGCCCGTATCCCTGCAGCACAACCGACACACCGGCAGGCGGACCGGCGAACCTGGTGAGCGGCTCGTTGTCTACAAGGACGGTCCCGGCGGTGGGCGCCGCCAGCCCGGCGAGTATTGCCAGCAGGCTCGTCTTCCCCGAACCCGATGGCCCGGTGACCGCGAGACTATGGCCAGCGTCGACGGCAACGTCAACCCCGGCGAGGATCTGCTGGCCCGCCCGCTGATAGCTCAGCCCGTGTGCTTGCAGCATGTCAGCCGCGTTCCACATCAGCGCGCCGTAGTTCGACGCCTGCCTCGGTCCGGACCGCTCTCGCGAGGGTGCCAGGCGGCAAGGCCTCGAGCAGGTCAGGCGGCAGCTGGATCGAGCCATCACGGGCCACGACCAGGTAGTCCTCGCCGCCATGACCCACGGCGCCGACCTTGCCATCGCGGATCGTGATCGTGCGGCCGAAGGCCTGACCGACCTGCTGATCATGCGTAACGACTATCACGGTGGTGCCGAGGTCCTCGTTAGCGGCTTGCAGGAGCCCGGTGACCAATGCGGCTGACTGGTGGTCAAGCTGGCTCGTCGGCTCATCTGCGAGCAACAGCCGCGGGCCGTTGGCGAGCGCGACCGCGAGCGCCAGCCGCTGCTGCTCACCGCCGGACAGCCGGCCAGCCGGCCGTGCCGCGAGTCGCTCGAGCCCGACGGCCGCGAGCAAGCCCATCGCCCGATGCCGCTTCATTGTTCGGGTCCGCCGAGTCGGCGCCTGAGCGAAGAGCACGTTGCCCGCCACGCTTTCGTACGGCAGCAAGTTGCGGCCGGGGTTCTGCATGACGATGCCGACATCGCGAAGTCGCATGTTCGTCGCCTGTGCGGCCTTCATATCGGCAAGCTGAAGCCCGCACACCTCGACGCGCCCAGCTGTCGGCCGGAGCAGACCTGCAAGGAGCCAGAGCAGCGTCGACTTGCCGGCACCGGACGGGCCAAGGAGCGCGACAGTCTCGCCTTCGCTGACCGTGAGGTCGACTCCCTGTAGCGCCGTGACCTGGTAGCCCGCCTCGCCGTAGATCTGCACCAGGTTGTCACAACGGACGATGGCGGTCGCTGTCTCGCTACTGCTCGCGGTTTCCGCGGCTACTGTCAAGCTTCCCCCTCCCGGATCAGGTCGGCCTTAACGCCGCGGATTAGCGCCACGCTCGACATCACAGCCGCGAGGAGGACAAGTGCGGCCGCGACGCCGAGCACCAAGGTGACTGGTCCAGCGGCAGGGACGTAGCTAAGAGCGGGCTCGGCGGGCGGGTTACTGAACTCCGGCACACTGCGCAAGACGAACCTAGCCGCGGTCAAGCCGGTCGCGGTGCCCACTACCGTGCCGAAGCCGAGCACGACGACGATCTCTATCAGCAAGGCGGAGCGAAGGGCACGGCGGCGAACGCCAGACGCCTCCATGGCGGCGTACTCGTACCGGCGACGCCGCGCCGATGCATACAGGCCGAGGATCGCTGCCCCGGCGGCGAGGAGCGCAGCGGCTGCTGCGTCGGAAAGGAAGAGCGCGCTCGCGAGCGCGGGGCCTTGCCGCTGGAGCTGCGTCGCTGCGCTCGCGATGGAGCTATCCGACAGGATCCGCACGCCACGTGCTTGCAGCTTCGGCTTGATGACCGGCAGCGCTCCGGCTGCTAGCCAAACCTGCTGGCTGGCGGCCGACAGGTTGCCGCCGGCTGCTAGCTCTGCGTACCTCCGGTCGACGATCACGCCATTCGCCGGCGCTCCCGGAACCCACGGCAGCGCGGCAATCGCGCGCAATTGGATAGGCGAGCCGTCCAGGCCGTTGCCAGTGAAAAGCGGCTGGCCCGGGATGGCCAGTGGGCCGGCGACTACCGCAGGCAAGGGCGCGGGCACGTCAGCCACATCTAGCGTCGGATCATTCGCGCTCGGAACGCCAGCGATCGTCCAGCTCAAGCCCGTCGGGACAGTCGCGACCGTGGACGCGATAGAGGACGCTGGCACGCCGGCTGTCTCGTCTCGCCAGGCGGCTGCCGAGTGCAGGCCCGCCGACGTTGCCGCAGGCAGCCACTGGCCGCGCTGCCGGACACTAATCCCGGTCACGGTCAGCTTGCCGGACACTCGGGCGGCCGAGCCGCCGGAGGCCACCAGCCCGCCCGGCAGCGTGAGCGCGAGACTCCGGAGTGCGCACGGGCAGCCGGTCAGGGACCCGGTGAGTGTCGCGACGCCATGCCTGGGCAGCAGTCCGAGCGTTACCGGTGAAGAACCAGTCGCGACGTTCGCATAGAGCTGTTCGCCGGCCACCGACATCGAGCCGACGTCGACGGTTACCCGAACCGCATCCCCGGCCAGCACGATCGGCGCCGCGGCGGGCGGACTCAGGCCGCTGCTGAGCGTGGCGGCTGCCCGCTGTGACAGATGCCCGGGCAGTGATGCGATCGTCGCGAACCGAGCCGGATCGACCGCCATCGTGTACTGACCCGCGCTACCGCCGCTGAGGCCGATGTAGGTATCCACCGCCGTGGCACGGCGGCCAGATGGATCAGCCGCAGCCACGATCGTGCTCAGACTCCGGCCAGGCGGGACTGCCACGGTCAGCACATCGGGCGCGCCCACTCGAGCGCTCGCCACTAGCCGGTAGTTGGCCTGGCCGACCGACCAAGCCGCGAACGCGAATGCTGCCAGCGAGAACGCCGTGGCTAGCACGATGGTGGTACGGGTGCCGCCCTCCCGGCGGGCGACATGCCGCAGCGCGAGGTAGCCGCCGAGGCCGCCATGTCGGGAGGTGGCGCCGTACAGAGCCCGGCAGCAGAGCGGCAACAGCCTGGCGGCCACGACCGCGACTGCCAGTCCGAGGAGGCCGGGAACGAGCAAGTCGAGCACGCCGCGGCTGGCCGTGCCGATCTGACGAGTCGACAGCACCTCCGCCAGCCCGGCGGCAGACCCGGTGAGCAGGATCGAGTCCACGACCCAGCCACGACTCGCTGCAAGCCGGCTTGGCCGCCGGAGTTGCTCTACCACGCCGCGCCGAAGTGCTCGCTGCGCCGCCAGGATGACGGCGGCGAACCCGCCTGCGACCGCTGCCGCTGCTGCGCCCCAGCCAGTCCAGGGCAGCCAGATGGGAGTGTCCGGCAGCAGCAGCGCTCTGGCGAGCTGATAGGCGGCGGCCCAGCCTACGAGCGCGCCGGCAGGCAGTGCCGCAAGCAGGATGATGGTCGGCTCAGACAGGCCGAACATGAGGATGCCTAGCCGGCCGTGCCCGCGCAGCTTGGCAAGCGCGATCTCGCCACCACGAGCGTCGACCGCCTCCGTCACGATGAGGAACAGCAGCAGCCAGCTCAGCAGCAGGACGGTCAGCGTGGTCAGTGTTACCGGCACTGCGACCGCCCGCCAGCCCGACTCGACCGCCGCCAGCGTTGTTGGCGCCGTCGTTTCCGGGACGACGTTCTGCGAGGTGAGGGCGACGCTGTTGAGCAGGGCGTTCATGCCGGACGCCAACGGCCGGACGTCAGCCGCCCGCACCCTGGCAATCGCGATCGTGTCGTCGAGCACGCTGTTGCCCTGCTGCGCCGTGGGCAGCCTGATCATGGTCGCCTGCATGGTGAATGCGGCGTCCAGACCCTGGATCTTATTGGGGACAGGGTTCTCGATCGGGAAATAGGTAGCCGTACGCAGCACCCAGTAATCACTGGTCAGGGGCGGTGTCTGGTAGATGCCGGTGATCGTCAACGTCGGCCAACCGGACCCGTGGATCTGGGTCCCGATGTGCCAGCCACTGAACCTGCCGGTATCGGTCTTGCTCACGATCACCTGGCCAGGCCTGGCCGGACAGTTTCCGGTGATGACCAGATGCGCGCAGAAGTTCGTCCGCCACACCAGCGGGAACGCCTGGTTCAGCGCCTGATCTGTGTAGTTGCCCTCTATGGCCTCGATGGGCGGCTCGAAGAGACGCCGGGCCGCGTTGATGCCGAGATCGTGATCGAGCTCTCCCGTTACCTCTGCCCGCAGCGACGACAGCGTGCCGTTCAGCGGCCCGCTCCCGGTGGCTTCGAAGCCCCGGCCGAGGAGTGGTGCGCTTGAGATCTCGTCGACGAGGATTGAGTGGGAGGCCGCCGCGTAGTACACCGGGCCGGCTGCGGCGGCGGCCGCGGCAACCACGGCTACAACCAGGATCATCGCCGCCGATCCGGCCCGGTGAATGAGTCCGCGGCCGAGCGCGACAAGCTGCCTCATCCGCCCAGCCGTCCGGGCGTCCACGCCAGGGGCTGCCCCTGGCCAGCCGTAACGGACTCCGTATTCGACCTGATGACGAGCCAGTTCCCGCGCGGCCCGCCGTCGCACAAGACCGACACGTCATCAGGAGACCAGGCGCAGGCGGTGGGACCGATGCGCGTGCTCGCGTCGTGCAGCGCCGTTGAGACGCTCTGCACCCCGATTTTCCACTCGGTAAACTCGGCGCCGGCGTAGCCGAGGCTGGCGAACGCCAGCACGGCGCCCGAGTGCGACCAGCCGATCGCGCCGGTGAAACCGATGCCGGAGTCGGATCCCAGCACCGCGCCGTTCCGGCTCAGCACCACGAGGCCGGAAGTGCCACCTGTCGGCGAGACGACCTCAACCGCGACCATCGACCCGAGCGGATTGGGAACCGGAATCAGGGATACCACGGTCCCAGGCTCGTTGCCGAGCGTGTGGTTGAGCTGGTCCGTGGTCGCTATCAGGCGCGAATGTGCGCCCGCATCCGCCAGGATGAGACGGGCGTCCGGCTGAATGCCGTTCGAGAGCGGCCGGCCGGGCGCTGGCACCGCGATAAAGGCGCCCGCTTGCCGCGGATCTCCGGCAGCCGAATCAGCCTGGCCCAGTGACACCGCGCGGCCCGTCCGCACAGACTCGACTGTGGCGACCGGGATCCCGGCCTGGAACCCTTGCGGGTTGACCGGGTAGGTCAGCTCAACCACGTCGGCGTCGTTGCCGCTCCACGGGTTCGCCATGAAGCCCGGCATGTTACCGGCCGAGAACGAGAGAGCGTTGGGCACAGTTTCCAGATGACCCGGACGCGACAAGGCCAGCAGCCGTCCGACAGCCGCGTCCAGAAGATACCTGTTATCCGCCGAGACGGCAGGGTTCGGAGAGGAACTGAACTGGCCCAGGCTCTTGAACACGACCGCCTTACCGGTCGCGATGTCGGTTGCGGACAGAAAGCTGCCCGGCATCTCTGACAGCACGACCCCGCTCAGCCCGCGAACACGCGGCACGGACGACGACGCCCCCGCATGCTGTGCGGTCGGTCCGGACGCTGTGAAGCCAAGCCAGGTACCCAGCCCCGCTAGCACGACGAGCAGCATGACGCCGGCCCGCCGCCACCGTCGTGGCGGCGGCTCCGGGTCAAGTGCCGGGAACCGGGGACGCGGGCTGACCGTGGCAGGATCAGCCGACTGCATTACTTCACCCTAACGGCAACGGAGTTATTTAAGAACTTTCGACCATTAAAGGGTGATAACAGTCTGGCAACACGCCCCTCGGACGCCGCGCCGAGCCTGGTCGGCCGTATCGCCCGTCGCGTCGAGCAGCACACCTGCCGCGGTGATAAGCGCTGCCGCGTCCGCGCTTGGATCCGCCTTGGCCACGGCGTTCCGCAGAACCGCTACGCCCTCGTCGCGGTTGCCCGCCCGGACCAGCACCTCGGCCACGCGAAGCCGCGCCTGGAACGCGCTTACTCCACGCAAGTGGGCCACCGGGTGATCGGCGGCCGCCAGCAGATCGCCGGCCACCTGCCCTGGATCCTCGATATTGCAGCGACCTGACAGCTGCGAACAGCAGATCATCCGACGTCCAGACAGCACGCTAAGGGAGGACGCTATGACGCCGCCCGCGGTCATTGCGGGCTGCGGGCCGGCACAACATCGGCGAGGGGCCGACGCCACCGCGGATAGCGCCGGCCCCGTTCCTGACCCTTATCGGGTGATCTGCTCGAAGCTGCCGGTGGTTGCTTCTTCTCGCTGGGCGGTATCGATCGTCGCCGGGCCGGCCTGGGCTCCCTTGCGGCGCATGAGCGTCGCAGTGGTCGGGAGTGCGAGCAGGGCGATCGCGCCGCAGACCCAGAGGGCCCAGTGGAATCCACCGGTGAGTGCGACGCTGGCCGGCTTGCCCTGACTGAGCAGCGTCCCCAGGCGGGTCGCGGCGACGGTCGATGCGATCGCGACGCCGATCGCGCCGCCGAGCTGCTGTGAGGTGTTCAGCAGCCCGGAGGCAAGCCCGGCTTCCTGCTCGGTGACTCCGGACAGGCCGCCGATCGACACCGGGATGAAGGCAAAGGCGGTTCCCGCGCCGGCGACGAAGAAGGGACCCGCCAGAGCGCTCCAGAAGTGTCCGTGCACCGGTGCCTGTGCCGCCCACAGGATGCCGGCGGCGATCATCGCCATGCCCAGCGCCATGACGGGCCCGGCTGAGACTCGGGTGACGAGCTTCTGCGAGACTCCCGCGAGGGCGACGGAGGTGATGGTGGCGGCGAGCCACGCGGTCCCCGTTTGCAGAGCCGAGTAGTGCAGCACCTGCTGCATGTAGAGCGTGCCGACGAAGATGAAGGCAAAGAAGCTGCCGCCGAGCAGCAGTCCTACGGCATTGGAGACCGATACCATCCGCGACCGGAAGACTCGCAGCGGCATCAGCGGCGCCGATGCGCGTGCCTCAACGACCAGGAAGGCAAGGACCAACGCGGCCGAGACGGCTAGCAGCGCCACGGTGCGAGCCGAGCCCCAGCCGACTCTGGGTGCGTTCGAGATCGTGTAGACGAGAAGCAGCAGCGCTGCGGTCACCGTAACGGCGCCGAGCGGATCGAACCTGCGGCGGCCGCCCGCGAGCCGGCTTTCGGGGACGATCCGCGGCGTCAGTAGCAGCGCTGCAGCGCCGACGGGCACGTTGAGGTAGAAGATGTACTGCCAGCCGGCATACCGGGTCAGCAGCCCCCCGGCGATGACACCAAACGTCGCGCCCGCGGCTCCGATGGCGCCCCACAGGCCAAGCGCCTTGTTGCGCTCGGCTCCCTCCGCGAACATGTTCATCACAATCGACAGGGCCGCGGGCAAGACCACGGCGGCGCCGAGGCCTTGCAATCCGCGCATCGCTATCAGGAAGCCGTCGTTGGTGGCAAGTCCGGCAGCAAGTGACGCGCCCGTGAAGATCGCGAGGCCAACCATCAGGAGTCGTCGCCGCCCGAGTAGGTCAGCCGCGCGGCCGCCGAGAAGCAGGAAGCCGCCGAAGGCGATCCCGTATGCGGTCACGACCCACTGCAGGTTGGACTCTGAGAAGTCGAGCGCCCGGCCGATTGTCGGCAGGGAGACGTTCACGATCGTCAGATCGACGACCGTCATGAAGAAGGCGACCACGAGCAGCGCGAAAGCGCGCCACCGGTGGACTTCTGGCACAGGTTGAGCAGTCATAGCGTCCGTCCTCGTCCTCTGGTCTGGCTAGGCCTAACTGGGTAGACCAGCCGGGCCCGCGAAAATCGCCGCGGGCTTGCGGCCCAGGAATGCGACAAGCTCGTCGCCGGGGCACGCCGGGCCGGCCAGCCGAACCGGGTCGGCGAACAAGCCCGGCCGGATGCGAGCCGGGATGAGCAGCGGAGCCACCGGTAGCAGCACGGCCGCCAGCCCAGCCGGGACCGGCTGGCGGGACCCGCGTGCGGCCGAGATGTCCCAGCCGTGTACGGCGATCTCGATGGCGCCGGTCGCCGCGACGCACCTCGACGTCAGCGCACGATCCCTAATCGCGATCAGGCCATCGCCAGGCCCGGTCGTGGCGCATGTATGCAAGAGCATCGCGGCCTGGCGGTGCAACCGGCCGATCGGATCCGCCGCGCGAGTGTCGTAACCCGGCGGCCGATCCGAGCGGACCTGACGGGCGGCGATCGCCTCGTTGATGACCTCCATCGAGTCGCTGACATGGTCCATCAACTTCTCCAGGTCCCAGCCCGCGCACGGCGTAGGCCGGCGCAACTGCTGCGGAGTGGCCGTACTAGCAGCGGCCAGCGCATAGCTGACAACCGCTGCGAGCAACTCCAGCCCGCTCCGTCGCAATGCCACGTCGTGACCGCCTAAGCCTGCACAGACACGGGTTTGACGGCGGCGGTATCGAAGTCTTGCGGCAGCCCCAGCGCGGTGAACAAGAAACCGGCCTCGGCCTGCTCAACGGCAATCCGCTGATGCCCGCAGCGGCGGCCGGGATCGAGGAAGATCACGATCCGTGCAATCCCCGTCGCGGTCACCGCGGGCAACAGCACGGCGTGAGCGTGGTACACCGTGTCGTCGCGCCGGTAGACGGCAAACGCTTGCTGGCCATTGGCCATGACGGGAACCAGCCGGAATCGCGACGGCGCATCGAGCAGGTGCGAGGCGAAGAACGCAGCGACCGCCGCGCGCCCCGCGAACCATGCCAGCACGGGAGGCATCTCCAGCACGACGTCCTGCCGCAGCAGCTCAGCCAGCGCGGTCGCGTCGGCGCTCTCGAAGGCCGATGCGAACCGCTCAAGAATCGCCCGCTGGTCCCGCTCGGCGGGCTCAGCAAGCTCGTCCTCGACAGGCAGCGCCTTCGCGAGCTGGGCGCGGGCTCGCCGCAGGCTGCTGTTAACGGCGGTTGTCGTCGTTCCCAGCACATCCGCTGCCTCAGCGGCCGACCAGTCCAGCACGTCCCGCAAGATCAGTACCGCGCGCTGCCCGGCGGACAGGTACTGCAGTGCGGCGACAAAGGCAAGCCGGATTCCTGCTCGTGACACGGTCACGGCGGCCGGATCGTCCTGCTGCCCGGCTAGCAGCGCGTCCGGCATCGGCTGGAGCCACGGCATCCCCGGCGCCTCCTCGAGTGGCGTCCCGACGTCGTCGGCAGGCGCGCCTAGCCCAGACGGCAGCGGCCGGCGGCCGCGGCGCTCGATGGCGGTCAAGCAGGCGTTGGTGGCGATCCTGTACAGCCACGTCCGCGCCGACGACCGGCCCTCAAAGTCGTCATAGGCGCGCCACGCCCGCAGGTACGTCTCCTGAACCAGGTCCTCCGCGTCTTCCGCCGAGCCCAGCATCCGGTAGCAGTGAGCCAGCAATTCGCCCCGGAACTGGTCGGTCAGAGTGGTGAAATCGTCACCGACAGTCATGAGCCACCCCAAAGCTCGCTCGCGCCAGTACCAGTGCGGCACCGGCCGCTAATACAGACCCGGCAGCCAGCGCAAAATCGCCGCTCGCGCGCGTTCGACTTGGCCGGCGGCACCGACTTATCGAGCCGCGGCGCGATGTCGGAAGGGTCGGTTACTGTGGCTGGATGCTGGAGACATTCCATCCGGCTGTGCGTACCTGGTTCGAGCGGAGGTTTCCTGCCGGGCCTACGGCGCCGCAGGCTGAGGGCTGGGCCGAGATCGCCGCTGAACGGCATACGCTGATTGCCGCGCCGACTGGATCGGGCAAGACGCTGGCGGCGTTCCTGGTCTGCATAGACCGGATCTACCGCACCCATGAGTCTGGCGCGGAGCCCGAGGCTGGGCCCCAGGTCGTGTACGTGTCGCCGCTCAAGGCCCTAGCGGTGGACATCTGGCAGAACCTCGAGCGCCCGCTGGCGGAGATCGCGGAGGTGGCGACCGAGCTGGGCATGAGCGCGCCGAGCATTCGCGTCGCCGTAAGGACCGGGGACACCGCCGCCGCCGAGCGCACCGCGATGCTGAAGCGGCCGCCGGATTTCCTGATCACCACTCCAGAGTCGTTGTACCTGCTGCTGACCGCGGACCGGAGCCGGTCCATCATGCGCGCCGTTGGCACCGTGATCGTCGACGAGATTCACGCGGTAGCCGGCAACAAGCGCGGCTCTCATCTGGCGCTCACCCTCGAGCGCTTGCAGCACCTGGCTGAGCAGCCGGTGCAGCGTATCGGGCTGTCGGCGACACAGCGCCCGGTCCAGGATGTGGCGCGTCTGCTCGTTGGTGCGGGCGCGGACCGCTCGGCGGCCGACGGCTCGCCGCGTTGCTCGATCGTGGACTCAGGGCACCAGCGGGCGCTGGAGCTCGGGCTTGAGCTGCCAGGCGACGAGCTGGGTGCCGTCGCGACGACCGGGCAGATGGCCGAGATCTGCGACCTGATCGCCGGTCATGTCGCGCAGCACCGCACCACGCTGGTCTTTGTTAACACCCGGCGGATGGCCGAGCAGCTCGCCCATCAACTCGGCGAGCGGCTCGGCGACGGCCAGGTCGCGGCCCACCACGGCAGCCTGTCGAAGGACCGCCGGCAGCGAGTCGAGACTCGCCTGCGCGACGGTGACCTGCGCGCGCTTGTGGCCACCGCGTCGTTGGAGCTGGGTATCGATATCGGCCCGGTTGAGCTCGTTTGCCAGATCGGCTCACCACGCAGCTTCGCGACATTCCTGCAGCGGGTTGGACGCTCTAATCACTCCAGGAACGGGGTTCCTGAGGGACTGCTGTATCCGACTACGCGTGATGAACTGGTGGAATGCGCTGCTCTCATGCGCGGTGCGCTGACCGGTCGCCTCGACCGGCTGCGCATCCCGTCCTGTCCGCTCGACATTCTCGCCCAGCAGATCGTTGCTGAGTGCTCCGCTGAGGAGTGGACCGCCGAGGACCTGCTCGCGCTGGCTCGTGGCGCGGCGCCGTTCGCGGACCTCACCGCCGCCGACTTCGAGGATGTCTCGGAGCTGGTATCCGAAGGCATAAGGACCGGCCGCGGGCGGCGCGCCGCTTACCTGCATCGCGACCAGGTCGCCGGGCAGCTACGGGGCCGGCGCGGCGCCCGGCTCGCGGCGCTCACGTCCGGCGGGGCGATTCCGGAACTCGGCGACTACCGGGTGCTGGCCGAGCCTGACGACGTACTTGTGGGCACCGTCAACGAGGACTGGGCCATCGAGAGCATGGCGGGCGACGTCTTCCTGCTCGGCACCACCTCATGGCGGATCCGCAGGGTGGAGCCTGGCGTAGTCCGGGTGGTGGACGCGCAGGGCGCGCCGCGGTCCGTGCCGTTCTGGCTCGGCGAGGCGCCAGGCCGGACCGCTGAGCTGTCGGAGGAGGTCAGCGCTATCCGCGCCGGGGTCGCCGAGCGCCTTGCGGCGGCGGGCACCGCGGCCGCGGTCGGCTGGCTCGTCGCCGAGTGCGGCATAAGCGAGGCGGCCGCCGAGATCATCGTGGCTTACCTCGGCACCGGACTCGGGCAGCTCGGCGTGCTGCCGACGATGGACACCATCGTGCTAGAGCGGTTCTTCGACGACGCAGGCGGGATGCAGCTGGTCGGGCACACGCCGTTCGGAGCGCGGCTGAACCGGGCGCTCGGCCTGGCGTTGCGCAAAAGGTTCTGCGTCACATTCGACTTCGAGCTGCAAGCGGCGGCCAGCGACGACGCGATCTTGCTATCGCTAGGCCCGCAGCACAGCTTCCCGCTCGACCGGGTGCCCAAGTTCCTCGCCTCCGGCACTGTCGAGGATGTGGTGCGGCAGGCCGTGCTGACCTCGCCGATGTTCGCGGCGCGATGGCGGTGGAACCTGAATACCTCGCTGGCCGTGCTTCGCATGCGCGGCGGCCGGAAGAACCCGCCGGCCATTCAGCGCATGGAAGCCGACGACCTGATGGCGGCGGTTTTCCCAACGCTGGCAGCGTGCCAGGAGAACGTCGCGCCAGGCCCGCTCGAGATTCCCGATCACGTGCTGGTCCGGCAGACGCTAACGGACTGCCTGCGCGACGCCATGGACATCGACGGCCTGAAGCAACTCATCGCCGGGATCGAGTCGGGCGACGTCCGCGTCGTGGTGCGGGACACGACCGAGCCGTCGGTCCTAGCCCACGAGATCCTGAACGGGCGGCCGTTCACGTACCTGGACGACGCGCCGCTGGAAGAGCGCCGGAGTCGCGCCGTGCCGCTGCGCCGGGGCCTGCCTGTCGAGCCCCACGAGCTTGACACGCTGGATCCGGCCGCGATCGAGCGCGTCGCCGACCAGGTGCGCCCGGACCCGCGCGATGAACACGAGCTGCACGACGTGCTGATGACCATGGTCACGATCCGCCCGGCCGAGGACTGGCGGGCGATTTTCGCGGCGCTCGTCGCGGCGCGGCGTGCGGTCGAGGTACCCACATTGAGCGGCGTCCTATGGGCACCCGTCGAGCGACTGCCCGCGATCAATGTCCTGTTCCCCGACTCGCGCCCCGTTCCGGACTATCCGTGCCCGGTGCCAGCAGCGCAGCCTGAAGAGGAAACCGCAGCGACGGATCTCCTCCGTGGTCACCTGGAGAGCCGTGGCCCGGCCACGGTGCCGGAACTCGCGGCGGCGTCGGGGCTGCGCGAGACCCTGATCGTCCGCGCGCTGGCGCAGCTCGAGGCGGAGGGCTTCGCCATCCGCGGCCATTTCACCGGACCCCGCGGGCCGGAGGAATACTGCTCGCGCCGGCTGCTATCGCGGATCCACGCCTATACCAGGCAGCGGCGCCGGCGTGAGATCGAGCCAGTCACGGCGCGGGACTTCATGCGGTTCCTGCTGCGGTGGCAGCATCTCGCCGACGGCACCAGGCGGGAAGGCCGGTTCGGCGTGCTGGCCGTGATCGAGCAACTGCAAGGCTTCGAGATCGCGACGGGGGCCTGGGAACCAGCAGTCCTGGCCGGACGGGTCGAGGGCTACCGCCGCGAGTGGCTCGATGAGCTGTGCATGTCCGGTCAGGTCTGCTGGGGACGCCTGTCCGTGCGCGATGCCGAGGCTGACCGGATTCCGCGGCGGAGCGGCCTGACTCCGTCCCGCGCTACCCCGATCACCCTGGCCATCCGCGAGGACCTGCCGTGGCTGCTGCGCGCAGCCCGAGGTGACCTTAGCCCGGCCGAGCCGACCGACGGCCGGACGAGCGACGTGCTGGCGGCGCTCCGCCAGCACGGGGCGCTGTTCCGGCCCGACCTGGCGACCGTGACCGGCCGCCTGCCATCCGAGGTCGACGAGGCGCTGTGGGACGGCGTGACGCGCGGGCTGATCACCGCCGATGGGTTCCGCGCGGTGCGGTCCCTGCTGCGCCGCGGCAGCGCAGAGCGGTACGCCCCGACGCGCGGGCTCCGGCGCGGTCTGCGTAGCGCGGCCGGTGCCTCGGGCCGCTGGTCGCTGCTGCCCGGGCCGGCCCTGAGCGCGGACCGGGACGAGCTGGCCGAGGCCGTCGCGGAGCAGCTCGCCGCCAGGTGGGGCGTGGTGTTCCGCGACGTCGCAGTCCGGGAGAACCTCGCGATTCCCTGGCGTGACGTGCTATGGGCGTTCAGGCGGATGGAAGCGCGCGGGACGATACGGGGCGGGCGGTTCGTCACGGGCTTCAGCGGCGAGCAGTACGCCCACCCGGACGCGATCGATGTGCTCAAGTCGGTTCGTAAACAGCAGCACGGCGGCGAGACCATCCGGATCTCCGCCGCCGATCCGCTGAATCTCACCGGCATCGTGCTACCCGGCCCGCGGGTTCCCGCTATCGCCGCGAACACCATCACGTACGTGGACGGCGTCGTCGCCGGGCCGGCCACCGACTTGGTGGCGGGCGCCTGACGGGCGCAGGTTGCCGCGAGCGCTCGGTGGTCGCGCCTGAAACCCTGGCAGTTTGCCATGATCGCTCTGACGTGGCGTCCACTCAGGGTTGCGCTCCCCCGCCGGCGACGTCCTCGTGATTGTGGACCGCCAGCCACACGCCGTCGACCCGGCGCCAGACACTGGTGTTTCGCACGATCTGGCGAGTGCCGTCTGACAGTTCGACGTTGAGTATGTGCCGGACCAGCGCCGTGTCATCCCACACGTCAATCACCGGGTCTGTTGCGTCAATCCTGAGGACGGTCGGCGCCGCGGGATCACGCGGGCGCCGGGTCCGGAGTTCCCGCAGCTTTTCGATGCCTAGGGCGAGGGGAAACTCAGCTGAGTCCCAGATCGTGACATCGCGGTCGAGCAGCGGGTCGACGGCGTCGGCGTCGGCGTCGCCAGCCAGGAATCCGTGGTATATGGCGCGCACCCGCGCCCAGACTTCGGTCTTGTCGCTCATGCCCGCTCCTCTCACGTGCCCGAACGTAGGGTGTTGTGGCCAGGCGCCGCGAAGCACATGAGGCGCTCCACCCAGCCGACGACATTACCGACATTTAACGCTTCGCGGGCCGGCGGGGACGTGACGCGACGGGTACTCTCTGTCATTTCACGCGCGAGGTGCAGTCTTCCGCCCGACTTGCGTCTTTTGGGTGCACGGGAGCCGTGAAAACGCGGGAGATCCGTCAGCGGCAGACGTCAGCGTGGCCAGCCCACGCCAGCGTGGCCAGCCGACGTCAGCGCTGCCAGCACTCTGAAGCTCCACGAGCCGTTACTGTCAGCCTCGTGATCAATCCCGAGGCTGACGGCAGCCGCCGCGTTAGCCCGAAGCACCGCAAGGCGATCTTGCTGACGGCCACGTTCGCCGTCGCGGTGCTCGTGGCCGATTCGGTGACACTCTTGCTCCACGGCGGGCGTGCCGCGGACCACAGGTCGGCAGCGCGCAGCTTCCCGCTCGGCGCGGCATTATCTCCTTCCACCCGCACGGCAGCATCATCGCCGCCAGCAGCCACATACCGGCCCGCGACATCTCAGCGGCCCGCAACGACGCACGCGGCGGCGCACCACAATCCACTGGGCAATGCAGCGAGGGCATACCTCGCAACCCGCGCAGGCACTGTGCTAGCCGCGGTCTACGACGAGAAGACCGGCCAGCTCTGGACCCTGGGCCAAGGCTCGCCGCAGAACGAGGCCAGCATCGTTAAGGTCGACATTCTGGAGACGCTCCTGGCGCAGCACCGCGCGGCGGGCACGGCGCTGTCGGCTAGAGATGTGACGCTGGCGCAGGAGATGATCGTAGACAGCGACAACGGTGCGGCGACCGCGCTCTGGGATGAAGTTGGCGGAGCCGGCGGCATTAGCGACTACAACGACTCGGTCGGCTTGACCCACACCACACCGTCAGGCTGCGTTACCTGCCCGGGGTTCCCGTGGCCGGGCTGGGGGCTCACCACGACGACCGCATCCGACCAGATCGCGCTGCTGCGCGAGTTGGTGCGGCGGAACGGTCACCTAACCCATGCGCAGCAGGCATTCGCGCTCGGGCTGATGGAGGGCGTCACGCCGTCGCAGCGCTGGGGCGTCGCCGCAGGAGTACCGCAGCAGGCCACGGTCGCCCTGAAGAACGGCTGGCTGCCGCTGACTCGTGCGGGCGACGACTGGCAGATCAACAGCCTCGGCCGGATCTCTTTTGACGGGGACGACTACCTGATCGCCGTCCTGACAACCGGTAACCCCTCCGAGCAGTACGGCATCGACACGATCGACGAGTTGTCGGCGATCGTCTGGCGCTATATGCGATGACGTCGGGGGTCTCCAAGGCTTTCAGCCGGGGTAGGAGCCGAACCGTCGTGACATTCGCTGATGTCCGTACGCCGACCAGACGCCAGGTCCCGGCATCGGTGGCAAGGCACCAGCAGGTGGCATTTCTTCGGCGCCGACCCCGAGAAGTGTGCGGGTCACTTGCTGCGCGCTGTCGAGCAGGTCGTCGAGTGCACGCGCCACGTGCGCCCCGGTGACCGCCGTGAGCGCTGGGTCTTCGTGCAGTGCCTCGAGGACACTGCGTCGGATCAGTTCCTTGAGGAACGAGGCAGTGGTGCCGTCGGTGCGCTCGACAGCGAGCCTGGCGTCCTCTTCGGTCAGTGCCAGGGGGACGTTCTGGCCGTAGAGCGTCAGCAGGCGTTCCCTGGCCGCTGCGTCGGGAAGTGCGATCTCGACCGCGACGTCGACCCGCCCCGGCCGCGCAGCGAGGGCGGGTTCGAGCAGGTCGGCTCGGTTCGTGGTCAGCAGGAACAGCAGGTCGGCGTCGGGGGCCGCGCCGTCCATCGCGTCGAGCAAGTCGAACAGGACCGGGCTCGACGCCGGGCCGTGCGAGCGTTCTTCCGCGACCAGATCGACATCCTCGAGCACGACGACAGCGGGCAGCAGGGCGCGAGCCAGGTCGGTGACGGAACCAACGGCCACCAGCGAGCGGCCGGTGAGGACTAGGCGGGTATAGCTAGTCATCTGGCCAAGCAGGTAGCGCATGGTGTGCGTCTTGCCGGTGCCGGGCGGGCCGTATAGCAGCAGGCCGCGCTTGAGGTGCTGCCCTGCCAACAGCAGGGCTTGCCGGTGCGCCGCGACTCCGAGGGCATGACGCTCGATGCGCGCCAGGACGGTGCTGGGGAGGACTACGTCGTCGCGGGTCAGGCCAGGCGGTGCCGCAAACGTAAGGCTGACGCCGCCCATCGGCGTCAGCGCCACATCAAGCAAGTGGCCGCGGTACACGTTGAGGTCAGCGCGGAGCTGGTCAAGGTCGGCGAGCACGCCCTGCGCTAGCCCGACCGGCAGGCCAGCCACCTCGATCTGGAGGCTGGGCTGGTGGTCGCTCGGGCCCTGGATCATCACGATGTACGGGCCGCTCTCGTCCGTGACCAGCAGCACGGCCAGGCGCAGGCACGCCAGCGTCGAGCCCGGTCCGTTCGGCAGGTCAACGAGCGCGGGCGCCGTCAGCCGCAGCGGCGGCAGAGCCTCACCTGCGACCAGCTGCTGCAGCGACAGGCCACCGAAATGCGGCGGCAGCGCGATCCCGCGGACTTCCGCGGTCCGGCCAGCCCGCGCCGACCACGCGTCCACCGCGGTCTGCAGATTGACGTGCTCAAACGGGGCCAGCTCACGAGTCACCACGGAATGGCTCACGCCATCGGGGCCCAGAAAGCCGCGCACGAGCGTGGAAACCTCGTTGACCCGCCCGTCGGCCGTCGCGTAGACCCACTCCAGAAAGCCGCGGAAAGCCACTGCGAAGTCGCGAGCCTCATCTTCAGGTGCCTTATCGGGCACGGCCCGCACCTCCACGCTCACTTGTTACTGCTTGCTGGCCGGGCGGCGGTCTCGGAGCGCCGCCGGGCTAGGCGGGGACATCAGCGTACTCACGGGAGATGATCGCGCGGCCCGGGTTCAGGTGAAAGGCACCCACGCCAGCGGCGCGAGCGTCGCGATGTCGTTGGCCTTCAGGCCCGCGTCCGAGAGCGTCCAGAGCGCATTACCGACGATGAGTGAGCGAGAAATCTGACCCCCATAAGGATTTGCCGACGTCGCATGCGTGATCGTGCCGAGCTGGGTGAAGCTGTTAGCGCCGACGTGCAGTACCACGGCTTCGCTCGGCGGCGGGTAAGGCACTGCTGCGCCCTGGAAGGTGCTGCCCTGGAAGGTGCCGCCCTGGGGCACTGGCGTCGGCTCCGACGGCGTGACGCCGTACGGAACCACTGCCGGGATGACCAGAAGCTTGCTAGACGGCCAGTACAGGAAGGCGTGCGGATCGAACTCGGCCTGAGAGTGGCCGAACTGCAGGTCGTGGACCGCCAGCCGGACGGGCGCGGCCGGATCCGACACGTCGAACAGCGAGATCTGCGTGCCCGTGGTCTGGCCCAGTGAGTTCGCGTTCTGGCCGATGCCGATCAGGTGGGTAGCGTCGATCGGGTACAGGTAGGCGGAGTAGCCACTCAACTCGAGCTGCCCGACGACTCTCGGCTGCGCCGGATCGGACAGATCGATCGTGTAGAGCGGATCAACCTGGCGGAACGTCACCACGTAGCCGACCGGACCGACAAAGCGCACCGCGTAGATCTGCTCACCAGCACCGAGGCCGCCGACTTTGCCGACGGTGACCAGCTGATCGCCGGATTGTTCGAGCACGTAAACCGCAGACTGCGGCGGCTGTTGCGTACCCGCGACGAATTGAGCGTAGGAAGTGGTGGTCGCGACACGCAGCGCGCCGTGCCACGACGAGAGCGAGTACTGCGCCGTGCCGGCCGAGCCCAGCAGCCAGCCCGGGACCGTCCCCGATGCCTCGTACACAGGGCGCCCCGGCCCGGAGATGTCGAACTTGTAGATGCTGGTGTACTGCGGTATGCCGGCGAGGCCGTTTGCCGGGGCGGGCCCGGAGGCAGTTCCCAGGGCCGGGGTCGCGGTCCACTGGCGGCTCGCGACATACAAGCTGGCGCCATCGGAATAGACGGTGTCGCCGTCGGCGACGATTGTGACGGGCTCGCCGTTGCCCAGCGTCGTTCCGCTGAGGTCAAACGTGAGCACGGTCAGCATCGAGTTGCCCGAGTACGCCACCGCGGCCGGATGGCTGACCGAAGCGCAGTCCACCACGCCGGTGACGCGCTGCCCGCCAGCCGTGACGGCGTAGCGCGGCAGCCACTGGTTCAGCCCGGCATGCGCGATTGCCGCCCGCTCTGGGGCAAGCCCTGGCTGCGCGCTCGGCGCTTCCATGGGCGGGAAGTAGATGCGCGGCGCGGACTGAACGATCACGCGGGCCACCGAGCCCACCTGGCGAGCATCGACAAGCGATCCGTCCATCGTGTACTCGCTGACGATCTGCGGCGTCCCGGTCGACAAGTCAATCAAGGCCACCCGCGGCCCGAGGATGGGCGGCTGCGGGGCGGTGCCGGCCGGGCCGACCGGGCCAGCCGAGCCAGCCGAGCCAGTCGAGCCAGCTGAGCCAGCCGAGCCAGCCGGTCCAACCGCGCCGCCACCGGCTGGCGGACCTCCGAATACATACGGGCTCTGATTGAAGAGGACCAGAGCGTGGTCCCCGGAGAGCAGCAGGTTGGCTGGTGTGAGGGCGCCGAAGCCCGACGTGACCAAGCCCGGTCCGTTCGCGGCCGGCGAGTTTACCAAGCCAGCCGACAGGTCGAGAGCGCCGGTAATCTGGCCCGTCTGCGCGTCGACGACTCGCAGCACGTTCCCGGTGATCGTGACGATCCGATGTCCGTCGGTCTTGACGATGTCAGGCTCGTCCACCCCCGCCGTCGCGGTGTTGGTGGTCGAGTATGTTCCGGGCGGCGCTGCGATCGCCTGTCCGGCCGCAGTACTGCCTGCGTTCGCCTGAGCGGCCGCAGCCTGGCCACCCCGAGCCGAATTCGCGCTGCCGTCCGCCGCGGCTCCCAATGCTGGCGCCCCGTTGGTGTTTGGCGCTCCAGCGGGCCCGGATGCAGCTGCGGCACTTCCGGTGGCGGCCCCGGTACCACTCGGTCCGACCGCCCGGCTGGCAGCTGCGCGCAAGTTCTGCAGCGCGTCGGCGCAGCTGTTGAACCGCACCAGTGCGACGTCGGCTGCCGCCGGCGCGCCAGTCCTCAGACCAGAGAGGTGCGGAATACTGCAGGCCGAAAGGACCGAAACCGTTAATGCCACGAGCACTACCGCTGGAACGCCACGGCCCAGGCCGGCGGGGCTGGGCCGGCGAGTCGACCGGCCACTGGGCATCGAGCTGTTGTCGACGATCTGCATGGCCGTTGGACGTCGCGGCGCATGCCGCGGTTCCGCTTTCGGATGACGAGGTGCTACCGGAATTCAGCCTCGCGCCTGAAATGGTTCGAAGAGCTGCTCGGCCAGCAGCAGTAGCGCCGGCCTGGCCGCGTCGTCTTGTTCCACCGGGATCGGCCGTCCGGCCAGGCCCGTACGGTCCACTGCGTCGCCGCGAGCAGGGAACCTTGCGTAGCCCGCGATCACATCAAAGATCGTCAGCACGACGCCAAGGTTGGCGCGCTGGTTCTCCGGCGAATGGTGGAGCCGGTGGTATGCCGGGCTCACCAGGACACGGCCGATGGGCCCGAAGGTCCAGCGGACATTGGCGTGCTGGAGAGTGCCGACACAGATGTAGATCGTGATGAGCACCGGAGCGACCGGACGATCGGGCATCAGCGCCACCACTGGCACTGTCGCGAGCAGAAACCCCGTCGTGTGCATGAGCGGGTGGGAACGGAACGACGTGAGAACGCTCAGCTCTTCCTGGCTGTGGTGCAGAGCGTGAAAGCGCCACAGCGCACCGAGCCGGTGATCGGCGTAGTGGGCCAGCCAGTTGGCACCGTCCATGGCCACGACTGTGAGCGGCATGATCAGCCAGGCCGGCCAGTGTGCGACCGCCTGCAGCTCGATCCACCGAGCGTGACCGGAAAGCAGCGCGGCCGCGCCGGCGCTGAGCAACGTCATCAGCGGGATCACGACTATCGCGTGCAGCGCCAGGAAGCAAACGTCCTGAATGTGGCCGCGAGCCAGGACTGGCCGACGTTCGGCGGGCCAGATGCGTTCGCATATCCCGGTCGCGACGACCAGCGCGATGAGGAGGGGCGCGGCGAGCTCTGCCCGTCCTGCGGACAGCACGGCCTCGAGGCGGCCCTGCCGGAGCAGTTCGCTGATGGCGACCCAGAGGACAAGGAGCGTCAGTCCGCCGACAGCCAGCGACGAGTGGCACAGGCGTCGCCACCAAGAGAGCCGCCCGGTGGACCACCCCATCCTCGCGTACATAGGAACTCAGTGTCGCCTACCGCGGAACCCGAGCACCACAGGGGCCGATGGACCGGTGGGTTCGCTCGGTCAGGCGAGATTTAGCAGGTAGCGCACCTGGTTCGCGCCCGGCAAGAAGTCGGCTAGCAGGAATCCAAGCCGCTCGAGCAGCCGGCGAGAGGCCAGGTTGTCGGCGCCGGTGACCGCGGTAACCGCCCGGATCCCCGGCACTGTTGCCAGGCCCTCGATCAGGGCGGCGACGGCAGCGGTCCCAATGCCCTGGCCTCGGGCGGACGGCGCCAGGCTGTAGCCGATCTCGACGCAGCCCTCGCTGTCGGGCGGGCCGTGTGTCCCCATGTCGCCCACAACCCGCCCGTCTGGATTGCGGACGACGAGCCAGACGGCCGGCATCACGGCGGCCCCGCCGGAGTCGGCGTGCTGGATGGCAATGTCCATCGCGTGGTCGATCATGGCGTGCCGGGCTCCCTGCTCAAACCTGTCGGTAATCGGCCCGCCGTCGAGGACCTCCTGGGCAACGGCGCGGGTGACGGGCCGCAGCGTCACAGCTCCGGCGTCGATGGTCCACCGCCGCTTCCAGCGGGCCGAATGCCGGGCTCGTTGGCTCGTCATAGCGACAGCGTTGGCCGCCCTGATCTGGTCCGTCAAGTGGTTTCCGAGTGCATCCCGGGCCGGCTGCGTAGCGAGGGGCTTCCATGGGTAAGCCTGGTCGCTAGCATGGACTTGTCAGTCTGAAACCCGAGGGACGGACACAGTGAGCTTCGAGAAGACTCCAGGCGGTACCCGCGGAGCCCGCGGCGCGCCGTCGAACGTGTTGACGCGCACTTTGATGCGGGGCATGACGAGCTGGCACCGGCGGTCTGGCGACAAGTTCCAAGGTATGGATCTGCTGTACCTGACCACTGTCGGCGCCAAAACCGGCCAGAAGCGACAGTCCACAGTGGCCAGGTTCGCGGACGGCGATGACGCCTGGCTCGTCATCGCCTCGGCTGGCGGAGCGGCTCATCACCCGGCCTGGTACCACAACATCGCGGCGCATCCGGACCAGGTCTGGGCCGAATTCGGCGGCCAGCAAATGCGGGTGATCCCGACACAGCTCGACGGAGAGGCGCGCGCCCAGGCGTGGCAGCGGATCACGAAGAGTCAGCCGCGATACGCGGGATACGAGAAGAAGACCGACCGAGATATCCCAGTCATCAGGCTGACTCGCGCCGACGCCGGCAGCTAGCGACGCGACGTGCGGTGACATCAGAGCCAGACGCAGGTGTTCAGGGCATCGACGAATGGCCTGGGGGGCAGTAGTTAGCCGCGAGCTAGTCCGAAGACACCGCGGACAAATCCGCCCAGCGGCTGGCGGAAACCGCATTTCCGCATCTCAAGCCCGCTGGTTAGGCAATTCGTGACGAGTATTTAGCCAACTCATTAGAAGCTCGCTCCTTTAGTCCGGCGGGGGTCCGGGAATGGCCAAGAGCCGAGGCCCCCCGGCAGGCGTATTCCGGACTGAGAGGAGCCCTTATCCATGAGACCGGCAGTTCCGCCTGTCGACATTGGCGTTGCTGAGCGTTACAGCACCATTCCTTCGCCCTTCGCTATGGACGATTTGACGTTCCGCAACCTGGGTCATCAGCTGGTGGACATCCTGGCGGCCTACCTTGAAGAGCTGCCGCAGGAGCCCGTTTACCGTCCCTTGCCTGCTGACGTACAGAAAGAACTCGCTACAATGACCATTCCCGCGGAAGGAATGGTCGCCGAGGACATCATCGCCGGCTTCCTCCGATTGGTGCTGCCATATGGGCGCGGCCAGAATCATCCGTGCTTCGCCGCATTCGTTGATCCGGCAGCATCGAAGCTGAGCATGCTCGCGGCCTTTGCCTCCGCTGTGACAAACACCAGCGGCGCAGGCGGAAATTATGCCGCGATATACGTCGAGCAGGCGGTAATACGCTGGCTCGCCGAGATCGTCGGCTTCCCGTCTGACGAGAGCGATGGAGTACTCCTGGGCGGCGGATCAGACGCCAATCGGCACTGCCTGGAAGTCGCACGGTACTGGGGCGCCAAGGTCAACGGCTGGGACGTCCGCACCGAAGGTCTCCACGGGCGCCCGCAGCTCACCATGTACATGTCCGCGGAAGGGCATTCATGCCTCGAGAAAGCCGCTTTCACACTCGGTCTCGGCGCGCCCCGCAAGATCATGGTCGACGACGAGTTCCGGATGGACATGGCCAACCTCGAGGCCGTGATCGCCGCTGACCGCCGGGCTGGCCGCCGCCCGTTTCTGATCGCTGCGACCGCCGGGAGCGTCAAGACCGGCGCCATCGACCCGCTCGATGATCTCGCCGACCTCTGCCAGCGGGAAAACATCTGGCTGCATGTGGACGGCGCCTACGGCGGCTTCGGCGTCCTTGACCCGCGCGCCGCCCCGTTGTATTCGGGACTGGAACGGGCCGACTCGATCGCACTGGACCCGCACAAGTGGCTGGCCGTAGCCATCGGCTGCAGCGGTGCGCTGGTGCGCAACGGAGCTCTTCTGCAGGACACCTACAAGCTCATCCCGTCCTATCTCAACCTGCCGCCGGGACCGGGCTTCGCGGGCGACGTCTGGTACTCACACCGCAGCGCAGAGCAGACCAGGGATTCCGGGCGAGCTCTCAAGACCTTCTGGAACATTCAACAAGCCGGAACAGCCGGGCTCGTGGACCATGTGCGCCGTCACATCGACCTGGCCCGGTACCTAGAGGAGGTCATCGAAGCCAGCCCTGATCTCGAACTGCTCGCGGCCGGCCCACTGACGGCCGTGTGCTTCCGGTACGTGCCGCCTGGCCAGACCGGCAACGAAAGCCTGAACCGGCTCAATCAGGCGATCATGGCCGACCTACAGGTCGAGGGCCGGGCTTTCCTTGCCGGCACCGACATCAGGGGTCGCTTCGCACTCAGGTCCTGTGCCCTCCACTACGCGCTCGATGAACGACACGTGCGAGAGATCGCCGACGCCGTCCGGGACGCCGGGCACCGCCGACTGGGGTTGATGTCGCCGGAGCTTGATGCGCCTGAGGCGGCGGCCGACGTGCTATCCGGCGCAGCGCTCGCGGACGACACGCCGGCCCGCGCAGGTTCGGCAGTTGCCGCTGCCGCTGGAGTGGCGGAGGACGTGACGTGCGCCTCGTGAACCGCTCGCCTGCGCGGGGAAGAGCAGCCGACGCCGTCCTCGGTCGCCCAGCACCTGGCCAGCCCGCACCCGGCCGGCCAGCGGGCACGTCGCCCGGTCGCCCGTCCGCGCAGGCCCGCCTCGCGCTGGCGCTGGCCGCAGGGAAGGCTGCCGGGACCGCATCCAAGGTCCTCGGGTTCGGCGGCGGCACGAGCTTCCCCGGTCGCGTCGCTCGCTGGGTCGATCCTGACGTTCTCCGCAAGGTCGCAGCCGCGAGTGACCTGCGCACCGTTGTGGTTACCGGGAGCAACGGCAAGACGACCACCTGCCGCATCCTGGCCGCGCTGGCGAGCGCCGGCGGCCTCGACGTGGTCCAGAACCGCTCGGGATCGAATCTGCTGCAGGGAGTCATCTCGGCGGCCTTGGTCCGCGCCGATCTGCGCGGTCACCTGGACGCGCAGCTTCTCCTGCTAGAGGTCGACGAGCTCGTGCTGTCGAAGGTGATCCCGGATGTGCAGCCCGACACCTTCCTGGTCACCAACATCTTCCGCGATCAGCTGGATCGCTTCGGCGAGCTGTATTCGATGGCACGTGACATCGAATCAGTCATCGAGGAGCTCCCGGCGACCGCAACGGTCGTGCTTAACGGCGATGACCCCCTGGTGGCCAGCTTCGCCCCCGCGGCGCGGGCCCGCCGTCTGTCATTCGGCATCCGCGACGACCGCATCGGCACCCAGCTGCCCGAGCACGCGGCGGACACAATCCGCTGCGTGCACTGCCAGCATCCGCTCAGGTACCGCGTGGTGCACGTGTCTCACCTGGGCGATTACGAATGTCCCGAGTGCGGGAACGCGCGTCCTGAACTCGATGTCGCGGTGACGTCGATCCAGCCGTCGCAGCGAACGGGGTCTGAGATCACGGTCGACACGCCTGCGGGGCAATTCTCCCTCCACGTGCCCCTGGCCGGGATGCACAACATCTACAACGCGGCCGCCGCGCTTGCCTGCGCGAGCACGCTGTCTCTTCCTCGGCCGCTCGAGCCGTCTGACGCGCGCCGGGCCGTCGACGGCGTACGCCCGGCGTTCGGCCGTCTTGAGGAGATCAGGGCCGGCGACCGGCGCGTAATGCTCGCCTTTGTCAAGAACCCCACGTCGTACAACACCACGATGCGCGAGGTGCTGCGGCAGCCTGGGCGCAAGCACATCCTCGCTGCGCACAGCAACACCGTGGTCGACGGCGAGGACTTCGCTTGGCTCTGGGACGTGGATCTCGAGCAGCTCGTGCCCCAGATGGCGAGCCTGACGGTCAGCGGCACCAGGGCCGAAGAGGTGGCGCTGCGCTTCAAGTACGCCGGGGTCAATCCCGCGGCCATGCAAGTCATCCACGATCGCGCCGCCGCTCTGGACCTAGCGCTGGCTGGCACGCCCAGCTCCGAGCCGCTCTGCGTTTTCGCTGGTTACACCCCTATGCGTGAGCTCCGCAACGTCATGCAGCACCGCGGATGGGTGCCGCCGTTCTGGAAGGAGTGACGAGATGGCGCAGGCCCCGGTAGTTCGCGTCTGCTACCTCTACCCCAGGCTGCTGAGCGTCGCCGGTGACAGGGGCAACCTGTTCGCCCTCCTGCAGCGTTGCGCCTGGCGCGGGATCGATTTCTCCGTGACAGAGGCCGACGTCGGCGAAGTCCCTGACTTCGTCGAGACCGACATCATCTTGCTGCACGGCGGCCAGGACCGTGAGATGACCGCGGCCGCCCGCGACCTCGAGGCGAAAGGCCGGCCGCTCCGGGAAGCCATCGAGACTGACGCGGTCGTCCTCGCGGTGTGCGCCGGCTACCAGCTGCTGAGCCACTACTACGCGCCCGTATCCGGACCACCGATCCAGGGCCTCGGCGTGCTCGACGCGGTGACAGAAGGCGGCCAGCGACGCTTCATCGGTCACGTGGCGGCGGAGTGCACTCTGACTCCAGGTCGATCGAATCGGCTGGTCGGGTTCGAGAACCACAGTGGCAGGACGTGGCTCGGTCAGAATGCCACGCCGCTCGGGCGCGTGCTCGCGGGCGGCGGAAACAACGGCCAGGACGGCACCGAGGGCGCCAGATACCGCGAGGTCTATGCGACCTACCTGCACGGACCGGTGCTCCCGAAGAACCCGTGGCTGGCCGACCACCTGCTCGCGCGTGCGCTGGCGCGCCGCTACCCGGACTTCGGCCCGCTTGCCCCGCTCCGCGACCACACCGAGGCAAGGGCCCAAGCCGCCGCGCTCCGCCTGGCGCGACATCAGGCCAGCGGATGGCGCGCGGCCGCTGCTGCCATCTCTCGGATCGCACTGCAGCGTCCGGCCCCAGTCAGCGCAAGCGCACAGCGATCCGGCCCGAGCGAGCGATCAACGGCAGTGGACACTGTGGTCGATGTCTCGGTGCCGGACGAGCGGCGCGATCGGCCCGAGTCAGCCGCTTCGGCCGGCCGCCGGTAACTCAGCGGGCTCAGCCTTTCAAGCACGCCGCCGCGCGTGCGCCTGCCTGGAGCGGACATGGCGAACTCGCCGATACTGCATCGCGTCGTGATCGTCGGGGCGGGATTCGCCGGCTATAGCGCGGCCCGGGAGCTAGCGCGCATCGGCCGGGCCACGACCGAGATCGTGGTGATCAACTCGACGGACTACTTCCTTTACCTGCCCCTGATGCCCCAGGTGGCGGGCGGGCTCATCGAGGCAAGGCACATCCGCGCGTCGTTGCTCCGTCGGCTGCGCAAGACGCGGTTCGTCCTGGGCACGGTGAACAACGTCCACGCTCAGCAGAAAGCGGTGAGCTGGACCAGTCCCGAAGGCTCCGTCGGCCGGATCGGCTACGACCGTCTCATCCTGACCGCGGGGAGCGTCAACAAGCTGCTGCCCATCCCTGGCATCGCCGACTACGCGCACGGGTTCCGCACCATCAGCGAGGCGGTGTACCTGCGCGATCACATAACCCGTCAGCTGGAACTGGCCGCAGTAGCGAGGGACTCGGACGAACGCCGGTCGCGCTGCACATTCGTGGTCGTCGGCGGCGGCTACACCGGCACCGAAGTTGCCGCCCAGGGTCAGTTGCTGACGACGCGACTCGCGAGGATTCTGCCTGGCCTCGCCGGCCAGCGGATTCGCTGGATCCTGCTGGACACCGCGCCGCGCCTGCTACCCGAACTTGATGCTCGGCTGTCGAAGACCGCCGAGCGGGTGCTGCGGCGTCGTGGCGTCCAGGTACAGACTGGCCAATCGGTCGTCGAGGCCAGCGACGGTTTCGTCCAGCTGTCGACCGGAGAGAAGGTACCCACCCGGTCGCTGATCTGGTGCGTCGGCGTACGCGCCGACCCGCTGGTTGACGACCTCCACCTCGACACAAACCGAGGCCGGCTAGTTGTGGATGAGTTCATGGCCGTGCCTGGTCATGCCGACATCTATGCCTGCGGAGATTGCGCCGCAGTGCCTGATCTGACCCGCCCTGGCCAGGTCTGCGGCATGACTGCTCAGCACGCAGTGCGGCAAGGCAGGCTAGTCGCCAGGAACGTCGCTGCTTCGCTGGGCATCAGTCAGGCCCGCGCTTACAAGCACCACGACGAAGGCTTCCTGGTGGACCTGGGTGGCCTGGCTGCGGCCGCTAACCCGCTCGGCGTGCCACTGTCCGGGCCGCCAGCCAACGCCGTGACCAGGGGATACCATCTGTTCGCCATGTCCGGGAACCGGCTGCGCGTGCTCACCGACTGGGCCCTGAACGCGGCCACGTCGCCGGATGTCACGACACTCGGCGTGATCAGTCCGGAATCTGTCCCTCTGGACGTGAATAAGCCGCGAGCGTAGGACGATCCCGCCCGATCGGCGGCCGTTAGCGCAGGGCGTAACCGCGCATCCCCTACTGCGTGGCCGGGCAAATACTCCTACAGACCCTGCCGGCGAGCAAAGGAGCCTACAGATGTCGAACCACTTCAGCGCCGCCAACCTCAAGTCGCCTGGCGACGACCCACGGCTGGATCTCACTGACCTGTTCGCATTCAAGGCGCCGCGCGATCCCCGCAAGACAGTGCTGATTGCCGACGTCTGCCCGTTCCGCGACGACCAGCTCTTCCATCCAGACGCGGTCTACCGGATCAACATCGACAATGACGGCGACGCCCGCGCGGATGTGGCGTTCAGCTTGACCTTCTCGCCGCCAGCGGACGGCGCTCAGACCGGAACCGCGTACTACGCCACGGGCCGCCAGGCGCAGGACCCGGAGCCTGCGGGCGACGTCATCGGGCAATCAATCCCGGTCGGACTGACCGCCGCCGCGGAGCCGGTCCAGGCCGGCGAGACGCGGATGTTCGCGGGAGTCCGCAGCGACCCGTTCTTCGCCGATGCCGAGGGCGCCTTCCATGATTTCAAGTGGACCGGCGTGGACACGTTCGCAGGCAAGAACGTGCTGTCGATCGCGCTCGAAGTTCCCGACGACATGCTGAGCCAGCAGCCGGTCATCGGGGCGTGGGGCACCGTCAGCCTGCACAAGGACGGCAATCTCGTTCAGATGGACAGGGGCGGCAACCCGACTATTAATCCGTTCATCAACTCCGACGAGGTTAAGGACGAGTTCAACGCGCGTCAGCCTGCCGATGACGTGACGAATTATCTTGAGCCATGGTCGAAGCTCCTCGAGGAAAAGGGTGGCTACTCGCCTGCTGACGCCAAGACTGAAGCTCTCGAGGTGCTGCCCGACATCCTGCGTTACGACCGGAACGAGCCGGCCGCGTACCCGAATGGTCGCGTACCAACCGACGACGTCTACAGCTACCGCTTCGGGTGGCTGAGCAATAACAAGATCCCGCCCGACGGCCTTGGCCCACACCACGACCTGCTGAGCGAACTCCCCTACCTCGGCGTGCCGAATGCCTGAGAGGCGCCGATCATGGAATATCTCGTCACGATGACCACCCATGTGCCGGATGGCACCCCGGCGGAAGCCGTCGATGACATCCGGTCACGCGAGGCAGCCCGGTCCCGCGAACTCGCAGCGCAAGGGAATCTGCTTCGCCTGTGGCGGCCGCCCCTGGGCCCTGGCGAGTGGCGCACGTTCGGGCTTTTCGCGGCAAACGACGATGGCCAGCTTGAGGAGGTTCTGGCCTCGATGCCGCTTCGGGTGTGGCGCAGCGACGAAGTAACCCCGCTGCGCCCCCACCCGAACGACCCTGGCTCTGCAACGCGAATGAACGGAACGGCCAGCGAGTTCCTAACTACTTTCACCGAGACAGTCCCGGCGGGCACACCTGATCAAGCCATGTCCGACGTCAGATCGCAGGAGGCGCAGCGCGCGCACGAGCTCGCCGAAGAGGCCCGTCTCGAACGGCTGTGGCGGTTGCCCGGGGTGGGCCGCGCCCTGGGGCTCTGGCGCGCTGCGGATCCGGCCGAGATGCAGGCAATCGTGAAGTCATTGCCGCTCGACCCGTATATGACCACCGAGATCACACCGCTCTCACAGCACCCGACCGATCCGTTGATCACGCGCGCCTAACCAGGCGGCGGCCGACGGCACTCCCTGACGGGCCCGCCAGCCGGAGCAATAAGCGCCGGGCGTCAGGTTCGCGGCGAGCTTTCGCCGACGGCCCTGGTAACGGCGTCGATGATGGCATCGTCGCTGACGCCAAGGCGGCGTGCTTTCAGCACGTAGTCGACGGCGTGCTCAGCTACCTGCCGGTGCCGGTGCTCGTCGGCCAGCCCGGCAGGGAGACTGGTCACGCGGGTGCCGCCGCCGCGGCGTGATGCGATGAGACCTTCGGCTTCGAGCTCGCGATACGTTCGGGCGACCGTGCCGACGGCCAGGCCCAGGTCACCCGCCAGCTGACGTAGTGGCGGCAGGCGCTGGCCCGCGCTCAGCGCTCCCGAGCTGATGAGGTACGCGAGCTGGCGCCGGAGCTGCTCATACGGCGGAATGACGTCGTCGGTGACGACCGTCAGCAGCGGCAAGGCTGTCATCAGGCGCCAGCGTGGGCCGACGCTTGACGTTGTGGCGCGAGCACGGCCAGCCCGCTCCACGCGAGTACCGTAGTCCAGCCTGGCAGCAACGCGACCAGCAGCCAGGCCGCGGCGGTCCACCACGCGGGCCGGCAGCCGATGCTCAGGAATCCGGCGGCGGTGACGAGCGAGGTGGCGATCAGCGGAACAGCGACCAGCACACCGCATGCTCCGATGATCGTTCGTGCGGCTCGGCGGCGGAGCTGGTCGTCTGCGGCAGTTAGGTCGGCCGGATCACCCGGGCGCGGGCGGCGGACGACCTGGCGCAGGGCGATCGCGGCGCCCGCCAGGCCGACCACGACCACCACGCCTAGCGGGACGCTGTAGAAAGATCCAGCCCAGGCACCGTGGCCCTCCGTCAGCGCAGCACTGCACTGGCGCACCAGGAAGCGGCCTGCCCGGCCCAGGTCGTCGGCCGAGCCCATGGCGGTCGTCATGCTCAGCAGCGCGACAAGACCCGCGGCAGCGAGAGCGACGGCGGAGGTGAGACCTCGAGGAAGGTAGTCGGTGGCTCGCCGGACGGCGACGGCCGCCCGGCGCGTGCGGCCCGCAGGGGACGGCACGCTGAGTTCCCCGGCGAGGACGCCAGCCAGCACGAACAGCCCGAAGAGGGGCGCCGCGAGCAGGAGGCCGCGGCCGAGTGCTCCCGTCAGCGTGGCCGCGACCGCTGCGACCACGCCAGCAACCACGCCGGACCAGCGCCATGTGACCGTGCGCCGCCGGATAGCGGCCGGGACGTCTTCGAAGACAGCCATCCGCGACTCCTTGTATCAACCGATTGACACAAGTGTCGTCGGACCACAGCCGTTGTGTCAAGCTAGTGATACAAATCACGCTACAACTGAAGGATATTTCGTGATTTTCACCGTCACAGTCGCCCATTGTGATCGCGGTCGTTGTCCGCTGCGCCGGGGTCGTGATCATCGGCCCGATTAGGCCCGCCGACCGATTGTCAGAGGCATAAGTACAATGGGCTATGCCGGTCACCACAGGGGTGGCCGGCGATACGGACGGCTTCATTTCAGTCGCCCCGCACCGACCCGCGGCGGACATAGTCCGCCGGCCCGGACCTGGAGGGGAATGATGGCCGTTCTCCGCTCCGCCGTTCAAGTCGCCGATGATGAGGCTGAACCGCTAACTGCGGAGGCGGCCTACGAAAGATCGTGCCGCGCGGCACTCGCCGACTCCGTCATCGGAACTGTCGGGCTCGAAGTCGAGACTCATCTTGTGGACCTGGGCACAGTGGCGGCCCCTGTGCCGTGGAGCCGCGTCGAACCGGCGGCCGACCTGGTGCGAACTGTCACTGACAGCAGTTCGGTGACAGTAGAGCCCGGCGGCCAGCTTGAGTTGTCGGGTTCGCCCGCGCCGCACATCCTGACGGCTGTCTCCGAGATGCGGCGTGACGTTACCAGCGCGCGGCTGGCTCTTGCCCCGCTCGGTCTCGGGCTTGCCCATGCCGGCGCCGATCCGCTCCGGCCACCGCGCCGGGTCAATCCGCGTCCGCGCTACCGGGCGATGGAGCAGCATTTTGCGGCCACCGGCAAGGCAGCAGCCGGCGTGGTCATGATGAACTCCACCGCAGCATTGCAGGTGAACCTGCAAGCCGGACCGCGGCAGCAATGGTCGGAGCGAGTCGCCCGCGCTTATCGGCTCGGACCTACGCTAGTCGCGCTCTCGGCAAGCTCGCCCTGGCTCGGCGGTCGCGACACTGGCTGGAAGTCAGCGCGGCAGCAGGCCTGGGCGAGCCTGGACTCTCGGGCGTGCGGCCCGCTGCCGGGCTACTTGACGCGAGCTGGCGTGGCGGACCCCGCGGGCGCGTGGGCGAAATTTGCGCTAGGCGCTCCGGTGGTTCTGGTCAGGGCTGGGACCGACTTGGCGGCGGTCGGCCGGTCGGTTCCATTCGAGCAGTGGGCGGGCGGAGCCGTCAGGCTCGGCGGTCGGCTGCCCACGGCAGCCGATCTCGACGTCCACCTGACGACGCTGTTCCCGCCCGTTCGACTCCGCGGATACCTGGAGCTGCGCTACCTGGACATGACCGCGCCGCGGTGGTGGCCAGCGATCGCGGCTGTCACCACGACGCTGATGGATGACCCGGTCGCGGCCGATCTGGCGTCCGACGTAACAGAGCCCGCGGCGCTGCTGTGGACCCAGGCGGCGCGTTCCGGCCTGCGCGACCCCGTGCTCGCTGACAGCGCACGCAGATGCGTGGAGATCGCGGCCCCGCGTGTACCGGCCGAGCTTGCCACTGCTGTGGGCGATCTCGCCGACCTGATCGATGCTGGCCGCTGTCCCGGCGATCTGCTGGCCGAGCGAATCGCTGAGGTTGGGCCGGGTGCCGCCTTCGAGGAGCTAGCAAATGCGTGACGACCTGGTCCGCGACCTCACCACCGCCCGGGCGCGGACGCTCCAGCTCACCGACCTCGACGAGCCGACGCTGCTGACGCAGCACGACCCGCTGATGAGCCCGCTGGTCTGGGATCTGGCCCATGTCGGTCAGCAGGAGGAGCTGTGGCTGCTCCGCGGCGGCGATCCGACGCGGCCGGGGATGCTTGCGCCGGCGGTCGACTCGCTCTATGACGCGTTCATGCACCGGCGCGCGGAGCGGCCGTCCCTGCCCCTGCTACCGCCGGTTGAAGCGCGAGCGTTCAACTACGAGGTCCGCGGGCGCGTGCTTGACCTGCTGGAACGGACCCCGGAAGAGGACTTGTTCACGGCCGGAATGGTCGTCCAGCACGAAGAACAGCATGACGAGACGATGTACGCCACGCTGCAGCTGCGCCAGGGACCACCGGTCCTCCTCCAGCGCCGGACCCTGCCGGCGGGGCGCCCGGTCGCCGGCGAGCGGGTCTTCGTGCCTGGCGGACGCTTCGTGCTGGGCGTGGACGCAGTCACCGAGCCATTCTCGCTCGACAACGAACGGCCCGCGCACGCCGTTGATGTCGGGCCGTTCTGGATCGGCCGCGTTCCGGTGAGCAACCGGGAGTGGCTCGGCTTTGTCGCCGACGGCGGCTATAACCGTCAGGATCTGTGGTCCGAGCGCGGCTGGAGACATCGGGTCGAAGCCGGCCTGGAGCGCCCCAAGTTCTGGACGGCCTACGGCACCCGGCTGCGGTTCGGGACAGAAGAGGACGTCCCGCCCGACGAGCCCGTGCAGCACATCTGCTACTACGAAGCTGAGGCGTTCGCGGCCTGGTCACATGCCCGGCTGCCGACGGAGATCGAGTGGGAGAAGGCCTGCGCCTGGGATCCGGTGCGTCAGGTCAGGCGGGCCTGGCCGTGGGGTTCGCAGCCACCGGCCGATGACCTCGCCAACCTCGGCGGGCTCGGCCTTCGGCCGGCGCCGGTCGGTGCCTTCCCGGCCGGAGCATCGGCGTATGGGGCCGAGCAGATGATCGGCGATGTCTGGGAATGGACGTCATCGGACTTCACTCCGTGGCCGGGGTTCACCCCGATGATTTACCGCGCCTACAGCGAGCCGTTCTTCGGCGGGGACTACAAGGTGCTGCGCGGCGGGTCGTGGGCAGTCGCCCCCTCGACGATCCGCCCGTCGTTCCGTAACTGGGACCATCCGATCCGGCGGCAGATTTTCACGGGCGTCCGGCTGGCGTGGGACGCCTAAGTGTGCCGTCACGTCGCTTACCTGGGAACGAGGCCGAGATCGCTAGCCGAGCTCGTCCTGACGCCGCCGCATGGCCTGCTCGTCCAGTCCTGGGCTCCGCGCCGCCAGCGGCACGGGAGCATCAACGCCGACGGCTGGGGCGTCGGGTTCTACGCACCGTCGCGGCCAGAGCCTGCCAGCCAGCTGGATGACCCGGGCCGCGCAGCCGAGACGGGTCAGCGGCTCGTGCCAGCCAGATGGCGGTCGAACCGGCCCCTCTGGGGCGACGCGTCCTTTGCCTCGGTCGCACCCGTCATCTACTCGACGTGCATCGTGGCCGCAGTACGGTCAGCCAGCGCCGGGATGCCGCTGGATGAGACGGCTGCGGCGCCGTTCCAGTCGGGCCAGTGGCTGCTCTCGCACAACGGCATCGTCGATCGCGGCCTGCTCGGGCCACAGGCGGCCGCCGAGTCAGTCTGCGACTCGGCGCAACTCGCGGCTTACCTCTTCGAGCTGGGCCCAGAGCAGGCCGGCGCACTAGTCGCCAAGCTTGGCCGGCGCGACCCGGCGGCGCGGCTGAATCTCCTGCTTGCGAACGGAGAACGAATCATCGCGACGCGGTGGAACGACACGCTCAGCATGCTCCGTGCCGATGACGGCGTCGTCATCGCGAGCGAGCCCTACGACGATGACCCGCGCTGGGTGGACGTCCCCGACCATCACCTCGTCGACGTTACGGCCGACGCGGTGTCGACTACTGATCTGGAGGCATGACGCATGGCAGGCAACTACCCTGTCCAGGTCCGTCCCAGCCGCTACTACAACGCGCTCCGCAGCGACGTCCGGGCCGGTCTCACGGCGACCCCTAAGACGCTGCCGCCCAAGTATTTCTACGACGAGCGCGGCAGCGAGCTGTTCGACGAGATCACGCGCCTGCCCGAGTACTACCTGACCCGAGCGGAGACGGCGATCCTGCAGCGGCGCGCGGCCGAGATAGCAGAATTGTCGCGGTGCGACTCACTGATCGAACTCGGCAGCGGGACCTCCGCCAAGACCCGCCTGCTGATCCGGGCGCTGCGGAGCGCCGGGACGCTGCGGGAGTTCGTGCCCTTTGATGTCGACCCGACCGTGCTCGCCGAGTCCACCGATGCGCTCGCGGCCGAGTTCCCTGGTTTGCAGGTCTCGCCTGTCGTCGGTGACTTCGAGCGCGACCTCGCGACCATCGCGGCACCGGGCCGCCGCACTGTGGCGTTCCTGGGCTCGACCATAGGCAACCTCGAGCCTTCGGCCAGGGCGAGCTTTCTCGCGCAGATCGGCGCGATCCTGCGGCCGGGCGACACTTTCCTACTGGGTACCGACTTGGTTAAGGACCCGGGCAGGCTGCTGACCGCCTACGATGACGCGGCCGGCACGACAGCCGAGTTCAACCGCAACGTGCTCGTAGTCCTGAACCGGCAGCTCGGTGCCGACTTCGCTGTGGATCAGTTCCAGCACGTCGCAGTCTGGGACGCCGCCAACGAATGGATCGAGATGCGGCTGCGCTCCGCAGGCGACCAGTGCGTGCTGATCCGTGATCTGGACCTGGCGGTTTCCTTCGCAGCGGGAGAAGAGATGCGCACGGAGATATCGGCTAAGTTCCGCCCGGACCGACTGGCGGCCGAGATCGACGCGGCCGGCCTGGCGACGGTCCGGTTCTGGACCGACCCGGCTGGCGACTTCGGACTGACACTGGCCGGCCCCGCCGGCGGATGACCGCGCATCGCCCAGTCAGGCAGCCAGCGCACGATTGAACGCTAGCGGGCATTAGCCAGCCGACGTCATCGCGCCGAACATCTCTGCGTATCGAAGCAGGTGCAGGTCGCCGACGTAGTGCTCGCCAATGTAGTCCCGTGCCCGCCGTCCCATCCGGCGAGCTCGCTCGGGGTCGTCGAGCAACTCGCGCACCGCCACCCCGAATGCCTTAAGGTCCTTCGCGTCGGGAAGCAGTATCCCGGTGCCGTCGGCTATCTGGTCGATGATCCCGCCGACTGCCGACCCCACCACTGGCCGCGCCTTCCACATGCCCTCGGCGACCGTCAGCCCGAACCCTTCAGCGAGGCTCTTCTGCACGATAACGGCCGCGTGCCGCTGTAGCGCGTTCACCATCGCCGCGTTCTGGTCGGCGTCGTCCAGCGGAAGCGTGACCAGCAGCACCCGGCTCCGCGCCTCCGATGGCAGCTCGCGCCACTGCAGGAGGCAGTCCGCAAACACGGAAGCGCCTTCCGGGTCGTCGGCGACCCCGGCCACCGCCGGGCCGACGAGCAGCAGGTATCCATTCCCGCCGGGCGCTACGTAGCTCGCGAATCCGTTCATCACACCCGGCATGTCCTTGAGCTGGTCCCAGCGGGAAACCTGAATGACAAGCGGATCCTCGGGCCTAGGCCGGCTGTCGCCGGTGATCTGGGCGGGACAGGACACGACGCCGGTGGTGCCGTCGCCGCGCACGAAAGACGCGGCGCTGTCTGGCGCCGCTCCCTCCAGCACCCCGATGCGCTCGAGAATGCCCCGCACAGTGCCCTCGCCCATGTACTCGTTCTTCGGCGAGAACGGATCGATCGAGGGCGGGATGATGGCCACGTCCGCAGCCGGCATCCAGGACGGCACGTATTCGCGCCGCGAGAAGACAAACTTCTGCGCCGACACCAGGTGCGGCCGCAGGAAGTTCCACGCCGCCCTCGTAGCGTCGTTCTCCCAGGCCACGCCGATATGACAGCGCCAGGCTACCCGGGCGCCCGCGCTCGCCAGGGCCGCCGCCAGCCCGGCAGTCTGCGGATCATGGAGCAGCACCAAATCTCCGGGCCGTATCCGGTCCAGTAGCTCGACGGCATTGGCGGCCAGCATCCGGGCGTAGTGACCAGCATCGGCCCCGCCGATCGGGCCGCCAGCCCACTCGCCGTGAATCTGATTGTGCAGGCGTTTCGTCATGACGAAGAACTCAGCGTCCCCGGTGATCACGCCCCAGCGGACCGGTATGTCAACATCCTGCGTGTACCCGATGAGGACGTGCAGCATCTCGGCGACTCCTCCGCCCACGGCGGTGGAGCTGACGTTCCAGATCGTGCTGTCCCCCAGCGACTCCCGGAACCCGTTTCCAGCCGCCACGAGCCGCGCGTGCCGCTCGTTCCCGATGACCGTCTCCAGCTGCGCGACCGGCCGCCGGGGCACGTCCACCCACCTCACCAGACTCACGGTCAGCCCCCCTTTCCGTCCGCGTCGATCAAGCCCCGCCTGGTCAGGGCAGCCATACCCAGGCCCGAGCTCCGGGAACGGGGCCGCCGGGGCCGAGCCCGGTATTACGGCGCGATGTTGAGCCCGAACAGCTGACGCCACGCGCCGACGACCAACACGAGTCCCGCGGCCGACAGGATGACCACCGGCCAGAAGATCGCCCGCGGCAGCTTGGCGGCGGCGCCGATGAAGATGGGAAACGCGGACCAGACAAGCCGGGGCCTGGTACCGGCGCCCGCCGACGCGACGGCCAGCAGGATCGTAAGGACGCCGAACAAGGTGACCGGAAGCGGGAGCCTGGCGGCTACCATCAGCGCGATTCCGGCTGCAGCGGCGACGAACATGACGGTGAGCATCACGACGAAGGCCTTGTGCTGCGTATCGTGCGGGTTCAGCCAGAGCAACAAGCGCAGTGTGCTGGCGCCCCCGTCGAAGTGCTGGTGCCAGCCCTTGTTGACGACCCAGAACCAATAGCCGTAATTGTGGTATCGATGGCCGAGATAGTCGAAGAAGGCCAGCATGCCAAGCGGGGTGAGCGCGGGCGCCAGCAAGGCGAGCCACTCGCGGCGAGTCCAGATCGCCTGAATCGCGGCTACGCCGAAGACAGCGGCCAGGACGATGAGCGTCGGTCGCTCAGCGGTGGCCAGGGCGCCGATGATCCCGGCTAGCAGCCACCGGCGGTTCACTAGAGCCAGCAGTGCGGCCGCGCCCAGAGCAACGCCCAGCGGCTCGGAGTACAAGATGCCTAGTGTCATCGCGCCAGGGAAGACGCAGAAGATCATGACGGCGCGGTCGGCCACCCGCCGACCGCACAGCCGGTCCGCCAGCGCCCACACGGCGACGGCCGATGCCGCCCCGCAGGCAATGAGGGTGAAGAGCCCGGCGAGCAGGTAATTTCCGCCGGTCAGGTAGCTGGCAAGGTGGATCAGCAGCGGGTAGAGCGGAAAAAACGCACCCCTCGCCGGATCACCCGTGTACCCGTACTCGGCGATACCACGGTAAAACCCGGTATCCGCGATGAGGATGTGCCAGGCCCAGGGATGGTTCTCACCAGCGATCGCGTCCGCGCCGTACCAGGCCGCCAGGATCAGCAGCCACACGACCCCGAATACTGCGAGCGGGAAGAGCCAGGGCCGGGGCAGGCGGTCACTTAGCTCTCGCCGCTCCGGTGCGGCCTCTGCTTCGGCGGGGACGGCGCTGCTGCGCTCCGTGGACGCATCCGCCATCGACATTGACTCGGCCCCCCGCCCTGCGCGTTTCCACCGCGCGCCAACGCATATCGGGGCATGACTCTACTGACTTGTGATGCCGGAGATGGGTGAATCGCGGACTCGATCTAACCGATGCGCCACATCGCGCGACGGCTTATGGCGCGGCCTTCAGCCCGAACAGGTGCCGCCACGCCCCAATGAGGAGGAAGAGGGCGGCAGCGGACAAGATCAGCACTGGCCAGTAGACCACCCGAGGCAGTTTCGCGGCCGCGCCAATGAAGATCGGGAACGCAGCCCAGACCAGCCGCGGCCTGAGGTGCGCCTCGGTGGACGTAAACGCCAGCACGATCGTCAGGACACCGAAGAGCGTCAGCGGAAGCGGCAGCCGCGCAGCCAGCATCAGCAGGATTCCGGCCAAGCCCACGACGAGGGTGATCGTCAGCGTCAAAACGAGGCCCGTGTGAGACCGGTCGAAGCGGTCGAGCCAGAAGACCAGGCGGAGCGCGCTGACGCCCCCGTCGAAGTGCTGGCCCCAGACCTTTCTCTCGATCGCGAACCAGACGCCGTAGTTGTGGAACTGGTGCCCGATGTAGCCGAAGTAGCTAAGGATGCCGAGTGGGGTGAGCGCTGGCGCCACCAAGGCACGCCACTCGCGGCGCGCCCAGATCGCCTGAATCGCGGCTACACCGGCGACAACGACGAGTACGACAAGTGTCGGCCGCTCGGCGGTAGCCAGTCCGCCGATGATCCCGGCCAGGAGCCACCGGCGGTTGACGAGGGCCAGTAGCGCTCCTGCGCCGAGAGCGACGGCGAGCGGCTCGGAGTAGAGAATGCTGAAGGTCATCGCGCCGGGGAACAAGCAATAGAGCAGCACGGCCCGGTCGGCTACCCGGCGACCGCACACCTTGTCTGCCAGTGCCCAGACGGCGACCGCCGACGCTGCCCCGCACGCAATCATCGTGATCAGGCCGGCCACCAGGTAATTTCCGCCGGTCAGGTAGCTGGCAAAGTGGATCAGCAGCGGGAACAGCGGAAAGAAAGCGACCCTGTGTGGATCACCCGCGTACCCGTACTGGGCGATGGCGCGGTACCAGCCCGTATCCATGATGAGGATGTGCCAGGACCAGGAGTGTCTCTCACCGAATATCGCGTCTGCGGAGAACCAGGTCGCCAGGATCAGTGCCCAGACGACGGCGAAGACGGCGAGCGGGAAGAGCCAAGGGCGCGGCAGCCGGTCGCTCAGCGCGAGCCGTCCTCCTGGCGGCTCCGGTGAGCCGGGGACCAGGCCCGCCGGCTTCTTGGCTGCATCAGTTGTCGTCATACGGCTTGGCCTCTCCGCTGTTGTTCGCTGGGAGCACGTCCGGAACAGACCACGGCCGCGCACGCACAGAGACCCTGTGCCGCCCACGCACAGAGACCCTGTGCGAGCTGACGCATACTAGGACATAACTTGCTTGGACTATACCTACCCCAGATGACGAATCGACCAAGTCAGTCACGCGATGTCTGTCGGTAGGCAGGCTTATGGTCGTTGCATAGCCGACTTCAAACGTACAGACCAGCGTGGATCCCGGTTCCAGCAGACTGATCTGAGCGGCGCGCAGCTGAGCGCCGTGGATCTGAGTCGCGTGGAATTTGGCAACGCGCGACCTAGACGTCCTGGCGGGCAGCTAGCCGGGCCGGTGGCCCACGGGGAGCGTTCGGACGAGGACGTCCAAGAGGGGCGATCCTGGCCGGTCAGCATGGGTCCGGCCGACCTTGCGCCAGCCCCAGCTGTGAAAGGCGCTTTGTGCCGGGGTAGCCGTCGGCAGCACCATGAGCGTGGCTCGTTCCTCGCCTCTACCTTGCAAGATCATCTGGTGTAGCGCTCGACCGATGCCCTGGCGCCGCCACGACGAGCGGACGAGCAGGTCTACCAGCGCGAAAGTGCGGCCCGGGTATTCGGCGGTCACGTCGCCGGGCAACGGGGTCGTCAGGTCCCGCCACCAGGAGGTGGACGGCCGGAGCGGCATCCCGGCGGTATAGCCGACCAGGTAGCCGCCATGGCGGGCCGTGGCCAGCAGGAAGCCGGGCTGGCGCCGCTGGACCCGGAAGCGCTCGGCGTACCAGGCCGCATCGTCCTGCCACTCGTACGGCGGATCCGCATAGACCTCGGCATGGAGCGCCTGCAAGTCCGTTGCGTGCCCGGCGGCCGTCGCGCCGTCCAGCAGCAGGAGCGCCATGTCGGTGGCCACGACCACATTCTTGCCGCCGCGCGCGGGACTGCTCTGCCAGCACCCGCCTGACCGGCGCCGCCCATGCGCCTTCTGCGACGATCGGATGACGTACTGACGCAAAACCGAGGAGCAGAACATGGCTGCTGACGGCACGAGCGCGGGCGAGCCCAGGATCGTGGTCGGAGTGGACGGATCACGGCCGTCGTACGACGCGCTGCGGTGGGCAGGATGCTTTGCGGCGGTTTTCGATGCCCGGCTCGACGTCGTGACAGCCTGGGAATACCCGCCGTCCTTCGGCTGGGCTTCGATCGCGCCAGAGTGGGATCCCGCGCGGGACATGAAGAAAGTACTCCAGGACGGGGTGGCAGCCGTCTTCGACGACCGGCTCCCGGCCAACATGGCGCTGCAGGTGCGTGAGGGTGGCGCCGCCAAGGTGCTGCTCGACGCGTGCCAGGGCGCCGTCATGCTCGTCGTCGGCAGCCGCGGCCACGGCGGGTTTGCCGGCCTGCTCCTAGGCTCGGTCAGCGCGAACGTAGCCGAGCACGCCAGCTGCCCGGTCTTCATCGTGCACGGCGACCAGCCGCCGCCCGCGATCCCGCGCCCTTAGCCGCGCTGGCGAGTTCAGTCTCCTAGCTGGACTGACACAGCCAGCCGGCGTGCCAGGAGCGCCGCCTGACTACGTTCGGCGGCGCCGAAACCATCGCCGTCGCGGGCGAACGTCAGCGGCCCCAGACAAGGCCCGCTCCCCGGTCCCAGCGCCACGAGCCGCAGTAGGGCGCCATTGTCCCACGCCAGGTCGACGACGGACGCTCCGTCAGCGGCCGGCCGGCTGACGACCTCGCCGTCGAGTGCCTCGCTATACAGGCGGATGGCTTCGTCGAGGTCGCCAACGTAATGCTCGACCAAGGCAAAAGCAGCTGGGGGGCCGGGCACCGGAAGCTCGGCCGGAGCTGCGAGCCGCGGCGACCCAGACTGCTCGGCCACCTGGATCACGATGCCGTGCGCGTCCTTGGGACGCAGGAAAGCTTCCTTCCAGGCCGGATTGGCAAGGCTCACCTGGACAGGCTCGATGCCCATTTCCCGGACTCGCGCCAGAGTGTCGTTGATATCGGGAACGATGAAGTTCAGGTGGTGCGGTCCGGCGCCGCGGGCGGCAAGGAAACGCTCGAGGAAGGCGGCGTCAGGTCCTCCGGTGGGAGTGAGCAGCTCGATTTTGGGCCCGCCGGTGAACCCTAGCTGACCCCACCAGAAGCCGGGCGAGTCGCCACCATAGAGCCACGAGCCGCCGAGTACGCCGCCGAACAGCTCCCAGCCGTCCACGAGTTGCGGTGCGGCTATCGCGACATGATCCAGGACGGCCTTGCTCGTCACGGGCCCGTTAGCCTCCTTTGTGCGCGGCACCATTATCTGGACGGAACAGGCCCGCGCATCATCGCGGTGGACTGACGGCTCAGGCGTTGCTGGTCAGCCATGGCTCCTGCCATCGCTGACGCCCGCGAACGAGGGTATCGGCTGCGGCCGGGCCCCAGGATCCGGGCGTGTACCTCAGGGCGTCGGGCGGGTTGTCAAGCAGCGGCTGGACAATGCGCCAGGTTTCCTCGACGCCATCTTCCCTGGTGAACAACTGATGGTCGCCGACGATCGCGGCGTGCAGAAGCCGCTCATAGGGCTCCATGGCGGGACCGAGCTCACGGCTGAACAACGTGTCCAGGTGCACCGGACGCCATGTGTCCTCGCCGAGCGCCACGAGCTCTAGCCGCATGCCCGGGTCCGGATCGATGCGCACGACTATCTGATTCGGCTCGCCCCGCATGGGCAGCTGCAACGCAGCCAGCCGCGGCGTCCGGCGCAGCAACAGACGAACTTCGGTGACCCGATGCGGGAGCTCCTTGCCCGCCCGGATGAAGATCGGCACGTCCGCCCAGCGAAAGCTGTCAATCTCCAGCCGCAGGGCCGCGAAGGTCTCCGTGGTCGATCCAGGGGCCACGCCCGGCGTATTGGTATATCCCGCATACTGACCGCGCACGTAGTGCTCCGGGTCCGCAGCCGGAATCGACCGAAACAGTTCGACCTTCTTGTCCTGCACGTCGCTAGCGCTGGCGCCCACGGGCGCGTCCATCGCCACCAGGGCGAGTACCTGCAGCAGGTGGTTCTGGACCACGTCGCGCAGCGCACCTACCGGGTCATAGAACCGGCCACGGTCTTCAACGCCGAAATCCTCGGCCATCGTGATCTGAATGGCCGCGACCGTCCGGCGATCCCACAGTTCGGCGAGCGCGGTGTTAGCGAAACGCAAGTACGCGATATCGATCACCGGCTCCTTGGCGAGGAAGTGGTCGATGCGGAAGATCTGGTCCTCGCGCAGCCACCGATGAAGCCTGACGTTCAGCTCGCGCGCCGAGGCCAGGTCGTGACCGAACGGCTTTTCGACCGCTACCCGGCCGTCGCGGAGCAAGTTGACGCCGCCGAGCTGGTCAACAATCGGGGCGAATAGGGTCGGGGGAACTTCCAGGTAGTACAGCGGCCGCTGGCTGCCGCCTGCCTTCGCCGCCAGCTCGCCGTAGACATCGCCCTGGGTGACGTCGCCGTGGAGGTACGAAATCCGGCGTGCGAGCCGGGCGAAGACCGCCTCGTTAACGTTCTCCCCAGTCTTGATGATGGCCTCGTGCGCCTGGGCAATGAGCTGATCGGCCGAGATGTCATCGCCCGCCACCCCAATGATCGGGAAGCCGAGCAGGTCGCGCGCTTCGAGGCGATAGAGCGCGCGGAAGGTCATCTTCATGGCGAGATCACCGGTGATACCGAAGATCACCAGCAGGTCTGTCGTGCTGCTGTCGCTGCTCGCCATGCCGCTCCTCCGTCCTTGTCGCCGGTCAGTCCTGGCGCGCGCTCCGCTCGAGCCGACCGTCGGCCAGGGCCGGCCGGGATACAGCGTCGAGCGTGCTCACGACGAGGTCGGCGTGGGCGCTCAGCAGAAGGTTCTCATCACCGAGCCGCGCGACGCCGAGGGCGGTCATGCCGCCGGCCTTCGCGGCCTGCACCCCTGACTCTGCGTCTTCGACGACGAAGCATCCGCCGGGCTCCGCGCCGAGCTCGCTGGCGGCCGTCAGGAAGATCAGCGGGTCAGGCTTACCTCGCGGCAGGTCGCGGCCGGACACGTCAGCATCGAGCACGTCCAGCAGCGTGAGCCCGGGCCGGATGACCGGACTGGTCAGGTTGTGCGTAGCGGCGAAGTCGTCTAGGCGAATGCGCTGCATCATCATGTCGGCGTTCTTTGACGACGACGCCGCCGCTACTGGCACACCGAGAGCCTTGGTGTCCAGCACCAGGCGCAGCGCGTCGTCGAAGGGCTGGAACTGGCCAGCCGTAATAAGCCGGGTCATATGGTCCTGCTTGACCGCTGCGTACCGCTGCGCCCTGGTCCCGGCGTCGGGCACGTGGAAGTGCTCGAGCGCGGCCTGCGCGCCGGCCAGCCGCGGCCGCCCGGCGAGGACCTCCTGATAGACATCCTCGGTAAACCCGTCAGGCGAGTAGCTCGTCTGATCGCGAATGCCGGCCCATTCGCCGTCCATCAGCTCGCGGAGCGCATCACGCCAGGCCTCATAATGCGGCGAGTTCACGAGCACGCCGTCCACATCGAAGATGCCGCCCTGAAAGCTCACTGTGGTGGCTCCCCCTTCGCTGGCCCTGGTATAGAGCAAGCTAGCCTTTCACTGGCCGCTTGAAACGGCCGTGCGGAGGCGGAAAGGGTGGCGAATCAGCGCCGATGAGTCGCCGAAGCGCCAGCGGCAAGCTGCCCGCCTGGGTGGAGCCACAGCTGGCGACGCTCACGCGGGACAGGTTTTCAGATCCGGAGTGGCTGTTCGAGCGAAAGCTGGACGGCGAGCGCTGCCTGACGTTCGCCGATGATCAAGGGATCAAGCTCATGTCGCGCAATCAGCGCGACATCACTACCACGTACCCCGAGATCGCTGACGCCTTGACGGCTCAGAGCACCGCGCCAGGCCAGATCCTGGACGGCGAGATCGTGGCGTTCCGCGGCAGCGCCACCAGCTTTTCGCAGCTCCAGCAGCGACTGGGCCTGCTGCATCCGAGCCCGAACCTCATCAGCTCCGTGCCGGTGACGTACTACATCTTCGACATCATGTTCTCCGGTGGCCAGGACGTGCGGCCGCTTCCCCAGCGTGAGCGTAAGCAGCTGCTCCGCTCGCTGATGTCGTTCGAGGACCCGCTGCGGTACACCGAGCACCGCGAGCGCGACGGACAGAAGTACTACGAGCAAGCCTGCCGCGACCGCTGGGAAGGCCTCATCGCCAAGCGCGCGTCCGCGCCCTACCGCAGCGGCCGGACGCGGGATTGGCTGAAGTTCAAGTGCGAGAACGCCCAGGAATTCGTCATCGGCGGCTTCACCGACCCCCAGGGTTCGCGGCAGGGCTTGGGTGCGCTGCTGCTCGGCTACTACGACACCGATGGCCAGCTGAATTACGCAGGCAAGGTCGGGACCGGGTTCAGCGAGGCCGTGCTGCAGCAGCTGCATGCCGCGCTGTCGGAACTGGAGCGCGACAGTCCGTCATTCGATGTCGGCCAGCTGCCGCGAACTCGCGTGCACTGGGTCGAGCCCCGGCTTGTCGCCGAGGTCGGCTTCAGCGAATGGACTCCTGACGGCCAGCTCCGGCATCCCCGTTACCAGGGCCTTCGCGATGACAAGGCGCCGGCGGAAGTGGTGCGCGAGACGCCCGCGTGACGAATGGTTCGGGTGCGGACACACCTGCCCATCTGACCCGCGCAACGGTAGCCTCAACGGCAACTACCTGGTCACGCCGAGGAGTTGCATGTACGCGCGACAGCATGCCGAGGAACACCCCGACAAGCCCGCCATCATCATGGGCGCGACCGGTGAGACGGTAACCTTCGCCGAGTTTGAGGCCCGCGCCAACCGGGCTGCGCACCTGCTGCGGGCGGCCGGGCTGAAGCGCGGCGACCACATCGCCATCTTCATGGAAAACAGCATCCGGATGCTCGAGATCGAGGCCGGCGCCGAGCGGACGGGCTTGTTCTTCACAATGATCAACACGTACCTCGCGCCGGACGAGGTCGCGTACATCGTGACCAACTCGCGGTCCCGGCTGCTTGTCAGCTCGCAGGCGAGATGGCCAGTCGCCGAAGCCGCCGCCGCCAACTGGCCGGATCTCGAGCACAGGCTCATGACCGGCGGTGATGACGTGCCCGCCGGCTGGGAGTCCTACGACAAAGCCGTCGCGGCTTTCCCCACGCACCCGGTCCCGGACGAGATGCTCGGCGCGGCCATGCTGTACTCCTCGGGCACGACCGGTCAGCCCAAGGGCATCCAACGTGACCTGCCGGCGATCGCGCCGAGCGCGCCGCTGCCGGTGATGGGATTCGTGTCGGCAATGTTCGGCTTCCGACCGGGCATGACGTATCTCAATCCGGCGCCGCTGTATCACTCGGCTCCCGCGGCGAGCGTGTCGGCGTCGCTGCGGCTCGGCGCAACCACGGTCGTGATGGAGCGCTTCGACGCCCAGCAGTGGCTGGCGCTGGTCGAGCGGCATGGCGTGACGAACTGCCAGATGGTCCCGGTGATGTTTAGCCGGCTGCTTCGGCTGCCAGATGAGGTGCGGACTGGCTACGACATCTCCTCGCTTGAGTGCATCGTGCACGCCGCCGCCCCGTGCCCGGTCCATGTCAAACAGGCGATGATCGACTGGCTCGGCCCGATCATCACCGAGTACTACGGCGCGACCGAGGGTCACGGGTTCACCTTCTGCGACAGCGCGCAGTGGCTCGCTCACCCAGGCACGGTCGGCCAGCCGATTCTCGGCGAGCTGATGATCCTCGACGACGACGGCCAGCCGTGCCCCCCCGGGATAGACGGGACTATCTGGTTCCGGGGGGCGACCGCGTTCCAGTACTTCGAGGACCCGGTCAAGACAGCCGAGAGCCACAGCGCCGACGGCCTGGCCAGCAGCGTCGGCGACGTCGGCCACGTCGACGCGGAGGGATACCTGTACCTGACCGACCGCAAGACGTACATGATCATCTCTGGCGGCGTGAACATCTACCCGCAGGAGACCGAGAACCTGCTGGCCGGTCACCCATCGGTGCTCGACGTCGCCGTCATCGGCGTCCCCAACGAGGATCTCGGCGAGGAGGTCAAGGCCGTCGTGCAGCTAGCCGACCCGGCGAGCGCCACCCCGGCGCTGGCGCAAGAGCTCATCAGCTACTGCCGGGACCGGCTCGCGCACTTCAAGTGCCCGCGGACGGTCGACTTCGTAGCCGAGCTGCCCCGGCATCCGACCGGCAAGCTCTACAAGCGCCTGCTTCGAGATAAGTACTGGGCCGGCCACCAGACGTCAATTGTCTAGCCAGCGTGCCGACGTCGCACCATTCCGCTGCGAGCTCTGGCGTCCAGTCGAGGACATCAGTCAGCTGATGCGGTACCGAACTATCGCGACGTCAGCCGTGCAGCGCTACATACCCGGGGTCGGCAGCACCTCGTGAACTTCGATCGTTCCGCCGGACTCCAGGTGTGGGTGCCCGGCAAGCAAGTCGCTGAGCGCGGCCGGCGACGCTGCCGCCAAGACGGAGTAGCCCCCGATGATGTGGCCTGCGGCTGGGACTGGCGTTCCGGCCTCAGCCACTTCTGCCAGCGGTGCACCCATGTCAACGATGGCCGGGCCGGCCCTCTCTGCCCACTGCATCCAGGCCGCCATCCCGGCCTGCGCCTGCTCGGGCGTTCCGGCCGCCATCTGCTCGCGCGCCGACACTGGCGCTCGGTACAAGATCATGTATTTGGTCATCGACCAGCCTCCGCGAGTACTCACGCTCCGTGGCTGGCAGCCTACTCTCAATGAAGGCTGCGGTTCTTACCACCCCGGTATACAGGATATCTACGGTCGATATCTGTGATATCCTGACGGTAAGGAGGCGGGCCCATGGCATTCGTTAAGACGCCTATTGAAATAGACCAGGACGCGTTGGCCCTTGCCGCCGAAGTTCTGGGCACGACCACGAAGAAAGACACCGTTAACGCCGCGCTTCGCGAGGTAGGTCAGCGGCTCGTGCGCCTGCGCGCCCTCGCCCGGTTGGGCGAGATGTCTGACCGCGGGGACTTCGATGACCTCCGTGGCAACAAGGCCGCATACCGAGAATGAGCGCTGCTCTGTACCTGATCGACTCGTCTGCACTGTTCAGGATCTTCGACGCCGACATACGTGACACCTGGTCCGACGCGCTCGCCGCCGGCGTCATCGCGGTCTGCCCCATCGTCGAACTCGAGTTTCTGTACTCGGCCAGGTCACTCGCTGACAGGCTCGAGAAACAGCAGCTAATGCGCGACTTGTTTAGCATGATTCCCATGCATGAGGGCGGATTCGAGCGGGCCGGCGAGGTCCAGCAGCGCCTTACCGAGTCTGGGCAGCACCGATCCGCGGGAGCCGTTGACCTGCTAATCGCAGCAACCGCAGAGCGCGAGAGGCTCGTGATCCTCTGCGACGATCACGATTACCGGACCGTGGCCAAGGTCACCGGGCAAGCGGTCAGATTCGTGACGGACTAGCCTTCGAGAGGCGCTCGTAGCTGTACGCGCTCGCCAGGGCCACTGCGGAAGGGAGAAGGCCCGCGATGACTGACTCGACCAGCAGCCTGCCCGGAGTGACGACCAAGATCAGCCGAAGGCCGTTCGCCGACACGGTGTCGCGTCTGACGAGCCTCCTCGACGCCAAAGGCATGAAGACCTTTGCCGTCATTGATCAGCGAGCTGAGGCGCGTGGCGCCGACCTGGACATGCGCGACACCACGCTGGTCCTGTTCGGGAACCCGGCCGCTGGCACGCCAGTCATGACTGCAGCGCCGCTCGCCGCGCTCGACCTCCCGCTCAAGGTGCTGGTCTGGTCCGACGACGATGAGGTGAAAGTCTCCTATGTCGCGCCGACCGAACTCGCCCGGCGGTATCACCTCACCGACGATCTGTCGGCTCGCCTGGCAGGCATCGATGCGCTCACTGACACGCTCGTCAGCTCCTGATCCGGTCACAGCATGCTGATCGACACCGCCACGCTCGTGTCCGCGAATCCCGCTGACGTTGAGGCTGCAGCGATCGCCGCCGAAGCTGACGGCTATGACGGCTTCGGCGTTGCCGAGACAAGGCACGACGCGTTTGTCGCGCTTGCGCTGGCTGCGCGCGCCACGTCAGCCATCACGCTGCAGTCGGGTATCGCGGTCGCGTTCGCCCGCAACCCGATGAACCTGGCCGTGCTGGCGAACGACATCCAGCTCATCGCCGATGGCCGCTTCCAGCTGGGCATCGGCTCTCAGGTCAGGCCGCACATCGAGCGCCGGTTCTCGATGCCATGGAGTCATCCGGCGGCGCGCATGGAAGAGTTCATCGCTGCGGTCCGGGCGATCTGGCATAGCTGGGCTACCGGCGAGAAGCTGGCCTTCCGCGGCCAGTTCTATCAGCACACGCTCATGACGGACTTCTTCAACCCAGGGCCGAATCCGCACGGCCATCCGCCTATCTTCCTCGCCGCTGTCGGCGCGCGGATGACGGCGGTGGCGGGCCGCGTGGCCGACGGCATGCTCTGCCACAGCTTCACGACCGAGGCGTACCTGCGTGAGCGCACGCTGCCCGCGCTCAGGTCTGCGCGCGACAGTCTCGACGGGTTCACCCTCTGCCTGAGCGTCTTCGCCGCCATCGGGGAGGACGACAAGACGGTCGCCGCGGCGCAGGCGGCGGTGCGCGCACAGATCGCGTTCTACGGCTCCACGCCTGCCTACCGGCCTGTACTCGACCTGCACGGTTGGGGCGAGCTGCATGAACAGCTCAACGCCCTGTCGAGGCGTCAGGAGTGGGCGCAGATGGGCAACCTGATCACCGATGACGTGCTCAACGCATTTGCCATTAGCGGTACCCCCGCGGAGGTAGCTGCGGCGGTCCGGCGCCGCTTCGGTGACGTCATCAACCGGATCTCCCTCTACGCGCCGCGGTCACCAGGCCGCGCCGCGCTGAGGGTCGCGGCGGGGGCGCTGCGCAGCGAGCTCGATCAGACAGCATCCGGGTAGCCGCAGCGAGCTACCCTGCCACCCGGCGGCCACTACGAGAGTGACACCGAGCCAGGTGCGACGATGGAACCCGATCGCGCAGGACGAAAGCGAGGTACCTGCATGGGGACGGATGACGGCGCGGGGCCGCGGGTCGTGGTAGGCGCCGGCGGCTCGGCCCGAGACAAGCCATGACCGCGGTGATCCAGACCGAGCCGCTGTCGCAGGCCAACGCGAACATGCTGGATCGGTACTGGCGCGCGGCCAACTATCTCTCGGTTGGCCAGATCTACCTGATGGACAACCCGCTGCTAGCGGAGCCGCTGCGACCAGACCACATCAAGCCGCGGCTGCTTGGCCACTGGGGCACGACCCCAGGCCTCAACTTCGTCTGGGCGCATCTGAGCCGGGCGATAAAGGTTCACGACCTCCCGATGATGATCGTGATCGGACCCGGCCACGGAGGCCCGGCCGCGCTCGCCAACACGTGGCTGGAAGGCAGCTACACAGACGTCTATTCCGGCGTGCAGCGCGACGCAACCGGGATGCAGCACCTGTTCCGCCAGTTCTCGTTTCCGGGCGGCGTGCCGAGCCATGTCGCGCCGCAGACACCCGGATCGATCCACGAAGGTGGCGAGCTCGGGTACTCGCTCTCGCACGCGCACGGCGCCGCGTTTGACAACCCGGACCTCGTGGTCACCTGCGTGATCGGCGACGGCGAGGCCGAGACCGGCCCGCTGGCCACGAGCTGGCACTCGCACCGGTTCATCAACCCGGCCAGCGATGGCGCGGTACTCCCGATCCTGCACCTGAACGGCTGGAAGATCGCGAACCCGGCCGTGCTGGCCCGGCTACCCGAGGACGAGCTCGACGCCTTGCTGCGCGGATACGGCTACGAGCCGGCGTACGTGACCAGCGACAACGACCACGTTCCCCATCTGGAGATGGCGGCGACGCTCGACGCCGCCATCGCCCGGATCCGGAGCATCCAGCGGGAGGTGAGGGGCGGCCGCCATCGGCCGGGCCAGCTCGAGCCGGGGCGGCCGTACGGCCAGCGCTGGCCGATGATCGTGCTGCGGACCCCGAAGGGCTGGACCGGGCCGAAGGAGGTCGACGGGCTCCCGGTCGAAGGCACCTGGCGCGCGCACCAGGTGCCGCTTGCGCAGGTGCGAACGAATCCCGCTCATCTGCGGCAGCTTGAGGACTGGATGCGGTCATACCGGCCGGGCGAGCTGTTCGCCGCCGATGGCAGGCCGCACGACGACCTTGTCGCGCTCGTGCCGGGAGGCGAGCGCCGGCTCGGCTCAACGCCGCACGCCAACGGAGGTGTGCTGCTGCGCGACTTGAACCTGCCCGATTTTCGTGACTACGCCGTCCCGGTCATGGCGCCGGGCGCCGGTACGTCCGAGCCGACCCGAGTGCTCGGCGCGATGCTGCGCGATGTCCTTCGCCGGAATGCCACGGAGCGGAATTTCCGCATTTTCGGCCCGGACGAGACCGAGTCCAACCGGCTTGGCGCCGTACTCGAGGCGACGGGCAAGACCTGGGAGGAAGCGACGCTGCCAGTCGACGTCAACCTGGCGCCGGACGGCAGAGTGATGGAGATCTTGTCCGAGCACACCTGCCAGGGCTGGCTCGAGGGCTACCTGCTGACCGGCAGGCACGGCCTGTTCTCGTGCTACGAGGCCTTCATCCACATCGTCGACTCGATGTTCAACCAGCACGCAAAGTGGCTCAAGGTGGCCAGGCACCTGCTGTGGCGCCGACCAGTCGCGTCGCTGAACATCCTGCTGACGTCCCACGTCTGGCGGCAGGACCACAACGGCTTCAGCCATCAGGACCCCGGTTTCATCGACCACGTGATGAACAAGAAGGCCGAGGTCATCCGCGTCTACCTGCCGCCTGACGCCAACACGCTGCTGTCGGTCGCCGATCACTGCCTGCGCAGCCGGAACTACGTCAACGTCGTCGTCGCCGGGAAACAGCCCAATCCCGACTGGCTGGACATGGAGGCGGCCGTACTGCACTGCACGCGGGGCGCCGGCATCTGGGAGTGGGCAAGCACCGACCGAGACGGTACCGAGCCCGACGTCGTTCTCGGCTGTGCCGGCGACGTGCCGACGATGGAGATCCTGGCCGCCACCGACATACTCCGGCGGGAGCTACCCGACCTGCACGTCAGAGTGGTCAACGTCGTAGACCTGATGCGGCTTCAGCCAGATACCGAGCATCCGCACGGGATGAATGACGCCGAGTTCAACGGGCTCTTCCCGCCGAACAGACCCGTGATCTTCGCCTACCACGGCTACCCCTGGCTCATCCACCGGCTGACCTACCGGCGCGGGGCGCACGGCCAGTTTCACGTGCGCGGCTACAAGGAAGAAGGCACGACCACCACGCCGTTCGACATGGTCGTCATGAACGACATGGACAGGTTCCATCTCGTGATGGACGTTGTCGACAGGGTCCCCGGGCTGGCGGAGCGGGCCAGCCAGCTCCGGCAGCGGATGGTTGACACGCTCGCCCGCCACCACGCCTGGACCCGCGAGCACGGCGAGGACTTGCCAGAGGTCAGCAACTGGAAGTGGGGCCAGTCGCCGGCGGCACGGGCGCCGGAACCATCCGCACCGTGACCGCCGTCGTCCGATGACGCTCGTCGCGGTCGTCAACGCGGGATCAAGCAGCCTCAAGGTGCGCCTGCTTGGCGCCGACGACGACGTTGCGGATGCGCTGGACATCGATCCTTGGGACGGCAGCCCAGACCATCGCGAGCTGGCCGACTTCCTGGCGGGCGCCTGCGCCGATGCCGCGGTTGTCGGTCATCGGGTTGTCCACGGTGGCACGAAGTTCAGCGCGGCAGTGCTCATCGACAACGCCGTGATCGAGGCCATCGGACAGCTGACTGACCTGGCCCCGCTGCACCAGCCCCGCGCGCTCACCGGCATCGCGGCGGCCCGGCTCGCGCTGCCGGACACCCCCGCCGTGGCGTGCTTCGACACCGCGTTTCACGCCGGGATGCCGGTGGCCGCGGCCGCGTACGCCCTCCCGGTGGCGTGGACGCAGCGGTTCGGGTTGCGCCGGTTCGGCTTCCACGGGCTGTCGCATGCGTACGCGGCGCGGCGGGCGGCTGAGCTGCTGAACCGCGGCGCGTCAGCACTGCGCCTGGTCACATGCCACCTCGGTGCCGGCGCCTCCCTCGCCGCGGTCCAGGGCGGCCGCAGCGTCGACACCACCATGGGCTTCACGCCGCTCGAGGGCCTGGTCATGGCCACGCGCAGCGGCAGCGTTGATCCAGGGCTGATCGTCTGGCTGTTGCAGGGCGGCCGGCTCGGCCTCGATGAGCTTGCTGTTGGCCTGGAGAACTCAGCCGGGCTCGCCGGGCTGTCTGGGCAGCCCTCGGGCGACATCCGGGACGTCCAGCGCGCGGCCGCGGCCGGCGATCCGGCGGCAACGGCGGCCGTCGACGTCTACATGCACCGGCTGCGGCGAGAAATAGCCGCCATGTCCGCGGCCACGGATGGCCTCGACGCCATCGTGTTCACGGGCGGTATCGGCGAGCACAACCCAGCGGTCCGCGCCGCGGCAGTGGCGGGCCTCGGCTTCCTCGGCGTCAGCATCGACCCCGACCGCAATCACGCCACCTCCGACGCGATCATCAGTTCACCCGGTAGCCCCGTGGCGAGCCTAGTCGTCACAGCACGTGAAGACGTTGAGATCGCCCGTCAGGCTCGCGCCATCCTGCCCTAGCGGAACGAGGACCAACGGGGGCCGATATTCTCCCAGGCCTTCGTCCATGCAGTCATCCGGCGACGGTTAGCCACGACCCGGATCGCCCACGAGGACAGCAGCAGCAGCAGCGCCAGTCCAGCCGGCACCGATATCGCCGTAATGGCCTCGCGATCGATCACCTCGGCGGTCGTCAGCCTCGCGTGAGTCGGGTCTCCGGTTGGCGTGACCCAGATCATGAGGTGCTGGCCGGCCCGCGCGTTAAGCTCCACTGGCAGCATCCCGCTGACGCGGCCGCCGTCAGGCGCAGTCCACCTTGCGGTCACCCACGCGGTGTCCCACTCCCCGTCCAGCCCGATTATCCCGGCTGCGGCGCTCTGCGTGGTAACGGCGCGAACCTGCCGCCACGCCTGCTCGGTCTGCTGTTCGCGCGCGGCCCCGGCTCCCACGGCACGGACGCTCACGAGCGCGAGGAGCGGCGCTGCTACCAAGAAGGCGATCACGAAGCTCGCGGTGAGGGCCGACTCGAGCCTGTCGACGTAACGTCGCAGCGGGTTATCGTCGCCGACGACAATCCGGCGCATTCCCTGGCATAGCTGCCGCTTCATCGCAGGTACCTCCGGTCCAGGCGGTCGTCCCTGCGGTGCGTCCTAGGCCGCATCCACAGCAAGGCCGAGAAGCCTGTATGACGGCAGACTAAAGGCCTACGCCCGGTTTTCGTTAGTCCTGAGTTCAGCTTGCCGCCTCCTGGGTGTCGCCAGGGCCGCATTCGATCGGCCGAACTGCAGCCGCGCGTGATGTCGCGGACACGGTCATCACCTCGTCTCGCCTCAGCGTCTCCAGCTTCGGGTCGGCGTGGCAGGGCCGGACGGCCCTGCTAGCACGGAAGGATGTCCGTAGCGTGGCAGCGGAGCACACAGCCGCTTTGAGCCTCGTAACCGGGCCGGCGATGCGGTCGGCGTCACGGGAGGAACTAATGACCCAGGATGCGAGTTCGGGGGGAACGGACGTCGGTCGGCGGATAGCCGAGCGGCGCGACGAGGCGCACATGACCGTCACGGACGTCGCCGAGCGCGCAGGCATGTCGCCGCAGTACGTGAGCTATCTCGAGGCGAGCCCGGCCGCCAACCCGACGTCGGCGACCGTGACTCGGATCGCCGCTGCCCTGAATGTCGCGCCGAGCACCCTTGAAGGCGCAGGCCTGAATATGCCGCCTGGCCAGCGATCCGCCGCCAGGAACGCTACGCTGCACACCCTCACCGAGGCCGAGTGCCGCGCCTTGATCGCGCCCGGCGGTGTGGGCCGGTTCTTGTTCGTCCAGGCTGGCCGCGGGCCGGTGGCCATCCCGGTCAACTTCAAGATGGACACCGCCGGCGTTGTATTCCGGATCAGCAGCCACTCTGTGAGTATCGAGGGCGTCCATCAGCAGCCCGTCTCATTCGATGTCGACCACCTCGACGAGGCCCTGGGCGAAGGCTGGAGCGTCCTGCTTACCGGTACCGCAAAGGTGATCACGGGCGACGCCGAGAGGAGTTATGCGCAGACCCTGGACATCGTGCCGTGGCCCGATGGCGAGCAGGATCTCTACGTACGCCTATCCCCCACCGAGATCACCGGACGCCGCATCCGCATTAGCGGCTAGCTGCGTCGCGACTCGCGTCCGGCGCAGGGCAACATTCCCTCGGAACGGGGACGTTCGTCCTGGCCTCGCCCGCCCGCTGGCGGTTAGCGCAGCTGGCGCAGGAACGGATCGCGGGGCGCGGCCGGAGTGATCCGGATGCGCACGTCTACCACGTGCGCACCATCGGGCCGGGCGATCACCGGGTTGAGGTCGAGCTCAGCGACCTCTGACAGATCATCGGCGAGGCGGGACACCCGCAGCAGGAGATCAGACAGGGCTGCGGTATCGACGGCCGCCGATCCGCGGTGACCAAGCAGGAGCGGCGTCGCGCGGACGCCAAGGATCATCTCCGTGGCGTCGGTGTCGGTTAGCGGCGCCAGCCGGGCGGCGCGGTCGTTCAGAACTTCGGTTGCGACGCCGCCGAGCCCGAAGACCACAAGCGGGCCGAACACTGGCTCCTGCACGACGCCCACGATCGTCTCCACCCCGCCGGCCAGCATCGGCTGAACTAGGACCCGGTGGAGATTGGCACCGAACGCGGTCGTCAGCTCTGCGTACGCATCCGCGATCTCGGCCTCAGTCCGCAGGTCGAGCTTGACCGCCCCGGCGTCGGTCTTATGCACGACCCCCGCGGCTTCTGCCTTCAGGACGACGTTCCCGCCGAGCTCGGCCGCGGCCGTCAGCGCCTCCTCGACGCTGCTCGCAACCCTGGTTACGATCATCGCGATTCCGTAACTAGCTAGCAGCGCGCTCGCTCCGGCCTCGGGGAGCCAGCCGCCGCCGGGGCTGGCCGTCAGATAAGCGCTGATGAGTGCCTGGGCGCTGGCGAGGTTCACGCTGTCGAGGTCCGGCACATGACCGAGCTGCGAATCGCGCCACTCGCGGTACCGGACAGCGTGCGCGAGGGCCTTGGCCGCGCTTTCCGGATAGGCGTACACGGGTATCCGGCCTTGAGTCCCTGGTTCGCCTGCGTTTGGGCCGGTCGGGTCGACGCCGCTGGTGAGCAGCGTGACCGCGGCTGGCTGGTCCAGGAGGGTCGCGACGAGCGGCTTGGCCATCTTCGCCGTCAAGATCGCGGCGCTCAGGTCCGCTACCGCGGTGGGGACACCCACTGCCAGGACAGCATCGACGCCCTCGTCACCCGCGACCACCTCTAGGCAGGCGCGGAAGGCCCTCACGCCGACGGTCGCGGAGGTGTCGACCGGGCCGGCGACAGCGGCTCCCGGGGGCAGCAGCCGGCTCAGCCGCCGCTGCGTAACCGGGTTCAGCGTCGCGACGCTCAGCCCGGCGTCGCCACACGCATCCGCCGCCAGCACGCCAACCCCGCCCGCGTTCGACACAATCGCTACCTGGCGCCCCGCGGGCAGCTCTTGGCAGGAGAGGAACGCCGCCGCCTCGATCAGCTCGCCGAGACTGTGGGTGGCGATGATGCCAGCCTGACCGAACAGCGCTTCCTGCGTGACCAGCGGCGTAGCGGACGCGGCGGTGTGAGACGCTGCGGCCCGCTGGCCTGCGGCGGACCGGCCGCCTATGACAGTGAGCACCGGTAGTTTGCGGCCGACCCGGCGTGCGGTGCGCGCGAATCCGCGCGGGTTGCCGAACGACTCGACGTACAGCACCGCGAGCCTCGTCTGCTCGTCTTGCTCCCACCAGGTCAGCATGTCGTTGCTGGATACGTCGTACTTGTCGCCCACGGACGCGAACGTGGTCACGCCGATACCGAGGCGATGCAGGTGCTCAAGGAGTGCGATGCCGACGCCGCCGGACTGCATCACCAGACCGGCGCTGCCGGGCGCCGGGTTGTCGACCGCGAACGTGGCGTTTAGGTGAGCAGCCGTTGACGCTATGCCGAAACAATTGGGGCCGACCAAGCGCATCCCGTAGCGACGGCAGATTGACAGCAGGTCGGCACCGCCGCCGCCGAGACTGGCCGTGATCACGATGATGGCGTGCACGCCGCGCTGCCCGCATGCGGCGGCGGCGCTAGGTACCTGAGACGGCGGCACCGCGATCACCGCCAGGTCGACACCGAACGGCAGGTCTGGGGCTGAGGCGAGGCAGGTCAGGCCCTCCATGGAGTGGCCGCGCGGGTTTACCGGGTAGACCGGGCCCGCGAAGCCGCCTGCGACGATGTTGTGCAGGATCTCCCGCCCGACCGAGCCACGGCGGCGCCCTGCGCCTATCACCGCGACTGACTCGGGGAGTAGTAGGTGACGGAGGCTCGCGACTTCGGCGCGGCTGGCACGGCCGGCCACCGCGTCCAGGTAGTGGTCGAGCTGTCCGCCCTCGTGCCCAGGCAATGGCATCATCAGCTCGATGACGCCATCGGCGTAGTGACGTTCGACCGGGAGCCCGGCATCCGTGAAGACGCGCTGCATCGCCACGTTCTCGGGCAGGGTCTCGGCAGCGAACGCCGCCAGCCGCCGCTGCCGCGCTATCGATACCAGGTGTTCAAGCAGCAGCGTGGCGATCCCGCGCCCGTGCATCTCGTCGGAAACCGCGAACGCGATCTCGGCGATCCCAGCCTGTGTTGCGGGTTCGTAGCTGGCCGCGCCCACGAGCCCGCCGTCGAGCCGGGCGAGCAGCGCGGCGTGATCGGCGTCCTCCGGGCGGCAGAGCCGCTGCGCCTCCCGATCGGGAGCCTGCGGGCTGAAGCTGAAGAACCGGAAGTAGGCGTTGGCTGGCGACAGGTCTTCGTGCATCTGGCGAACATCGGCTGCGTCTTCCGGCCTGGCGTGCCGTATCTCGACCGTGCTGCCGTCAGCGAGCAGTGCATAGCTCGGCTGCGAGGTCACCAGCAGCTCCGCGACCTCATGAGCGCTCCCGGTCAGTTCCATTTAGTGGCCGCCTTCCGCCGCGGGATACTCCCGCCAGGATGCCGGCCTTCCGCCCGCCCACACGCTAGGCGAAGGTACCGCGACGCCGGGACCTTCGGCCCGTCGCGCAGCAGTGCGGCGCGTTAGTCGGCGGCCTGCTGCGGCCTGGCCATGCTCTGGTACACCGCCAGCAAAGCTGCCTTCTGCGTGTCGTCGAGCGTGGCATCCGTCCTGATCGCGTGCTCCACGCCGGACTCCTCATCGTGGGCTTCGCGGTCGACGTGGCGGTCGATGAGACCAGCCTGCGCGAGCAGCATCTCGGCCGACACGTTCAGCGCGTCGGAGAGCTGCTTGAGCACGCGCACCGACGGCTGGTGCATGCCCCGCTCTAGCTCGCTTAGGTATGGATTCGACAAGCTCGTCATCTCGGCGAGCTGGCGGAGCGTCAGGTTAGCAAGCTTGCGCTGGCTGCGGACGAAGGCGCCGAAAGCCTCCATCTGCGCATCCCATTGGCTGGTCACGACGCTCCCCTCTGGCGTTCCAGTATCCCAGGCCCGGTCATCCGCGCTCGCACGAGTCGAGAAACAAACGACAGCGCGCGGCAGAGCTGGCCTGTCGCGCGTTGCGAATCGAGTCCGGACGGCCTTACTTCGCGCCGTCGTTCTTGGCGTCCTGGGCACCCACCGGCAGCAGCGGCGCCGTCGCCTTGAGCAGGTCCTCGGCGAACTTGCGCTGGCTTGCCAGCAGCTGCTCGGCGACGTCGTAGGCGCTCGCCAGTAGTGCCTGGGGCGTAGGCAGCTTGTCGGCGAACGGCAGGTGCACGTCGGGCAGGTCGGGCTTGATCGACTGCACCGCGCTGGCCCAGGTCTCGATCGCATCCACGACCGCCGCCTGGCCCATGGTGATGGTGTTCAGGACCTCGTTTTTGAGCTCCTGAGTGACGTTGGACTCGGCCATTTCTTCCTCCTCAGGATCGGCGTTGTCGTGCTCAGTATAACTAGCAGATGCTCGCTGAGTCAAGCAGTCAGCCGAGCACAGGCCGCCGCACGCATACGCGCGAGGCTGGCGAGGCGGCTATCAACTTGAAGAACGCGCTCATTACGGTGCTGCCTTTCATCTACTACACGAGAGCACTCGTTGCGTCGCTCGCGCTTTCAGCGTCAGTTCGTGCTCGCAGTTTTGCCCGTGCCGAGCGCCCCTGATTGGCGATGGCGCCCCGGGGCCCGGACGCGGCCCTGTGGCAGGCTAGCCGCACTAGATCGGAAGGATCGCCAGCGTGACCTGTACTCTGCACGTGTCCTGGGACGAGCGACTGACCAGCTACGACTTCGGGCCTGACCATCCGCTGGCACCGATCAGGGTAAAGCTCACGATTGAGCTGGCGCAGGCGTTCGGAGTGCTGACGCGCGCGGGCGTCGCGCTGTCCGCGGCACCACCCGCATCCGAGGAAGAGCTGGAACTCATCCACGATCGGGGGTATGTCGCCGTGGTCAAGAGCGCGGGTGCGCTCGCCGCTGGCCGGAATGACGCGCGGTTGGACGCCCCGACGCTGCTGAGGCACGGGCTCGGGACGGCCGACGACCCGGTGTTCGCCGGCATGCACGAAGCGTCGGCCCTCGTCGCCGGCGCGACGCTGGCCGCCGCCCGTGCCGTCTGGTCCGGCTCGACGGATCATGGTGCCAATATCGCGGGCGGACTTCATCACGCGATGCGCTCCAACGCCAGCGGCTTCTGCATCTACAACGATCCAGCGATCGCCATCGCCTGGCTGCTTCAGCAGGGCGTCGAGCGAATCGCGTACGTCGACATCGACGTCCATCACGGCGACGGCGTGCAAGCCGCGTTCTGGAATGACCCGAGGGTGCTGACGATAAGCCTGCACGAGAGTCCTGCCACGCTGTTCCCCGGGACGGGCCGGCCCGGGGAGACTGGTGGGCCAGATGCCGACGGCCTGGCGGTCAACGTGGCGCTGCCGGCCGGCACGAGAGACGGGGGCTGGCTCCGGGCCTTCGACGCTGTTGTGCCGCCGCTGCTGCGCCACTACCGGCCCCAGTTCCTGGTCAGCCAGCACGGGTGCGACACCCACTGGAGTGACCCGCTGGCCGACCTCCAGGTCACTATCGACGCCCAGCGTGCCGCGTACGCACTGATACACCAGCTCGCGCACGAGACGGCCGATGGCAACTGGCTTCTCACCGGGGGTGGCGGCTACCAGCTCGTCCAGGTAGTTCCCAGAACGTGGACGCACCTGCTGGCCGAGGCGAGCGGACAGCCGATCGACCCCGCCACGCCCACACCGGCCATCTGGCGCGAATATGTCGGCTGGGTCGCCACCGAGTCGGCCCCGGAGCTGATGACCGAGGGCGCGACTGGCGAATTCACAAGCTTCGACGCCGGTTACGACCCGGCGGATCCGGTGGATCAGGCAATCATGGCCACGCGGAGCGCTGTCTTTCCGCTGCAAGGGCTCCAGCCATGAGCGCGACGCGCCGCAAGGCTCGAGGCCGGATCGTCGCGGCGGCTCAGCCTGGGTCGCACGCGCTAAATCGCCATAGCTAGATCGCCAGCGGTCCGAACTTCCAGGATCCGCGCGGCGGGAACTGCGCAATACCCGGCGCGGTCGTAGGGTGGCGCGCGTGGCGAACACAGTGTCGGGTGTGACCGTCGACTGCGTCGACCCGGAACGCGTCGCGCGCTTCTGGAGCGCCCTGCTCGGTCGCGAGCCTGGGCTATCGCAAGACGGCTGGGTCTACCTGGGCGACCGCGGCGATCCCCAGCCACGCCTGGTGTTCCAACCGGTTCCTGAACCGAAGGTAGGCAAGGTGCGCATCCACCTTGACGTGACCGTCGATGATGTCGACGAGGCGATCGACCTCGTTACCGCTCTGGGCGGACGAGCCACCGGCGAGCGACACGACTACGACGAGGGCGCAGTCGTCGTCATGGCCGATCCCGAGGGCCACGAGTTCTGTCTGGTCCAGTACTACTGACGTGAAGCGACAGAGCACGTCAATGTTCGGCTGGCCTGGGGGCACCTCCATGCGCTGAGGGGTTGCCAACTGCGGGCCGGCAGCCGACCGGGCCGGCCGGCGCTGACAGCTCAGGCCACCGGGTCGAGTCGCACCAGCGAACCGCCGCCCATCAGCAACGAGGTCACCGCACCGTCTGATCGGCGCTGGAAGACAAGCGGCTCCCCGGATTGCCGGAACCCCGGCGCGACTACGAAACTACCGGCCTCGCTATCTCGCTCCAACGGCATGATCTCGCCCGGTCCGCTGCCGTCGACGGCCGACAGTTTCCCGTCCCGCCACTCAATCCGCAGCAAGAAGCTCATATCGGCGGGCGCGTACAGCCCGAGGAGCGGCTGCAAGTCCGCGGGCATTGGCGTCGGCGCGGCTAGACGAGGGGGCGCGGCCTCGGCAAGCTCGCGGGCCTGGGCACCCAGCGCCATGGCCAGGCCCGATGCGTCAGCCAACCCGTTCACCAGCACGATGGCGCCCACTCGCGTCGAGCGGTCGAAGCAGGCATTGGACGTGAAGCCGGGCAGGCCGCCGGAGTGCTGCACCCAGGTAACGTCATCCTTTCGCACCGAGTACCAGGAGACACCCCACGCGTTCGACCATTCCTCGTCGCTCAGGTAGCGCGGCTTGTGCATCTCCCGGCGCGTTGCAGCCGACAGAACAGGCGACTCAGCCACCTCGGCGTCGCTGCCCGGCCGACCAGGATGGGCTGCGAGCTGGAACACGAGCCACCGCCCGAGATCGGCGACGCTCGACCACAGTCCGCCCTCGGCCCAGATCGGAGGCATCGACGGAGCTACTGACAACTCGTCGGAGAACGCCCGCCCGGAGTAGCCGACCGCGCACCGTGCTGCCAGCGCCGGATCGAGGGGTTCGAACCCGGTCGAGGACATGTGCAGCGGCGTCAGTATCCGCTCGGCAACGTACTGGGGATACGGGATTCCACCAACCCGGCTGACGATCTCGCCGAGCAGCTGGTAACCGAGGTTGCAGTACTTGAGCTGCGTATTCGGCGCCACTGCGGTAAAGATCTCGCCCACCCGCTCGAGGTTCCGCGCCACCACGCCCTGATAACTCGGCGGTATGGCCGTGAAGTCGGTCCCGGGCGGCTCGCTGACCAGCCCGGACTCGTGCGACAGCAGCCGCCGGATGGTGACGCCCCCGATCGCCTCCGGGCTTGCACTGTCGGTCAGTTCAGGGACCCACTTGACCACCGGGTCATCGAGGTCGAGCATCCCAGCGTCCCGAAGCTGGAGGATCGCCGTGCCGGTGAAGGTCTTCGTGATGGAAGCGATCCGGTACAGCACGTCCGGCCCGGACAGGCGTTCACTGGCGACGTCCGCGAACCCGGCTCCGCCGGACCAGGCGAGCTCGCTGTCATAGACGATGCCAGCAGCCGCTCCATACAGCCTGTTCTCTCGGACGAACGAGGCCAGCTTTGCCTCAAACTCCTCGGCCCCGCCGGCCACTCGCTCCGTCATCAGCTGCTCCCGTCCGCAATCCAGGTAACAGCCGAAGTATCACATTCAAACAGTAGCTACCGCCGCCTCGGCAGCACCCATCCGCCATGCCCGCCCCACTAGAGCCGAGTGGTCCTGCGGTCAGGTGGTCGCGCCGGAACGGGCGGGATCCTTCGACAAGATGCAGAACTCGTTGCCCTCTGGATCGGCGAGCGTAATCCAGCCGCTGCCGTCGGGCCGCCGATGATCGGCCAGCTTCGTCGCGCCGAGCGCGATGACTCGCTCAGTCTCCTGTTCCCGCGTGCGATCGGTTGGCCTCATGTCCAGGTGGACTCGGTTCTTCACGACCTTGCTGTCCGGGACGGTAACGAAGAGCAGCAGCTGGCTGCGGTCCTGCGACATGATGAGGCACTCCTCGTGGCCGGGCTCGTTCGGATCGTCCGGATCTTCGGTGAAGCCCAGCACCTGCGACCAGAAGACCGACTGCGCGTAGGCATCCAGCGCATCAAACGACGTATGCGATATGCGGCTCGTCATGGCGGCAGCCTTGATCGCCTGCGCCGAGCCGTCAAACGGTTTTGGCACCCTCCCAGCAACTCAGAGCGTGTTTGAGAAGCTTTTGGATCTTGGTCGGCGTGCCTGCGTGACCGTGAACGTCGAGGCCATCAGGGTGGCCGGGTGTCTGGGAGGCGGAGGTTCCCCTCGGACTTGACCGACGAGCAGTGCGCGCTCGTTGAGCCGTGCCGTGCCGGTGCCAAGACCACCCTGCTCTCGGCGTACCTGCTCTTTACGTAAGGATTGATTTTCGTAATGAGACGTCATCTACCTCGACGAGATCGAGCAGGCTGAGGTCTTGCTCAAGCCGCAGCGGATCGAAGTGCTGCGGCAGCTCGCCGAGCCCCGGTCGTGCACCGAGCTGGCGGTTGAGCTCGACCAGACCCCGCAGCGGGTCTACTACCACGTGAAGCGCCTGGTCGAGGCCGGCCTGGTCCGTCAGGTGGCCGAGCGCCGGGTGCGCGGGATCCACGAGGGGATCTACCAGGCGGCCGACCGGTCCTACTGGCTGTCCCCGGGCCTGGTCGGCCGGATCGGGCTGCGGCAGACCCGCGACCGGCTCAGCCTGGGCTACCTGCACGACCTGATGGAGGACGTGCAGGCGGACATCGCCGCGCTCGACCTCACCCGTCCGGACCTGCCCTCGATCGGCGTGTCCGGGGACATCCGAGTGCGCCCGGAGGAGCGCAAGGCATTCCTCGACGATGTGCAGCGGACGCTGCAGGACCTCTTCACCCGCTACGGCGGTTCCGAGGGCGACGCCTTCCGTCTGGCCGTTGCCTGCTATCCGAAGGGAGATCCCGATGATCGAGCCTGACCTGCGCTTGCGCGCGGTCGCGCCGGCCCCACCGAAGGTCGTGTACGAGGCGCTGACCGACCCGGCCGCGCTGCACGTGTGGCTGGCCGAGCACGCCGACGTCGACCTGCCCGGCAAGTACGAGTTCTGTGGCCGCTACGCGGCGGACGGCGTCGAGCCGCACCAGCGCGTGCTGCACGTGGACGAGCGCACCCTCCGGTTCGCCTGGACCGTCGACGCAGTCGAGACCACGGTGCAGTTCGAGCTGGCCGAGGACGAGGGCGGCACGCTGGTCACGCTGAGCCAAAGCGA
>DATIOU010000137.1:0-21616 GCA_035472835.1 Streptosporangiaceae bacterium | reverse complement strand
GCGGGTCACGGCGCGACATGGACTGCTTCACCTGCTGCCAGGTCGAGACCGTGCCGACCGCGCTGCTGCCTAGCTGCGTCACGACTTGCTGGACGACCAGGTTAGTCGCGGCCGGGTCGGCGATCCGCAACCCGACGATCTCCTCGGTGCGGCCGGCGATCGGCTCGATATGCCGCAGCAGGGCGGGCAGGACCCAGATCAGACCCGGTGTCTGATCCGGGTAGAAGCCCTGAGCTGAGGTCACGGCGACGCCCAGCTTTGCCACGGGTTGGTCGCGCACTCGGCGGTCGTCCCCGCTCCTTCCGGTGCCGCTCACAAGAACTCTTCCTGACAGCGCTGTAGCCAGTCGAGGTCGGCTTGCAGGTGCAGCATCGCACCTTCGATGAGAAGTCTGGGTATCTGCCGATCCGCCGTGACCGCCAGGTCCGACAGGCTCCGCATCTGCGTCAGGTAGTGACGGCGCTGCCGGTTGATCAGGCCCAGCCGATCGGAAGTGCCAGACAGCTGGCTGAGCGCGAGCTTCATGAAGAACTCGTCCCGGATACGGGGTTGCCAATCTGCAGGCACACAGACCGACGTAGCTGTCCCGGCTCGCCTTCGGCGCGATCCGATGACGCGCGGCGACAGCCCGCAGGGCCAGCGCGACCGCAGTCGGACGCCTATGCGCTGGGCCGGCACGCCCGGCGCCGGCTTTTGTGACCCGGCCGTCACGCCGTGGCTGCCGATCGGCCCGGCCGAGGTGAACGTGAGCGATCAGCGCGACGATCCCGCATCGGTCTGGTCGCTGTGCCGGCGGCTGGTCGACGTGCGCCGAGCCGAGCTGGCCGGCGGCCTGGCCGGATATCAGCGGCTCCCGGCAGCGCCCGGTGTCTGGGCGTACGCCACCGGGTCGCTGCTGGTCGCCGCCAACCTCACGCCGACGCCAGCGCCGCTGCCCGCGCAGGCCGGCGAGATCCTCGTGCGCACGGGCCCCGGCGCGCCGGGGCTCGGTCCAGCCGAGGGCATCGTCGCCCGGCGCCAGGCCGGCTAGCCCGTCCAGGCCGGCTAGCCCGTCCGGGCCAGTTCCCGGCCGATGACGAGTCGCTGGATCTGGTTCGTGCCCTCGACGATCTGCAGCACCTTGGCCTCACGCATCAGCCGCTCGGCCGGGAAGTCCTCGACGTATCCGTAGCCACCGAGCACCTGGACCGCGTCGATGGTGACGCGCATGGCGGTGTCGGTGGCGAGCAGCTTCGCCATCGCGGCCTGCTGGCCGTAGGGCAGGCCAGCGTCCTTGCGCCTCGCCGCGGCCAGGTACAAGGCGCGCGCCGCCGCGACGCCCGTCGCCATGTCGGCCAGCATGAACTGAAGTCCCTCGAAATCGATGACCGGCCGCCCGAACTGGACCCGGTTCCGGGCGTAGCCGACGGCGCAGTCCAGCGCGGCTTGCGCCACGCCCGTCGCGCACGCGGCGATGCCGAGCCGGCCAGCGTCCAGCGCGCCAAGCGCGATGCGGAAGCCCGTGCCGGGCTCACCGACCAGATTGGCCGCGGCCACCCTCGCCGACTCGAAACGCATCTGCGCGGTCGTCGAGCTGCGCATGCCCATCTTGTGCTCAGGCGGCGCGGCGGACACGCCGGGCGTCGCGGCCGGGACGTGGAAGCAGCTGATGCCGCGAGCGCGCTCCGGTCCGGCACCGTCGCCCGACGTACGGGCGAACAGGGTGTAGAAGTCGGCCTGCCCGCCGTGCGTGATCCACGCTTTCACGCCGTCGATCACGAACTCGTCACCGTCGGCAGCGGCCCTGGTCACCAGCCCGGCCGCGTCGGATCCGCTGCCAGGCTCGGACAGGCAGTAAGCCCCGAGCTGGTCGCCGCCGAGCATGCCGGGCAGCCATCGGTCGCGCTGCCCGCCGGTGCCAGCCGTTGCGATCGGGTAGCAGGTGAGCGTGTGCACGCTGACGCCGAGGCCCACCGCGAGCCACGCGGTCGCTAGCTCTTCGACGACCTGCAGGTAGGTCTCGTACGGCTGACCGCCACCGCCCTGCTCTTCCGGGTAAGGCAGGCCGAGCAGGCCCGCCCGGCCCAGCGTCCGGAACTCCGCGCGCGGGAACCTGCCCTCGCGCTCGGCGTCGGCGACGCGCGGCCGCAGTTCCGCGTCGGCGATATCACGGGCCAGGCCGAACAGCGCAGCCGTCGTGTCGTCCCGCGCCTCGCGTTCGACGGGCATCAGCCAGCCACCACTACCAGATCCCGGCTCAGGTTGTTCAGCCGCTGAAAGCCGTCCGCGGTACAGACCACGATGTCTTCGATCCGGGCTCCGTGCGGCCCTGGGTAGATGCCGGGCTCGATAGAGAACGCGTGCCCAGGCTCGATCACCTCGGTGTTGCCGGACACGATGTAGGGGTCCTCATGCGTCTCCAGGCCGATGCCGTGACCGGTCCGGTGCACGAAGTAGGCGCCGAAGCCGGCCGCGGTGATCGGCTCGCGGGCAGCCGCGTCCACGGCCTCGGCCGTGACGCCGGGCCGGACCGCGGCGCACGCTGCGTCCTGCGCGTCCTTCAGCACCTGGTAGTACTCAGCGAAGTCCGCCGGCGGCGCGCCGATCGTGTAGGTCCGCGTGCAGTCCGAGCAGTAGCCGCTGGGCATCGTGCCGCCAATATCGACGACGACGGCGTCACCGGGCTGCAAGACGCGGTCGGCGGCCGAGTGATGCGGGCTGGCTGCGTTCGGGCCGGAGGCCACGATCGCGAAATCGACGGTGGCGTGCCCCGCGGCCAGGATCGCGTCGCTGATGTCGGCCGCGATATCTCGTTCGCTCCGGCCGGGTCGGAGCCAGCCCGGGACTTGCGCGTGCACCCTGTCGATCGCCTCGCCGGCCGCCAGCAACGCGGCCACCTCGGCGGGGCTCTTGCGCGCGCGCAGGTCCCGCAGCGCCATGCTGGCCAGACCCTGGCGTGCGCGGGGCAGCGCCGCGCGGAACCGCAACACCATCAGCGCCCACATCCGGTCCGCGAGTCCGACCGAAGCGACGTCGCCGAGCCGACGGGCCACCAGGGCGTACGGATCGTCGGTCTCGTCCCAGCCCACGATCTCCAGGTCAAGGCGCCCGGCCGGGGAGGCGTCCGCGGCCGGGACTTCCAGGCGGGGCACGACTAGGAACGCGTCGCCGTTCGCAGGCACCGTGAGGCACGTGAGCCGCTCGAGCGCGTGCGCGTCGTACCCGGTCACGTACCGCAGGTCGGGCCCCGGCGTGAGCAGCAGCGCATCCAGCCCCGCATTAGCTGTGGCGGCCGCGACCTCCGGCAGGCGAGTCGCCGGGAAGAGCCCCGTTCCCTGCTGGTCGTGTCCCACTACGCCCTCCAGTGCTTGCACCATTGCCCGCCACCGCAGTCAGCATCATCTCAGGTCATCGGTCACGGTGCAGACGCAAGCGCCGCCAGCAGCCGGCTTAGCGACGAGCCGAGGGCGAAGCGGTCATCGAGGGCGCCTACCCTGGCCGGATCTGCCGGCGTGGACGGTAGTTCCCCGCCGGCGAGCTTCACCGGCGCATCGGTTGCGACACGCACCACCGGCATGCAGGCCTCGAGGTACGGACGCGCCGCGACGAGCTTCGCGCGACTGCCCGCGGGAAAGCCGCCATGGCCGGCATCGATCGCCGCCAGCATCGCCGCGACCGACCCGAAGACGCGCACCAGGGCAGCCGCGGTCTTCTCGCCCACGCCCGGCACGCCGGGCAGACCGTCGCTCGGGTCACCGCGAAGCGCCGCGAACGACGCGTACGACCGGCCGGGGATGTGGTACTTCGCGGTGATAGCCGCCTCGTCCATGAGCTCGACGTTCGCCACGCCCTTGCCGATATAGGCGACCTTGATGTCGCGCTCGTCGTCAACGACCTGGAACAGGTCCCGGTCCCCGGTGACGACCTCCACGGGCTCGCTGGCCTGCGCGGCGAGCGAGCCGATGATGTCGTCGGCTTCGTATCCGTCGGCCCACGCCATCACGATCCCGGTGGCCGACAGCACGTCCACGATTATCGGCAGCTGCACATTGAGCGCCGCCGGCACTTGCTCCGACCCGTCCGGGTTGGCCCGGTGGGATTTGTATGACGGAAGGGCTGCAACCCGGAACGCCGGGCGCCAGCTAGCATCCATGCACGCGATCAGCCGCGTTGGATGGCGCGCGCGCAGCAGCCGCGTGATCATGTCGAGCAGCCCTTTGACCGCGTTGACCGGCGTGCCGTCCGGCGCCTTCATCGTCTCGGGCACGCCGTAAAACGCCCGGAAATACATCGAGGCCGCGTCCAGCAGCATGGTCGTCCCCATGTCGGCATCCTGCCAGCCGGCGCAGCCCGCGGCCCAGCGCAATTGCCGCGATGATCAGAAAATCCTGCGAAGGCTCTTAGTAATCGTTACATTACTGTTCGTGACTACTTCGACGTTCGACAAGCTAGTCGTTACGCAGACCCCGACTGGCTCCCAAATCAGCGGGTTCGTCAGCGGCAAGACGCAGGCCCGCCTCGTGTTCACCCGTCGCGGCGAGCAGCTCGAGATCGTGTGCATGACCGAGGACCTGGCCTGTGCCCAGCTAGCAGTCATCGAGACCCTGAGCAGCTGGCAGCTCGTGTCGGCGCGGCTCGAGCCGTACCGGCAGGGCGGGCCAGCGCCGGCCGCCGAGGCCGCGGCCGAGACCGGTGCCCGCGCCGTCGCCAAGCCGGGTACCGACGCCTAGACAGGTACCGACGCCTGCAGAGGTACGGACACGGGCGCCGCACTGCCATAGGCCAGCGCTATCGACCTATGGATAGTTGGCATTGGAGGTCGGCCAGGGCCGGGCCGTAGGATTTTGGCGACTGATCCAGTAGGCATGGAGGCGCGGTATGACCGTCGTGAGCCCGGTCCGTACCCGATGTCCAGCCGACCTAGTTCGTGCCATCCGGTCGGCGACGAGGCGGCACGCCGACTGGCAGCAGACCGCCAAGTTCGCCGCCGCGGAACTGCGGACGCATCTGCCCGCGGCAGACATCCTCACTCCGGCTGAGCGGACTGGCGACGCAGCTGGCTACCGCTGCCACGTGCTGCACACCGAACCGGACGGGTCGTTCTCCGTCACCGCGATGGTCTGGCGACCTGGCCAGGTGACGCCCATCCACGACCACGTCACCTGGTGCGTCTTCGGCGTCGTGCAGGGCATCGAGTACGAAGAGCTCTACGCGCCCGATCGCGACGGCACGTGCCTGACGGAAGTCGGGCGCAACCAGAACATGCCAGGTGAGGTCAGTGGCTTCGCGCCGCCCGGTGATATTCACCGGGTTCGCAACATCGGCGATGACGTCGCGATCTCGCTGCACGTCTACGGTGCCGACATCACCCGCCTCGGCAGCAGCGTGCGCCGCACGTATGACTTGCCAGTGCGGGCGCTCGCTGGCACGCCCTAGTCCTTAGCGCAGCCGGAGTGCAAGCTCCTTTTCCCAGCGGTCGGGCTCCTCGGGTCGGACGGGCTGCCGCACTCCAGTCGGCGCGAAGCCGAGCCGTCGGTAGAAGGCGATGGCACGGTCGTTCATCTCGGTTACCCAGAGCGCGACCGTGCCTGCGTCCGCATGGCGCGCTCGCTCGCACACTGCATCGACGAGCCGGTCGGCCACGCCCTGGCCGCGGTAGGCCGGCGCAACCCACATGCCAACAAGTTGCCAGGTCGGCTGTGCGCTGCCAGGCCGTTCGCCGCCCGCCCCGGGGCTAGATGCGGCGTGCCCGTCAAGCTCGTCAACGGGAATGCCCGTCGCGAGGCCGACGATAGTCGCGCCGTCGAACGCGCCGAACGTCCGGCCGGATCCCGCCCGGCGGCGCCAGAGCCGTTCGTCGTAGGCCTGCTCCTTTGCGAGCGTCGACGAGAACGCGTACGGGGCATCGGCCAGCGCCGCCAGCCGCGCGCTGCGCGCTTGCGCCCAGTCGTCCGCGACGAGTTGCCGGACCGCCACGTCAGCCAACTGAGCCGTCATGGTCACTGAGCCTCGACGACTGAGCCAGGCCACGCAACCGAGTTTCCGCGCGGAACCGCTCAATCGCCCACGGAGGAGTAGGCCACTACGCCGCGGCGCACCAGGTCGATCGCGGCTCGGGCGGTAGCGGCCAGCTCGGCGCCCGCGGACGGCGGTCCGCCTGCGGATGCCGCGCTCCCGGCCACGACCGCTATCTGGCTCAGCAGGTCGATGAGCTGCTTCATGGCGCGCACGAAGTCGCCGGCCGTCAGCTCGGCGTCAACAAGTTTCTCTAGCGACGTGCCGCGCGCCCAGGAATGAACGGTCCAGGCAAACCCGACATCGGGCTCGCGCAGGAAGGACAGGTGCTGGCTGTCCTCGATCGCCGCCAGCTCACCCCACAGGCTTTGCATCTCCGCCAGGACCTCGCGGGCCCTGCCGTGCGGCAGCCGGACCGGGGCGGCGTCGTCCGGGCGCCGCGACTCGAACGTCAGCGCCGAAATGCAGGCGGCCAGGTCGGCCGGCGTCAGGCCGGCCCACGTGCCGCGGCGCACGCACTCGGCGGCGAGCAGGTCAAGCTCGGTGTACAAGGCGGCGAGCCGGCGGCCGTCGGCGGTGACCTCGTCGCCAGCCATGTAGCCCAGCTCGGCGAGCACAGCGCAGACCCGCTCGAATGTCCGCGCGAGCACGTGCGACCGGCCCGAGACGCGCTGCTCGAACGCCTCGGCTTCCCGCTCAAGCCGGGCGCGCCTGGCCAGGTCGCGCAGATGCAGCTGCATGTCCGGACAGCCGTGACACGAATGCCGCCGCAGCCGCTTGCGCAGCGAATCGATCGCCGCGCCGGCTTCCGCCGGGCGGCTGCCGGGCCGCGCGCCTGCGGGCCCGCCGACGCCGCTGCCCGCACTCGGCAAATCTCGCCCGGCGAGCCGGTTGCGCACGGTCGAGACAAGGTCGCGGCGCGCCGCCGGCGAACGCGGACTGAACGACGCCGGGATCCTGATCCGCTCGATCGGACTGACCGGCACCGGGAAATCGGCCATCGACAGCCGCTTCACCTGCCGGTCGGCGGTGAGCACGAGCGGCAGCGGCCGCCGGTCGCCGTTGCCGCCGCCGCCAGGCTGCAGCACGACGGCCACACCCGCCTGCCGGCCGCCGGGCACTTCGATGATGTCGCCTGGCCGCAGCTTCGCCACCGACGCGATGGCCTCGGCCTGTCGCGTGGCCGAAACCCGCCGGGACTCTGCGCGCTCCAGCTCAGCCAGCTCGCGGCGGATCTCGTCGTAGCTCGCGATGTCGCCGAGCTCGCAGGTCACGTTCAGCCCGGCGATCTGCTCGCGCAGCCTGGCCGCCTGCCGGGCGAGCCCGACCACTCCGCGGTCGGCCTGGAACTGGGCGAACGACGACTCCAGGAGCCGCGCCGCGCGCACCCGCCCGACCTGCCCAACCAGGTTGACGGCCATGTTGTATGTCGGCCGGAAACTGGAGGTCAGCGGGTACGTCCGGGTGCCGGCCAGCCCGGCGACCGCCAGCGGGTCCACGGCCGGCTGCCAGCGGACCACCGCGTGGCCTTCGATGTCGATGCCGCGCCGGCCAGCCCGGCCGGTCAGCTGCGTGTACTCCCCCGCCGTCAGGTCGGCGTGATGCTCACCGTTCCACTTGTCAAGCTTCTCGATGACCACGGTCCTGGCCGGCATGTTGATGCCGAGCGCGAGCGTCTCGGTGGCGAACACGGCGCGGATCAGGCCGGCCGCGAACAGTTCCTCGACCACTTCCTTGAACGTCGGCAGCAGGCCGGCGTGGTGCGCGGCGATGCCGCGCCGCAGCCCGGTCAGCCAGTCGGCGTAGCCGAGCACGGCCAGGTCGGCGTCGGCCAGCCCCGCGGTCCGCTCCGCTGCGATCCTGGCGATCTCGGCCGACTCCTCGGGCGTGGTCAGGCGCAACCCCGCGGCGAGGCACTGCTGCACGGCGGCGTCGCAGCCAGCCCGGCTGAAGATGAACGTGATCGCCGGCAGCAGCCCCTCGGCGTCCAGGCGCTCGATCACCTCGGGGCGGCTCGGCGGCCGGTACCGGACCTGCCGGTGAGCGTGGCCTGCACCGCGGCCGGGCCGCTGCCGCCCCGGCCGGTCGGCGACCACATCGCGCTGCGCGAGGCGACGAAGCTCGGGACTCACGGCCCCGTTCCGAGCGAATAGGTCGTACAGTCGCCGGCCGACCAGCATGTGCTGCCACAGCGGGACAGGCCTGATCTCGTCCACGATCACGGTAGTGCCGCCGCGAACCTGCTCGAGCCAGTCGCCGAACTCCTCCGCGTTGCTCACGGTGGCAGACAGCGCGACCACCTGTACGGCCTCGGACAGCTGGATGATCACTTCTTCCCAGACCGCGCCGCGCAGCCGGTCGGCGAGGTAGTGCACCTCATCCAGGACGACGTAGCCAAGACCGGAGAGCGTCACCGACCCGGCATACAGCATGTTGCGCAGGACCTCGGTCGTCATCACGACGATCGGCGCCTCGCCGTTGATGCTGTTGTCGCCGGTCAGGAGGCCCACCTTGGCCGACCCGTAGCGGCTGACCAGGTCGGCGTACTTCTGGTTCGACAGCGCCTTGATCGGCGTGGTGTAGAAGCACTTGCGGCCCTCAGCCAGGGCCAGGTGGACGGCGAACTCGCCCACGACCGTCTTGCCGGATCCCGTCGGCGCCGCGACCAGCACGCCGTGACCGCCCTCGAGCGCGTCGCACGCCGCTACCTGGAAGCCGTCAAAGTCAAAGTCATACAGAGACCGGAACGCGGCAAGCCCGGGTCGGTCACCGTGATGCGCTGGATCTGCCTCCGGGCTCATGAGCCAAGCCTAAGCGGCCCAGAACGGGCCTAAGGCGCAGCACGCCCTAGTTGGCCGGTGCGCTCGTGCCGGCGTCGGCGTGCTCATCCAGCGGCGTGTCCAGGCCGTACGCCGCGACCTCGGCGTCCGTCAGGCCGGGGAACGCCAGGCTGCCGCTCTTAGCGCGGCGCCTGTCGTTGGCCCAGGCAAAGACCTCGGACGCCTCTACGAGCACGACGCAGGGCAACGCGAGCAGCAGCATACTGATCGGATCTGGGCTCGGCGTGAAGATGGCCGCGAACGCGAACACCAGGAAGATGATCATCCGGCGCCACTTCCGGAAGCGCTCGTGCGTCAGCACGCCGGCCATGTTCAGCATGACGAACACCAGTGGTAGCTCGAAGGCGATGCCGAAGATCAGCAGCATCGCGCCGGCATAGCCGAGGTACGTGTTGATAGTGATCAGTGCCGTCGTGTGCTTCGGAACCAGACCCAGCAGGAAATGCAGGCCCTTGGTCATGGCGAAGTAGGCGATCGTGGCGCCGATCGCGAAGAGCGGAATCGCGGCGCCGACGAAGTAGTAGGCCCAGCGGCGCTCGCGCCTGTACAGCCCAGGCGCGATGAACGCCCAGACCTGATAGAGCCAGATCGGCGCAGCCAGGATGACGCCAGTCGCTATGGAGATCTGCAGCTTCAGGAACAGGGAGTCGAACAGCCCGTTGACGTAGAGCTGGCAGCTCTGGTGCAGGACGAGTGTCCCGAACCCTTTGGGCTGCGGGAGCTTGCAGTAGGGGGCGCTGATGAAGTTCCAGACAGGCCCGTAGACGAACCAGCCGACGATCGAGCCGACCGTGACCGCGAGTGCAATCTTGATCACGCGATTGCGCAGCTCGCGGAGGTGCTCCATCAGAGGCATCCGTGCCTCTGGGTTGGATCGCCCCGTGAGCCCTAGGTCCGCCTGGGGCTCGGGGGTCAGCCCGTCGTCTGCCACGGCCACTCAGCTGGCAGCTAGATAGGCCGGCTGGTCTGCGCTTCGGAGGCCTGTCCGGTGCTCTCCGCCGACTGCCGCTGCAGGTCCGATACCTGCCGCTGGAGGTCGGCGAGCTGCTGCTCGGTCGAGTCGGTGGCGGGCGGCGCAGCGGTCACGGCTGGCGGGGTCGTCGCCCAGCTTGCCCCGGTCCCACTGGCGGCGCTGTCGGTCTCGTCCTTGTTCTGGCCCTGGACCGACCTCCGGAAGATGCCAATGGAGCTGCCGAGCGACTGAGCCGCGCCTGGGAGCCGCTTAGCCCCGAACAGGATGACGAGCACAACCACCAGAATGATGATGTGCCACGGTGCAAACAGATCGCCGCCCATACCAGTCCCCATTCAGCGGAGCCCGCGCTCCTCGCCCACTGAGTGTACACGCGGCTTCTAGCCAGAAGGCCGGATGTATCCGCCCCCGCAGCGGATCGGTGACCAGCGGTTTAAACGCGATATTTCGGCGGCTCAAGTCGGCTGGTGCTACGCATAGTGGCTGAGCGCGGCCGTGGCGTCGGCGATGACCTGCTCGGCGAGCTCCGGGGGCGAGACGAGACGGCCGTCCTCCCCGAGGCGCAGCGCTAGCCGGCGCACCCACTGCGTGTCTGGCGTCCGAAGGTCGACCCGGAGCCAGCCGTCCGGCAGCTCGTCCACCCGCTCGGCCGGGTAGTACTCGGCCACCCAGCGCCCGGCCGCGGACAGCTCGAACACGACGTGGACGTCCTGTGGCGACGGCCGGAACAGGCCGTGGTCCACATCGACGTGTTCAGCGCTGGCCGGCACGTCGCTGGCCACGTCAAGGACCTCGATCGCGAGGATGCGGTCGAGCCGGAACAGCCGGACGTCCTCGGCGCGGCGGCACCACCCCTCCAGATAGCTCCGGCCCTCGACGACCAGCAGTCGCATCGGGTCCACGTCCCGCTCTGTCGCCTCGTCACGGCCGGGCACGTAATAGGCGATGTGGAGTCGCCTGTCCCGGTTGAGCGCGTCGGCCACCTGCGCGGCCGTCGACTGCGCGGCGATGTGGTCGACCTGGACGGCCACCTGGGCGCTCGGGCCGGCCGCCGCGCCGGCTGCCTGCTCTAGCTTGGCGATGGTCCGGCTCAGCGCTGACCCGGCCCCTATCGCGGGCAGCTCGGCCAGCATCCGCAGCGCGATCAGCAGGGCGCTGGCCTCGTCCACCCCGAGGCGCAGCGGGCGGTCGATCGCCTCCGCCTCGCTGACGACGATCTCCCCGCCCTCGTAGGACAGGTCGATCGGGCAGTACGGATCCGGCGAGCGCAGCTCCACGCACCACAACAGGTTGAGGTCGTCGACGAGCTCGCGCTCGGTGATCCCGAACGCCGCGGCCGTTTCCTCCATCCCGACCACGTTCCGGCTGACGACATACGGCACGAGCGCCAGCAGTCGCTGGAGCCGCTCGGTGGCAGTCGCGGGCCCCGTGGTCATGAAAGCACCGCCGTCATGCCAGCACCCCCTTCAGCCGGCCGATTACCGCGTCCCGCAGATCGGTCGGCTCGAGCACCACCACGTCGGCACCGAAGGACGCCACGTGCTCGCTCCACCAGCTCGTGTCGGAATACGTGAGCTCCACCCGATCCCAGCCGGGCACATCGTCGGCCTCGACGCTCACCGCGTGCCGGCGCAGCCCGTAGCCGGCCCCTGATCGCACCCTCAGCAGGCAACTGCGGGGCGCCGACGCCTCGCTATCCCAGTCGCGCACAGCGGCGCGGACGTCCGTGCCGGGTGGCACGGTCACTGATCCAGCCGGCCCGGTGAACGTCACCGCGCCGTCGATGCGACTGAGCCGGAAGACGCGCTCGGCCTGCCTGTCGGTGTCCTGCCCGACGACATACCAGCGGCCCCGCCGGTTCACTACGCCCCACGGCTCGAGGTTGCGTGGCTGCGCCGCGCTCCGCCCGGCGGCGCGGTAGCCGAAGGCAACCGGGCGCTGGTCGCGCACCGCTTCCCACAGCGGCCCGAACGCGGCTTCCGGCGTCTGCACGCGCGGCTCGATCCCCGGCTGTGTCAGGTCCTCGGCGTCGATGCCGGCGGCGCGGAGCTTGAGCAGCGCGCCCTCCGCCGCGCCGGCCAGCTCGGCGCGTCGCCAGACTCGCGCCGCCAGGCCGAGCACCGCGACCTCGTCAGGCTCCAGCCTGATGTCGGGCAGCTCGTAGGCCTGGCGCGAGATCCGGTAGCCGGACTCCTCGTCGCTGGGCGAGTTCATGCCAGTCTCCAGCGGGATACCGAGCTCGCGAAGCTCATCCTTGTCCCGCTCGAACATGCGCTTGAACGCCTCGAAGGACTCCGGGTAGCCAGGCACCGCCGCCCTGATCTGCGTCGCGGTGAGATACCTGCGCGCGGACAGCAAGCAGACCACGAGGCTCAGCAGCCGCTCAGTCTTCCGCCTGGACATCCCCATCCCCTCTCGCAACCGACGCTACCCTGCCGGAGTGATCAGGTGGCGAACAGGCGAAGTATCCGCGCTCGGCCAGTCGTGGAACGGAGCGCTGGAAGTCGAGGTCCGCGTCATCGGCGGCGGGGCGGGTGCGGCTGGTGAGGAAGCAGTGCGGGCGCTGGCCTACCCGCACCTGACGGGCACACCGCAGCCAGGCGACCGGGTGCTGCTGAATACCTCGGCGCTCGACCTTGGTCTCGGCACCGGCGGGTACGCGCTGGTCGTCGCTATCCCCGACCGGCTCCCGGAAGCCGGGCCGGAGCGCGGACACCTCATGAAGGCGAGGTACACCCCGCTCCAGGCCCGCGTGTTCGGGGCCGATGAGCAGGGTTCGGCCTCGCATGAGGTGCTGCGCGAGGCCGACGACCTGGCGGGCCTCCCGGTCGTCGTGGCCGATCTGCACTCTGCGCTGCCGGCCATCGTGGCGGGTTATCGCGCCGATCGGCCGGGCGCCTCGCGGGCAGATTCGGCGCCTCGAGTTGCCTACGTGATGCTGGACGGTGGCGCCCTGCCTGCCTGGTTCTCCCGGACGACCGCCGCACTGACGCAGGCCGGCTGGCTCGCCGGCACTGTGACCGTAGGCCAGGCATTCGGCGGCGACCTGGAGACCGTCAGCCTGCACAGCGGCCTGCTGGCGGCGCGCCACCTCCTGCGCGCCGAACTGGCAGTCGTGGCTCAGGGACCTGGCAACCTCGGCACAGGCACGCGCTGGGGCTTCTCGGGCGTCGCGGCAGGCGAGGCCGTCAACGCCGCTGCGGTGCTCGGCGGCCGCCCGGTTGGGTCGCTGCGGATTAGCGATGCCGATCCCCGCCCGCGGCACCACGGCATCTCCCACCACAGCCTGACCGCTTACGGCCGGGTGGCGCTGGCCCCGGCCGACATCGTGGTGCCCGACCTGCCGGGCGACTTCGGCGCGCAGGTGCTCGCGGCCGCCGCGCCGCTGGCGGCCCGGCACCATCTCGTCCGCGTCGGCGTCGACGGGCTGGCCGATGCCCTGCGCGACTGCCCGGTGCCGCTGTCGACTATGGGGCGCGGGCTGGCCGAGGATCTGGCCTACTTCCTGGCGGCCGCGGCAGCCGGGCGGCACGCCGCCGCGCTCAGGCGCGACCCGGCCGCCGGCCGGCCGCCAGAACACTACGACCTGGAGCGCTCCTGCGTGCGCGTCGTCCTGCGAGACCGCGCCGGGCGGATCCTGCTGTTCCGCGCGGTGCTGCCGTCCCGCGCCGACTCGCACTGGTGGGAGCTGCCAGGCGGCGGCATCGAGCCGGGCGAGACCTACCAGCAGGCCGCGATCCGGGAGATCCGCGAGGAGACTGGCCTGGAGATCAGCGCGGCGCAGGTCGGCCCGCCGCGCTGGCGGCGCACGGCGACCTGGACCGCGCGCGCGATCCGGCGGCTCCAGCACGAGGTCGTCGTCGCTGTCGACATCGACGCCGATGCGCCGCCGGTTGCCGACGGCGGCCGGACCGCCGAGGAAGCCGAGGAGTACGTCGATGCCCGCTGGTGGGAGGTCGCCGAGGTACTGGCGAGCACCGAGCGGTTCTACCCAGGGCGGCTGCCGGACCTGCTGCCTGCGTTCCTGGCAGGCGCTGAGCTCACCGAGCCGTTCGAGCGCTGGAACTGACCACAGCCGACCGCCGGACCGGTCCGGGCGCCTGCCGGTCCAGGCGCCCGCCGGTGACCCTAAGAGCCGGCCGGCCGCGAGCCGAGGATGTCGATGACGAACACGAGGCTGTCGGTCTTCGTGATGCCCGCGCTCGGCTGGCCGCCGACCGGGCCATAGCCGAGCGCCGGGGGAATCACGAGCATGACGCGGCTGCCGACCGGCACGCCCGCCAGGCCCTGGCTCCAGCCGGCGATCACGCCGCCGCCGAGCTTGAAGCTGAACGGCAGGCCCGACGGCGACTGCGCTGACGGCCACGAGGCGCTGAAGACCTTGCCGGTCCGCCAGTTTGAGCCCACGTACTGGGCCACGACCGTATCGCCCGTCGCCAGCTTCGGCCCGGTTCCCTTGAGCAGCGTGGTCACCGACAGCTTGGCTGGCGGCGCGGTTTTCGGGATCGTGACGACTGGCGCCTGACCCGCCTGCGGGGCGGTCACGGTGGGCAGCGACCCGCCGCCGTTGGTGACATGTGCCCCAGAGGCCGATGCCGTCGGCGGGTACTGCTGGAGGACGTCGATCACCCAGACGACAGTGTCCTTGCCGGTGATCTGAAGCCGGGGCTGGCCGGTGGCGCCGTAACCGTACTTGGGCGGCAGGACGGCTACCACCCGGTCGCCGACCCGAGCGCCCTTGAGCGCCGTCGTCAGGCCGGTCAGGCCCAACTGCGCCGGGAGCATCTGCGGACCGGAGGTGTATGTCGAGTCAATCAGGGAGTGCGACGTGCCGTGCCACTTGTAAAGGACGACGTTGGCCAGGATCGCGTTGCCGCTCTGCACGGCTGATCCAGAGCCCTTGATCGGCTTGGCGACGACGAGGTTCGAACTGGCCTTGGCCTTCGGGATCGTGACGGCCGGCTGCTTATCGAAAGTGCCCGACACCTTGACGCTGGCGTTGGAGTTGGCGTTCGACGATCCGGATGATCCGCAGCCGGCCAGGACGGCGCAGGCAGCGGTCGGGACCAGGATGGCGGCAGCAAGGCGGCGCATGTATTCCCTCAGGGGTTGCTTGTCAAGACCAGTCAGCCTATCGCTACCGACTGACTGCAATGTGTCAGCGGGCCGTCCGGCGTCCCATGATCACGAGAACTTCGGCCGCAACGTCGGCCTGGAAACTCCAAAGAGGTGGGAGTTTCCCCGCAAACGTTCGGGCAGTTGATCTTGCGTAGCCAGCCCGCCGAGCATTTCGTGTAGTTTGTCACAAAAAATTACGAGCCCTGGCCCCTACATGCCGGCGATGAGCTTCTCTACCCGCTCGTCGACCGACCGGAACGGGTCCTTGCACAGCACCGTCCGCTGCGCCTGGTCGTTCAGCTTCAGGTGCACCCAGTCGACGGTAAAGTCGCGGCGGCGCTCTTGTGCGCGCCGGATGAACTCCCCGCGCAGCCGCGCGCGCGTGGTCTGCGGCGGCACCGACTTGGCCGCGAAGATGTCGAGGTCGCGGCACACCCGCTCGACCGCGCCGCGCTTTTGCAGCAGGTAGTACAGGCCGCGGCCGCGGTGCACGTCGTGGTAAGCGAGGTCAAGCTGGGCGACCCGCGGCGACGCGAGCGGCAGGTCGTGCTTGGCCCGGTAGCGCTCGATCAGCTGGAGCTTGGTGATCCAGTCGATCTCCCGGGAGACCAGCCCCAGGTCACCCGTCTCGACCGCGCGCAGGGTGCGCTCCCACAGCTCGAGCACCCTGGCAGTGACCGCGTCCGCGCCCTTGCGCGCCGTGAAGTCCTGCGCCTTGGACAGGTATTCCTGCTGGATGTCGAGCGCGCTGACCTCACGGCCGTTGGCCAGCCGCACGCGACGCCGGCCGGTCATGTCGTGGCTGACATCCCTGATCGCCCGGATCGGGTTCTCCAGCGTCAGGTCGCGCATCACGATGCCGGCTTCCACCATGCGCAGCACCAGGTCGGTTGCGCCGACCTTAAGCAGCATCGTCGTCTCGCTCATGTTCGAGTCGCCCACGATCACGTGCAGCCGCCGGAATCGCTCAGCGTCGGCGTGCGGCTCGTCGCGAGTGTTGATGATCGGCCGCGACCTGGTCGTAGCCGACGACACGCCTTCCCAGATGTGCTCGGCGCGCTGGCTCACGCAGTACACCGCGCCGCGCGGCGTCTGCAGCACCTTGCCCGCGCCGCAGATGATCTGCCGGGTCACCAGGAACGGGATGAGCACGTCCGCCAGCCGGCCAAACTCGCCGTGGCGCCCGACGAGGTAGTTCTCGTGACAGCCATAGGAGTTGCCGGCCGAGTCCGTGTTGTTCTTGAACAGGTAGATGTCGCCAGCGATGCCTTCCTCGCGCAGCCGGGTGTCGGCGTCGACGAGCAGGCCCTCCAGGATCCGCTCGCCCGCCTTGTCGTGCGTGACGAGGTCGATCAGGCTGTCGCACTCCGGCGTGGCGTACTCGGGATGGCTGCCGACGTCAAGGTAGAGCCGAGCGCCGTTGCGCAGGAACACATTGCTGCTGCGCCCCCACGACACGACGCGCCGGAACAGGTACCTGGCCACCTCGTCCGGCGACAGCCTGCGCTGACCCCGGAACGTGCACGTGACCCCGTACTCGTTCTCTAGCCCGAAGATTCGCCTGTCCATCGGAGCTCAGCTACCAGTCGACGGCGATGTACTTGGTCTCGGTGTACTCGAGCAGCCCCTCATGCGCGCCCTCGCGGCCAAGGCCCGACTGCTTCACGCCGCCGAACGGCGCGGCCGGGTCGGAGACGACGCCGCGGTTGATGCCGACCATTCCGGCCTCGAGCGCCTCAGCGGCGCGCAGCGCGCGGCGCAGATCACCGCTATACACGTACGACACCAGGCCGTACTCGGTGTTGTTCGCCAGCGCGATCGCATCGGCCGGGTCGGAGAATCGCACGATGGGCGCCACCGGGCCAAAGATCTCCTCATTGAGGATCCCGGCGTCCGCAGGCACGCTGTCCAGCACGGTCGGCTCGTAGTAGTAGCCGACGCGGTCCGGTGCCTGCCCGCCGGTCAGCACCTTCGCGCCGTCGCCAGTCGCGGACTCCACCAGCTCGGCGACCTTCGTGCGGGTGTCGGCGTTCACCAGCGGCCCGAGGTCGACGCCGTCCTCCAGGCCGGGCCCGACATGGAGCGCGCCGAGCCGTGCCGCCAGCTTGTGCGAGAACTCCGCTGCCACTTCCTCGTGCACGTAGAACCGATTCGCCGCCGTGCACGCTTCGCCACCGTTGCGCATCTTGGCGAGGAACGCACCGTCCACGGCCGCGTCCACGTCCGCGTCGTCGAAGACCAGGAACGGGGCGTTGCCACCGAGCTCCATCGAGCAGTTGATGACGTAGTCGGACGCTTGCTTAAGCAGCATCCGGCCAACCTCGGTCGACCCGGTGAACGACAGCTTGCGAACACGCGGGTCGGCCAGGATCGCGTCGGTCAGCTGACCCGGTTTCCGGGTCGGCAGCACGTTGACGACGCCGTCCGGCACGCCGGCCTCGAGAAGGATGCCCGCGACTGCCAGCGCCGTCAGCGGCGTCTCCTTGGCCGGCTTAAGCACGACGGTGCAGCCCGCGGCGAGCGCCGGGCCGATCTTCCGCGTCGCCATCGCGGCCGGGAAGTTCCACGGCGTGATCATGAAGCTGACCCCCACCGGCTGGCGCACCACCATGATCCGGTTGGCGCCCGACGGGGCGAGCGACAGGTGCCCGTCGAGCCTGACTGCCTCCTCTGAGTACCACCGGAAGAACTCGGCGGCGTACACGATCTCGCCGCGCGCGTCCCGCAGGGCTTTGCCGTTCTCCAGCACCATCAGCCTGGCCAGCGACTCTGAGCGCTGGATCATCAGCTCATAGGCCCGCCGCAGGCACTCGCCCCGCTCTCGCGGCGGCGTGGCCGACCACCGGGGCAGCGCCTGCGCCGCAGCCCCGACGGCCTCGAGGCCGTCCTCCGGACTCGCGTCGGCCACCTCGGTGATCGCGTCCTCGGTCGCAGGGTTGATGACTGGCAGCGTCCCGGCGCGCCCGGATGCCCACTGGCCGCCGATGAGCAGGCCAGTGGGCGTCTCGATCCCGGTGATGGTCGCCAGGTCAGCTGTCACGATGTCCTCCAGCAGAGATGTCGAGCCGGACCGCGCACGGCCCTGGTACTGAGACTACGCGCCGGACCCATCTCCGCCGTCCGTAGCCGAACCGCCCCCTGACGACCCGTCATCTGGCGATCCGCCATCGGGTGAGCCGCTGGCCGCTGAGTCGCCGTTAGCCGACCCGCCGTTAGCCGACCCGCCGGTTGGGGTCTCCGGTCCCGCGCCTCCGCCATCCGCGTCCGCACCGGCGGCAGGTCCGCCCGATGATCCGTTGGCCGCCGCCGTCGGGCCGGCCGCCGCCGGCCTGGCCTCGGCCAGCAGAGTTTCCAGGCGGGCGCCGGTCAGCCGCCGGAACGCCCGGTGCGGCCGGCTGCGCTCCAGGAGGGCCACCTCGAGCTGTCCGCTGGTCATCGGCTCGGAGTTGCCGTCGCCCTGCCCCGCGAGCGACGCGATGGCGAGCCGCATCGCCTCGATGAGAGACATGGACGGGCTGTACTGCTCCTTGAGTACGGCCGCGACCCGGTCAGCCTGGCCCCCCACAACGACGAAGCCGTGCTCGTCGGCTACCGACCCTTCGAAAGTGATCCGGTAGATCTCGTCGTCGGCCGTTGTCTTGCCGACCTCGGCGACGACGATCTCGACCTCGTACGGCTTGGGGCTGTCGGTGAACAAGGAGCCGAGAAGCTGCCCGTACCAGTCGGCCAGGCCGCGCGCGGTCACGTCCCGGCGGTCGTAGGTGAATCCGGTCATGTCCGCGTAGCGCACGCCGGCCTTCCGGAGCGTCTCGAACTCGTTGTACCGGCCGACCGCGGCGAACGCGATGCGGTCATACATCTCGCTGAACTTGCGCAGCGCCCTGGACGGGTTCGGGGCAACGAGCAGGATCCCGGCCTCGCATGTCATCACAACGCCGCTGCGGATCTGCGAGATGCGCTTGCGCGCGTAGTCGGCCTTGTCCTTCATCACCTGCTCAGGTGACACGTAGAACGGCATCGACACCGGGGGCGCTTCCTTACGTGAGTGGGGTCAGCAAGACATCAAGATGCTGCCGGGTGCAGCGGGGCTGGCGGCCCGTCCGGCAGCCGCATGCGCTCGGTCACGACGGTCTCGGCGTGGCGGCCGGCCGCCTCGTCGGTCAGCCGGTTGTAGCCGTCAGCCGTGACGGTCGCGACGATGGGATAGATGCGCCGTGACATGTCGGGCCCGCCGGTCGCCGAGTCGTCGTCGGCGGCGTCGTACAGGGCCTCCATCAGCGCCAGCACCACATCGTCGAGGCTCATGCCATCGCGATAGAGCTTCTTCAGCGCGCCGCGGGCAAAGACTGACCCGGAGCCGATCGAGGCGAACCGTTGCTCCTCGTACTTGCCGCCAGCCACGTCGAAGCTGAAGATGCGGCCTTGGTCGGTGTCCACGTCATAGCCGGCGAGCAACGGCACGGCCACGAGGCCTTGCATGGCCGCGCCGAGGTTCGACTTGACGAGGCCCGCCAGCCGGTTTGCCTTGCCTTCCAGCGACAGCGAACGGCCTTCGAGCTTCTCGTAGTGCTCGAGCTCAACTCCGAAGAGCCGCACCAGATCGACGCCGATGCCGGCCACGCCGGCGATTCCGACGCAGGAGAACTCGTCACCGCGGAACACCTTCTCGATGTCGCGCTGCGAAATCATGTTGCCAGCCGTCGCCCTGCGGTCGCCCGCCATCACCACGCCGTCGGCGCACACTGCGGCCACGATCGTCGTGCCGTGCGCGATGTCAGCAGGTCCGCCAGGCGCAGCGGCCGGCACCCCGCCAGGGCCGGCGCTGCCAGCGCCAGCCGGGTGCGCTGCCCTCGGCAGCAGGTCAGGCGCAGCCACGGCGAGGAAATCAGCGAACGACGAAGATCCGGGCGCAAGGAACGCTGCCGCCTGCCACCGTGCCTGGGGTTCAAAGCCGCCCACCGCGAATATCCTTCCGGTCATCTGCCATACCGCCGGGAGGATTCGGGCGGGGGAATCCCTCGACGTCCTCGGTCCCGGAATTAAATCTGCTGCCGCTATCCGACCCTAAGCCCGCGTCCGACCGCGGCCCGTCTCGGCATGCCGACCCCGCGGCTACTCGCCGCCCTTCTGCACGTACGAGCGCACGAATTCCTCGGCGTTCTCCTCGAGCACCTCGTCGATCTCGTCCAGGATCGCGTCGACGTCGTCGGTCAGCTTGTCCTGCCGCTCCCTGACCTCATCGGCCTCACTGACATCGGTGTCCTGCTCGTCCTCCGCCCGCCGGGGCGCCTGCCGCTGACCGCCGGTGTCCTTAGTCGCCATGCCATAACCTCCGTGCTCCGCGGTGCCGACCGCGATCCCAACGCTATCCTCGCCTGCCTACCGCGTTCCAACCCTGACGCATTGCATCGGTATCACGATGAGACAACTCATCGCCAGAATAAACACGCGGCAACGAGATCTGGCCAGAGCAGAGTTACGGCTTAAGGACCAGATTGACCCGTTATTGCCCAGTCAGCGCGGAGACGAGCTCCGCTGCCGTCGCGCAGCTGTCGAGCAGGGCGCCCACATGGGCGCGCGTACCGCGCAGCGGCTCCAGCGTCGGCACGCGCTGCAGCGACTCGCGGCCAGGAATGTCGAAAATAACCGAATCCCAGGACGCCGCGGCGACGGCGTCCGGGTACTGCCGGAGGCACCGTCCGCGGAAATAGGCCCTGGTGTCCTCTGGGGGCTCGTCCATCGCCTTGACGACGTCGGCCTCGGCCACCAGCCGTTCCACGCGACCGCGGCTGCTCAGGCGGTTGTAGAGCCCGCGGTCGAGCCGCACGTCGGCGTACTGCAGATCGACAAGCTCCAGCCGCGGGTGACCCCAGGCGAGCCCGTCCCTGGCCCGGTAGCCCTCCAGGATCTCCAGCTTGGCCACCCAGTCAAGCTCCCGCGAGAGCTGCATGGGGTCATCGGCGAGCCGGGTCAGCACGCCCTCCCAGCGAGTCAGCACGTCGCTGGTGATGTCGTCGACATCCGCGCCGTACCTGTCCTCGCTGTATTTGCGGGCGAGTTCCAGGTACTCCATCTGCAGCTGGACGGCTGTCATCTTCCGGCCATCGCGCAGCGTGACCAGGTGCCGTAGCGACGGATCATGCGAGATCGCGCGCAGCTCCGCGACGGGGGACTCGATCGCCAGGTCGGCGGCGAGGAACCTGTCCTCGATCATCGAGAGCACCAGCGCCGTGCTGCCGAGCTTGAGGTATGTGGAAACCTCGCTCATGTTGGCATCGCCGATGATGACGTGCAATCGACGGTATTTGTCCGGATCGGCGTGCGGTTCGTCCCGCGTGTTGATGATCGGCCGCTTGAGCGTGGTCTCCAAGCCGACCTCGACCTCGAAGAAGTCGGCGCGCTGGCTGATCTGGAAGCCGTCCTCGCGGCCGTCCGCGCCGCGGCCGACCCGGCCCGCACCGCAGACCACCTGGCGTGAGACGAAGAACGGCGTCAGGTGCCTGACGATGTCGGCGAACGGGGTCGAGCGCGCCATCAGGTAGTTCTCGTGGCAGCCGTAGGAAGCGCCCTTGTTGTCAGTGTTGTTCTTGTAGAGCTGAATCGCAGGACCGCCTGGCATCGCCGCTGCCCGCGCAGCGGCCTCTGCCATGACCCGCTCGCCGGCCTTATCCCAGATCAGCGCGTCCAGCGG
>DATIOU010000136.1:0-15358 GCA_035472835.1 Streptosporangiaceae bacterium | reverse complement strand
TGGATCGCCGACCCCACCGGCGCGCCGCACATCGTCCCCGGCGCCAGCGCCACCCAGTGGTACTGGGGCCACAACTTCGACATCAGCACCGCCGCCCCCGGCTCCGGCCTCTAACCAACCCCCCGCCCACCCCGCCGGCCCGCCCCCACCACCGGCCACCCACCGGGCCGCCCCCCACGGCAGCCACCCCGCCCACCCCCTGGGCGGGGCACTGCCATGCCCAAACTGGCGACTACTACATAGGGACGGCCTCGTAGACCTCGACAGTCCCGCCGCCAGTCAGGATCGGACAGCCCTTAGCCAGCGCAGCTGCCTCGTCGAGCGAGTCGGCAGTGACAATCGAATAGCCGCTAGCTGCGCCTGCGGCGCCCGAAGCGACCCCGTTCGTGCTCACGGTCGCTGACGTCGAGAACGGGTTGCCGATGTCGGCGACCGCGTCACCGAGCGTCTCGAACCACGCTCCCCAGGCCTGCATCGCCTCCTCCTGAGCAGCGGGCGTGTCGGCCATCTGGCCGCCGGTGAAGATGTAGACGAACTTCGCCATCGAGTTCTCCTTTGACTCGCGGACCGTGTCCTGTTGCGGACCCTGACACTCAGAACTACGGACGGCGCAGCCGCGTCTCGACATCGGCGGACAGAAACTTTGCGTGGCCGGTGACGAGCAGGGCTATACGTTGGACGCGATGTAGCCACCGTCGACTTGATACACAGCGCCAGTGACGTAGGACGCCTGCTCGGACGCGAGGAAGGCGACAACATTGCCCAGCTCGATCGGGTAGCCGAGCCGGCCGAGCGGAATGCCGGTGGCCAGCGGCGCGAGCCTGGCCTGCAGCGCCTCATCCTGCTGCGGGCTGCGGCCGGCCTCGGCGCTGATGCGCGAGGTCAGGAACCTGCCTGGCAGGACCAGGTTGACGGTTATCCCGTCTGCCGCCAGCTCCGGCGTGATCGCTTTCATCAGGCCGGCGACGCCCGCGCGCAGCCCGTTCGACAGGTCGATGCCGTTAACTGGCTGCTTGACTGAGCTCGACTGGATTCCGATGATGCGTCCCCAGTGCCGGGTCCGCATGTGCGGTACGACCGCGCGGACAAACCGCACGAAGTTCAGCGTCACGATCTCGAACGCCTGGCGCCAGTCGTCGTCGCTGAAGTCACCGAAGCTGCCCACTGCCGGTCCGCCTGAGTTTGCGACGAGCACGTCGACGGTGCCGAACCGGGCGACCGCGGCGTCGACCACGCTGTCGACTCCAGCCGCAGTCGCGAGATCAGCCTGGACGGTCAGTACCTCCGCGCCAGTTTCGCCGCTGATATCCACGGCCGTCGCCTGGAGCTCCGCCAGCGTTCGGGCGCAGAGGCAAACTCGGGCTCCCTCGCGGGCCAGTGCGAGCGCCGACGCCTTGCCGAGTCCCTTGCTCGAAGCGCCGATGATCGCGACCTTGCCCTGTAGCCCTAGATCCACTCGGCTCCCTGCCTACGCTCCCGTCCGACCCTGGCGGTCCGGAAGACTCTAGCGCGGCGGGCCGCCAAGCGATCGCGGTAGCCCAAACCACGGGAGCACCGTGTTCTCAAAACGGGACAACGCACAGATCCGCTCGCCGGCGAGCGTGAGCACGTAGAGGCCGATCCCGTGGCTAACGCCGGCCGAGTCGCGCAAGTAGGCGCCGAACGCTGGCTGGCCATTGGCTCGCGTGGCCACTAGGTCGAACCTGCGGCCAGCCCCGAAGATGCTGGCGCAGAAGCGGCCAACGACGTCGCTGCCCTCGTATTCGAGCGGCATCGGTGGCATCGACATGAACACGTCCTCGGTGAGCAGCGCCAGCAGCGCATCGACATCGGCTGACTCCCACGCGCCGACAAATTTCGCCACGATCGCGTCCTCCGACCGTGATCCGGAACCCGGCGGCGGCTCGCGGTCGGCGGCCGATGGATGACGGCGCTCCAAGCTGGCGCGCGCCCGTTTGAGGGCGCTGTTGACCGATTCGACGGTGGAGTCCAGCATGCTGGCAACCTCGTTAGCGTGGAACCCGAGGACGTCGCGCAGGATGAGGACCGCAAGCTGCCGCGGCGGCAGCAGCTGAAGGGCGGTCACGAAGGCCAGCGAGATTGATTCAGTCTGCTCATAGCGGGCCTCCGGGCCGAGTGGTACGTCGATCGCGCCCTCGAGGACGGCGTCCGGATATGGCTCGAGCCAGACAACCTCGCCTAGCCGGGTTGGCTCCGGCGGGTCAACCCCGGGGATGTCCCACTCCTTGGCCGGGCGGCGGCTCGCGGAGCGACGCGCATTGAGGCAGCGGTTCGTGGCGATCCGGTACAGCCAGGTGCGGACGGAGGCGCGCTCCTCGAAACCGCCCAGGCCTTGCCAGGCGGCGAGCAGCGTCTCCTGCAGGACGTCCTCGGCATCCTGGAAGGATCCGAGCATCCGATAGCAATGGACCTGAAGCTCCCGGCGGTGCGGCTCGGTGAGGGCTCGGAATGCGTCGCCGTCACCTGCCCGCGCCCTCGAGATCAGGTCGTCGGCCGTCGGCATAGCCACGTCACCCTTCCCGCCCCTCATCGCGCTTCCGTCCTGTTAAGACACCGGGCGGGCGGCGAACTGGGCGCCTAACTACCGTTCCTGTTCCGTCGGCCTGATGAGGATCTCGTTGACGGCCACGTGCCGCGGCCTGGTGACGATGAAAGTGATCGCGTCGGCGATGTCACTGGCCGCCATGCGCTGGCCGAACTGACCGCGGATGCTCTCGAGGATCTCGGGCCGGTTGTGGCTGGCGAGTTCCGTCGCGGTCGCGCCCGGCTCGACTAGCGACACGCGCACGTAGCGCTTGGTCAGTTCCTGGCGCAGCGACTCGCTGAACGCACCCACGCCGTGCTTGGTCAGGCTGTACACGGCGTTGCCGGTGCGGGCAGCGCGACCGGCCACCGAGCTGATGTTCACCATGTCGGCGACGCGGCGCGGACCGTCCTCCGCAGCCCGCAGCAGGTGCGGCGTGGCCGCGTGCGCGCAGTACAGGAAGCCGAGCACGTTCAGCTCGACCATGCGCTGCCACTCTGACAGCGGCGCGCCCGCCGCCGGGCCGAGCAGCATGACGCCGGCGTTGTTGATCAGGGTGTCGAGCCGGCCGAGCTCGGCGACCGTCCGCCCGACGGCGTCAGTGGCTTGCTGCTCATCGGCGACGTCGGACTCCAGTACGAGCGCGGTGCCGCCCTGCCCGCGGATGTCGGCGGCGAGCGCGTCGAGCTTGTCCTTGCGTCGGGCGGCGATCGCGACGGCTGCGCCCTGAGCAGCGAGCGAGGCGGCCGAAGCCGCGCCGATCCCGCTCGATGCGCCGGTCACGAGCGCAACAGTGCCTGCAAGTGGTTGCGTCATCCGGAATCAACCCCTTCCCGGTCGCTGCTCTGCTTGCGCCCACGCTAGCGGCCTCTTGGCATAATCACTGCACCAAGGTCCCCGGGCGGCCAGCAGCCCTGATCGGTGAGGCGTGCAGATGACATCGGCATTTGAGCACAAGGTCGCCGTGCGCTGGCGAGACACCGATGCGCTCGGACACGTTAATCACGTGGTGTTCCTGACGTACCTCGAAGAGGCGCGAGACGCCTTCTACGCCCGGGTTCTCGGCGCCGATCCGAGCTACGTCGTGGTGCACCTGGAGATCGACATGCGCGCGGAGGTACGGCACGAGGATCGCCACGTGCTCGTTGACCTCGCGGTCGAACGGCTAGGCACGACGAGCCTTACGACGCGCGAGACGATCCGCACGTCGCCCGGCCCCGTGGCAGCCGAGGCGCGCGTCGTCACGGTGCGCTGGGATCCGGCGAACAGGAAACCCGTCCCGTTCAGCCGGGCCCAGCGCGAGCTGCTGGCAGGCCTCGCGACTGGCTGACGCCTCGGCGCCGCGCGCTAGAGGAGCTCGAGAATCGTGGCGTTGGCCTGGCCGCCGCCCTCGCACATGGTCTGCAGGCCGTACCGCGTGCCGGTGGCGCGCATGTGATGCACGAGGGTGGTCATGATCCGGGCGCCGCTGCCACCGAGCGGGTGGCCGAGGGCAATCGCGCCGCCGTTCGGGTTGAGCCGCGCGGGGTCCGCGCCCGTCTCGGCCAGCCACGCCAGCGGTACCGGCGCGAATGCCTCGTTGACCTCGAAGACGCCGATGTCGTCGATCGACAGGCCGCTGCGCTGCAGCGCTCTAGCCGTGGCCGGAATCGGCCCGGTCAGCATGATGACCGGGTCATCGCCGGTGACAACGGCGGTGTGGATCCGCGCAACTGGCGTCAGACCGAGCTCAGCCGCCTTCTCGCTGGAGGTGATGAGCAGTGCGGCCGCGCCGTCGGAGATCTGCGAGCTATTGCCCGCCGTGATCGTGCCGCCATCCGGTCGGAACGCCGGCTTCAGCGCGCCGAGCGCTGCCAGGGTCCCGCCGCGGCGGATGCCCTCGTCGGCGTCGATTTTGGTGCCGGCCGGATTCGTGACCGGCGCGATCTCAGCGCCGAACCGGCCCTCGTCCTGCGCGGCCGCCGCCTTGGCATGCGATTCGAGGCTGTACTCGTCGAGCTGAGTGCGGCTGAGGGCCCACCGGTCCACGATCATCTCAGCACCCAGCCCCTGGTTCGGCGCGATCCCTTTGTACCGCGTCCGGAAACCCTCGCCGAATGGCCACTTCCCAGCCACTGACATTCCCATCGGGACCCGGCTCATCGACTCCACGCCGCCCGCCACCACGACGTCGTAGTGGCCCGCCAGGACGCTCGCCGCGGCGAAGCTCACAGCCTGCTGAGAGGACCCGCACTGGCGGTCAACCGTCACGCCTGGCACGGACTCCGGCCAGCCAGCCCCGAGGATGGCATTGCGCGCGATGTCGAGCGACTGCTCGCCCACCTGGCCCACGCAGCCCCACACGACATCCTCGACGACCGCGGGGTCGATGCCGGAGCGCTCCGCCAGGGCCTTGAGTACGTGCGCGGACAGGTCGGCTGGCTGGACCTCCGACAGGCCGCCGTTCCGCTTGCCGACTGGAGTACGGACCGCCTGGACAATGACCGCGTCGCGCATGTGACCTCCGGGGTGCCGCCCGCTGGCTCGTCCGGCAGGCCTCAACTGATGGACAAAGGACGTCAATACGGTACCGGATGCAAGTTGGCGGACCGAGGGCAGAGCGGCGGCGAGCTCGCCGAAGAAGCGCTAGACCGGGATCGCGGCGCCGTTCACGAGACCGGCGTCCGGCCCGGCGAGGTAGATGTACGAGCGGGCAACGTCGGACACCTTCGGCCACGAGTCGAAGTCGGCCGACGGCAGCGCCGCGCGGTTCGCCGGCGTGTCGATGATGCTCGGCACGACGCAGTTCACGGTGATCCCCGAGCCGTGAACTTCCGCGGCGGCCATCGACACCAGGTGCAGCACGCCGAGCTTGCTAACCGAGTAGGCGAACCCGTTCCCCGCGTGGTCCAGCGCGGCCCGGCTCGCGGTGTGGACGATCCGGCCCCGGCCAGCCGACTGCAGCGCCCGGAGCGCGTGCTTGGTGATGAGAGCAGCTGTTACCAGGTTTACCTCGAGCTCGGCGCGCAGCTCGGCCAGGTCCAGCTCGGGCAGCGCTCGCGGCGGCGCGTAGCCGCCGACGGTATTGACGACGGCCCAGGGCGGGTGGCGGCCACCGAACAGCGCCGCGACTGCATCGTCGTCGAGTACGTCAGCCGCCTGGTAGGTAATGCCCGCGAGCTGGCGATGGGCCGGCGGCTCAGCCCGGTCCACGCCCGTCACCGACGCGCCTACGTTCGCGAACGCTGTCGCGACGCCAGCGCCAAGCGCGCCCGCAGCGCCGAATACCAGCACGGCCCGCCCGGTGTACCCCTTGTCCGCCATGCTTCCTCTTCCCGATCCGTGCTCGGCGACAGCGGCCCGGCCGGGTCCCGGCAGCCTCAGCCGCCAGGCTGGAGGGACGCCACCAGGTACGCCACGCCGAACGGGTCGTCGCAGTACCAGACTTTGGTCACCGGCTGCTGCCCGTTCATGGCGCCTGCCAGCACTTGCCAGCCAGCCCGGCCGGTGGCCATCAGGTCCCTCGCCAGCACCGGATCCAGCGCCAGGAGCGCCGCCATGTGCCCGGCCCGCACGGCCGCCTCGACGGCGGCGTCGAAAGGAGCGCTGCGCTCGTCCAGGTAACCGGGTGCCTTCAGTCCCCGCCGGGCGCTGCCGTCGGCCATTACGAGCAGTGCTACCCGCGCAGCGGCTCCGGCAAGCCGGCCGCCGAGCGCCGCGCATGCCGAGGCTGGCTCGTGCTCGCCGACCGACTGCAGTTCGCGGCGTCCGCCATAGCCGGCCCGGTCGAGCAGCCGCGCCCCGAGGCCCAGTGGTAGCGGTACCGGCGGACCAGCGGAGGTCGGCGCCTCGAGTCCGGGCCGGTAGCCGCCGAGGTCGAGCCGCCCGTCGGACGGCCACGCGCGGGTTTCGGCTGCGACGCCGACGACGGCGACCAGGTCGGGTCCGTCGGCCAGCAGGGCGGCGGCCGCCTCGAGGCAGGCCTGGCGCAGGTCGGGCGCGAGCGCGTCGGCGCCAGTCAGCTCGCGAGCGAGCAACGGCGGCGCCGGGCACAGGGCGGCTCCTGTGATCACCGCTAGGCCAGGCCCCTGACGGCCCGGGCAGGCGGCCGGTCACCGCGAATGGCCGACACCATGTCCACGACCTGGCGGGACTCGGTGACCTGGTGGACCCGGAAGATCCGCGCACCAAGCCAGGCACATACGGACGTGGCCGCCAGCGTGCCAGGGAGGCGCTGCTCGGGCGGCAGGTTCAGCGTCTCGCCGACGAAGTCCTTGTTGGACAGCGACACCAGGACAGGCCAGCCCGTCTCGGTCATCTCGGCCAGCCGCCGCGTCACCTCCAGGGAGTGCCAGGTGTTCTTGCCGAAGTCGTGGCGGCATCGATGACGATCCGCTCGCGCCGCACTCCGGCCGCAACCGCGCGCTCGGCGAGCCGCGTCGTCTGGTCGAGCACGTCAGCCATCACATCGGCATAGGCAACCCGGAACGGCCTGGTCCGCGGCTGCTGCCGCCCCGCGTGCGAGCACACCAGCCCGGCGCCGAACTCGGCGGCGACGTCGGCGAGCTTCTCGTCGTGGCCGCCCCAGCTGTCGTTCAGCAAGTCCGCACCCGCTTGGCACGCCGCCCGGCCGGTCTCGTGCCGCCAGGTGTCGACGCTGATGACCGTGTCGGGGTAGCGCGCCCTGATCGCGCCGATGAACGCGGCGGTCCGGCGGATCTCCTCTAGGACGTCCACCTCGGCGCCGGGTGCGGCCGGTATCCCGCCCACGTCCACGATGTCGGCGCCCTCGTCGATGACCTGGTCGACACGCGCCATCGCCGCGGGCTCATCCCAGGTCAGGCCGGGCCGGAAAAAGGAATCCGGCGTCCGGTTGACTATTCCCATGATCAACAACTGCGAGGGAGGGAACGCGGCAGGCCCGAGTCGCAGTGGTTCCTGTGCGCGCGGAGACGAGCGGTCAGTCATGACAGGTCATAACGAGCTGTGGCCGCTGGCGGGCGTTCGCGGACCGGGATCGGCCGCGCAACCTGGTGTACACGGCCCGTCTCGTCCCGAACGAACTGCAGGAGGTCCGCGGTCGCAGCCGTGCCGATGGCTCCCGGCCGGCGCCGGTCCGCGACCATCAGCAGCTCGGCTGCCATCAGCGCCAGGTCATGATTCGCCTGATGCCGGTGGGCGCGCGAGCCGAGGTCGACTTGCGCGACGGCGTCGAGTCCGTGTCTGGCGACGGTGTCCATCAGCGTCGCGAGTTCGACGCCGTAGCCTACCGGGATTGACAGCGACTCCATCAGGCTCCGCCGGGCGGCCCACTCGCCAGCTAGCGGCTGCACGACGCCCGCCAGCTCCGGCCACCAGAGGCTGATCAATGGCCGGGCGACCAGCTCGGTGACCCGGCCGCCCTCGGTCGAGGTAGAGCCGTCGGTCTCCGTGCGCACCCGGGTGTAGAAGCCCTTGACAAGCTGGATTTCCGCGGTGGCCACGAGCGGGCCGACGAGGCCGGACACGAAATGCGGGCCCCAGCTGGTCAGGTCGGCGTCGATGAAGACCAGCAGGTCGCCGCCCGTGACAGCGAGCGACTTCCACAGCGCCTCCCCCTTGCCGGGGAAGCTCCCGGCGGCCGGCAGCACGTCGGCGGCCCGGTACACCGAAGCGCCCGCTCTGGCTGCGACGTCCGCCGTCGCGTCGGTCGAGTCCGAATCCATGACCACTAGCTCGTCGACCAGCGGGACATCCTTGACCAGGGCCTGCTCGATCGCGCCGACCACGGCGGCGACGGTGCGTTGCTCGTTCCTGGCTGGTATGACGACGCTGATGGTTACGCCCAGCCGGTGCTTGGCGGCTAGCAGCTGGTCATGCGGCCAGTCCTGCCAATGCGAGGTGCGGCGGCCGAACCAGGTCTGAGTGCGGTCGTCCATGACCGGGCCAGCCTATCGAGGCGGAGACAGCCGTTCGGCTAGCGGACCGAGCGGACGCCTGTGACGGCGAGCGCCCCGACGATGCCGCAGCAGCCGCCCACGATGAACAGCGTCCGGTACCCGCCCAGGTGGCTGATGATGAGGGCGGCGAACAGCGGGGCGATTACCTGCGGGCCGGCGTTGGCGATGTTCAGGACGCCGAGGTCGCGGGCGGCATCCTCACTGCGCGGCAGGACGAGCGTGACCAGCGCGGCGTCGACCGACAGGTAGCAGCCGAACGCCAGCCCCGCGAGCGCGGCGAAGATCTCGATGGTGCCGAACGTCGGCGACACGACAGGCAGGATGCAGCCAGCGCCGGCGATCGCCGAGGACAGGATCACGAACGGCTTGCGCCGGTCCAGGCGGTCGGAAATCGGCCCGGCGACGGCGGCCGCCAGGATGGCGCCGACCGCGCTTATTGCCGCCAGCACCGTAACGCCCTGTGCGGGCTTCATCCCGTGCGGCAGCCGGATGTAGTCGGTGAGGATGTAGAGCTCGTAGCTGATGACCAGGAAGTAGCCGAGGATGGCGGCGGCCCGGCTGGCGAAGACACAGGCAAAGTCGCGGTGGCGCAGTGCCGACACGAAGGTGCCGAGCCGGGCACCCCACGCGCGGGTATCTCGCGGCGGCCGGGCCAGTCCGTCCGTTGGCGGGTCTGCGGTGGAGAGCACGAAATACCACGCCGACAGCACAAGCACCGCCCCGAGTATGAGGTAGCCGAGGCTCAGGTGCCCGGAGAACTGGCTGGCCAGCCCGACACCGGCGACGCCGCCCAGGACCGAGGCCACCCCCGCGACGGACGACGCGGCGCCGCGGCGCGCAGGCGCCACGCGGTCAGGGATCACGGCCGTGAGCGGCGCCTGGTAGGTGTTTGCTACGGCCTGGGCGAGGCACCAGGCGACCAGGACAAGCAGCACGGTAGCGGCCTGTCCGAGCAACCCGAGCAGGACGAGCACGCCGGCCGAGGCAAAGACCAGCCACGGCGCCCGCCGGCCGAACCTCGACCGGGTCCGGTCCGACAACGCGCCGCCGATCGGGTTGAAGATCAGCGCGAAAACTGCGCTCACGCCCGCCACGACTCCGAGCGCGGCGATCTTGTGCGCCCGGCCGATGTGCTCGATCTGGAGCGGCAGCAGGATGGTGCCGACGCCTGTATACATCGCGGACAGCCCGCCGCCGGCAATGCCGACACTGACCAGCAGCCGCCTGAATCCGGCGCGCCCGCGCACCCTGGCGGCGGGCCGCGCCGGGTCGGTCTTCGTCATCGGCGGACTAGGGTCGGCCGACGGCGACGGTCTCGCGGAGGCGGACATCGTCGATGCTGTGCGCGGCCTCGATCATGTACTCGCCCGGGACCGAGGACCAGCCATCGGCCCAGACCTGCCACGTCCGCTCGGGCAGGTCGATCGTGGCGGTCGCGAGCTCGCCCGGATTCGCGGTCACGCCGGCGAACCCGGCAAGCCAGCGCCGCGGACGGCTGGCGTCCGCCGGCCCGATCGGGCCGACGTAGACCTGCACGACCTCACGGCCAGCGCGATCGCCAGTGTTCCGCACGGTCACGGTCACCTGGCTGGCGTCGCTAATCTCGATCCCCTCGTAGCTCCACGTTGCGTAGCCGAGGCCGTGGCCGAACGCATACCGCGGTGCGACGCCAGCGCGGTCCCACGCGCGGTAGCCGATGAACACCCCCTCGTCGTAGGTCAGCTTGCCGTCGGCGGGCGTCGTGCTGAGGACCGGGCAGTCGGCCGCGACGACGGGCCAGGTGGTCGGCAGGCGCCCGCCCGGTTCGTCGCTGCCGAGCAGCACGTCGGCCAGCGCGTCGCCGGCCTCCTGACCTGGGAACCACGCGAGCAGCACGGCGGCGACGTCGTCTGCCCACGGCAGCTCGACGGGCGAGCCGGCGTTGACGACGACGACAGTGCGCGGGTTGGCGGCCGCGACCCGGCGGACCAGTTCGTCCTGCTGGCCCGGGAGAGCGAGCGTGGTGCGGTCGAACCCTTCCGATTCCACTTCCTCGGTGGTGCCCACCACGACGATCGCCACGTCGCTGTCGCGCGCGGCGGCCTCGGCCTCGGCCAGCAGTTCCGCTGCGGTGCCGACCGGCGCACCGTAGCCGAGCGACAGCGACACTAGGGCGAACGTGGGATCAAGCCGGATGCGCTGGGTCAGCGACACCTCCGCCTGTTCGCCTGCGGCCAGCTCGAGCGGGACCCGCTGCTCCGGCGGCGCGAGGAACGTGGTCGCGATGTCGTCGGATTCGGGCGTGACCTGCCCGTCAAACAGGATCTGGCCGGCCACGGCGAGCTGGAACTGGCCGATGCCGCGGATCCCGAGCTCGTGCGTGCCGCTTACTTCCGCCGTCACGGTGCCCGAGATCTCGACCGAGGCCAGCGCCGACGGGTCGACGCCCGGCGGCATCTCCATCCAGCGGCCCGCCCCGGTTGCCAGCGGAGTCTGGTATAGGTCGCGACCAGCCGCATCGCGGAACGTTGCCCGCAAGGCATGCCACTGCGGCGCGGCGGCTGGCGACAGCTTGCCGGTCCGCGGGTCGGCGCCGAGCGCGAAAGCGAGCTGGACCGAGTCCGGTAGCGCCGCCTTGAGTCCCTCCAGCGGGGAGACAATGTGCGCCGGGAACACAGTCGCGCTGCCGCCGCCCAGCACGCGGGCGTCCCTGGCCAGCGCGCCGATGAGCGCGACGCTCGACACCTGCCGCAGGTCGAGCGGCAGCACTCCGCCACTATTCGCGGCCAGGACGAACGAATTCGCTGCGAGCTTGCGGGCGAAGCTCACGCCGTCGATCGGACCCGGCCGGCTGGCCGGCGGCACGGACTCGGGCGCGTCGTCGAGTGCCCCGACGCGCGCGGCGAGCCGTAGCACCCGCCGCACTTGCTCGTCCACGACCTCGACCGGGACCCGGCCCTCCCGCACCGTCTCGACCAGCATGTCTCCCCACGGGCTGCCCATGGCGGGCATGGCGATGTCGAGGCCGCCGACGGCCGCGCCCACTGTGTCGCGGGCTGCCAGCCAGTCGGACACGATAGCGCCGTCGAAGCCCCACTCTTCTTTCAGGACGCCGCGCTGGAGGGCCGCATTGTCGGTCATCGACACGCCGCTGACACGGTTGTACGCCGACATCACGCCCCAGGCACCGGCGGCACGGATGATCATCTCGAATGGCGCGAGGTACAGCTCGCGCAGCGCGCGCTCGCTGACCTCGACGCTGACGGTGAAGCGCTCGGTCTCGAAGTCGTTGGCGACGAAATGCTTGACAGTGGTGGCGACGCCCTGGTCCTGCACGCCGAGCACGTAGCCTGTCCCGATCGCGCCAGTGAGCAGCGGGTCTTCGGAGTAGCACTCGAAGTGCCGTCCGCCGAGGGGACTTCGGTGCAGGTTGACGGTCGGCGCGAGCAGCACGTGCACGCCCTTGCGCCTGGCTTCCTGGCCGAGCAGCCGGCCTGCCTCGCGAGCGAGTGCCGGGTCCCAGGTGGCGGCCAGAGCCGTCGGGCTCGGCAGCGCGATGGAAGGATCCTCAGCGCTCCACGCCGTGCCACGCACCCCGATCGGGCCGTCCGACATAACGATCGACGCCAGGCCGACCTCGGACAGTGCTGGCAGCGTCCAGACATCCTGGCCGGATAGCAGGCGCACCTTGGCCTCCAGGCTGAGGCGGCCGAGTGCTGCCTCGACGGCGGCTTCCTGCGCACTGCTGGGGTCGGACATCGACAATCTCCTCTGGCTGGCGGGCGTGCGGGCCATTGTCCCAGTACGGTAGCCCTTACCCAGCAGCGGGACGTGGTGTCGAGTTCGGCAGCCTCGCGGGCCGCGTCAGGCCAGTTGGCCTGGTCCCCCGGCCATGAGTCCTGGTTGGCCGCCAGCCCCGGCACCGAGACTAGGAGGGGATCATGATTTGGCGGTTGCGCGCATCTGCCCTGGTTAGCGCTGCAGTTGCAGCGCTCGCTGCCGGCGCCGCCGCGGGGTGCGGATCGAGCGCCCCGGCGGCTGGTTCATCGCCCGCCCGATCGACGGCGCCCGCATCGGCCGGCGCGCCATCGCCCGCCCGATCGACGGCATCCGGCTGCAACGGCGGGTCATGGCGCTCGGCCCCGATTACCGTGACGCACCACGTGGCGGTACCGCCCGTACCGGTGATCAAGGCTATCCGGGTGGCGCAGCACCCTGAGTGCGGATATGACCGGGTCGTCCTCGATGTCGGCGGCCAGGTCCCCGGCTACTCCGTCCGCTCTGCTGCCACGGTCGTCGGCGACGCATCAGGCCGGACAATCTCGATCCCGGGAGCGAGCTATCTCCTGATCACGCTCCGGCCCGCGCAGGCCCACAATGCCGCGGGCACGCCGACGGTGACCAGCGGCGTCCGGCAGCCGCGATATCCAGCGCTGGCCAGCTGGACACTGGCGGGCGACTTCGAGGGCGCGGTCACCGTCGCGCTCGGCCTCGCCGGCCAGGCAAGCATCCGGACCGGCGAGCTACCCGGCCGCATCTACATCGACATCAAGGAATAGCGCGCTACTTCCAGAGGAACACCGGCGCCTCGAAGTGCGCGACACGCTGCGGCTTGCCGTGCAGGGCAACCTGGCAGAACTGATAGATGATCGCGGCCGTGGGCGCGTGCACGAACCGGTCGAGCAGCGGCAGCCTGATAACCGGGGCCTCGGTCTCGGGCACAGTCAGCAGCTCGGGCTCGACGTCCAGGTCCGCCAGCGGGATCTGGTAGACGCGGGTTACCTCGCTAGCAGCGCCGGCGAGGTCGCCCGGCGGGGCGCCGCCCCATACCACGACAGGCGTCATCAGGTAGCCCGACCGGGTTACGTAGTCGTCGAGCAGGCCGACCACTGCGCCTGTGTCTAGGCGCAGCCCCGTCTCTTCATGCAGCTCCCGAAGGGCAGCAGCCTCGGTGGACTCGCCGGGATCGCGCCGGCCGCCGGGCAGCGCCCACTGCCCTGCGTGATTGCGCAGGCCCCGAGCCCGGCGGGTGATCAGCAACGTCTCCCCTGCCGGCGGCGTCATGACGCAGACGGCGACCGACGCCTGCTTGAGATCTGGCCGCACGACGCCGATGCGCTCGAACTCCCCGACGTGGCCGGTAATGCGCGCACGCAGCTCGGAAGCACCGGCCATCGTCACCTTCTCCTGTCGGGCCATCGATCGGGGGCAGCCCGCCATCGAGGTTACCGGCCGCCCGATCTTCTCTGCTGTCCGCAGATTGCCTTGGCTGGCCGGGCCCTCCCCGCCCATTGTGGAAGCGTGAGACAGAAAGGATGATCATGTACACGGCAGTCGCAGAGCCAGGCGTGCTCCCCGGCGCGCTCGACGATCAGCTGATCGCCAGGCTCCTCTATCAGCGCATCATCGTGCTCGGCAGTGAGGTCGACGACCGCGTCGCCAACCGGCTGTGCGCGCAGCTTCTGCTGCTGTCCGCCGAGGATCCACGCGGCGACATCAGCCTGTACATCAACTCGCCAGGCGGCTCGGTCAGCGCCGGCCTCGCTATCTACGACACCATGCGGCTGATCCCGAACGACGTCAGCACGCTGGCGATGGGCCTGGCCGGCAGCATGGCGCAGTTCCTGCTGTGCGCCGGCACACGCGGCAAGCGGTTCAGCCTGCCGCACGCGCAGGTGCTCATGCATCAGGGTTCGGCCGGCTTCGGGGGTACCGCGGCGGACGTGGAGATTTATTCGGCGCAACTCGAGCGTGTCGGTGCCCTGATGATCAGACTGACCGCCGAGCACACGGGCCAGGCGCCGGAGCAGGTCGAACAGGACAGCAGGCGCGATCGCTGGTTCAGCGCCGAGGAGGCGCTGGCGTACGGGATGATCGACCACATTCTCGAACGGGTCGAGGACATCCGCCCTGCTGTCGTCGGCCGGATGGCGAGGTTGTGACGATGGGCCAGTACACGATTCCTACCGTGATCGAACGCACGGCCCTCGGTGAGCGCGCCTTCGACATTTACTCGCGGCTGCTTTCCGAGCGGATCATCTTCCTCGGCACCGAGATCGACGACGGGGTCGCCAACGTCGTGATGGCGCAGCTCTTGCATCTGGAGGCGGCGACCCCGGATCTGGAGATAAGCCTGTACATCAACTCGCCGGGTGGCTCGTTCAGCGCGCTGACTGCGATCTACGACACTATGCAGTACATCCGCCCGGACGTGGCGACCATCTGCATGGGCCAGGCCGCCTCGGCCGCCGCGGTTCTGCTCGCGGCCGGGGCGCCGGGCAAGCGCCGCGTGCTGAGCCACGCCAAGGTGCTGCTGCACCAGCCGTCAAGCCAGTCCCAGGGCGCGCTGCCCGACCTCGCGATCCAGGCGAAGGAGCTGATGAAAGTCCGGGACGAGGTGGACGCCATCCTCAGCCAGCACACAGGCCACCCGGTCGCGAAGATCCGGGCGGACACCGACCGAAACAAGACGTTCGGCGCGCAGGAAGCCGTTAGCTACGGCCTAGCCGACGAGGTCATTGTCAGCCGGAAGGCGGTGCTGTCGCGGTAGTACTCAGGCGGCCAGCAGCCCGACGACATCGCCAGGCCTGACGCCGAGCGCACGGTGCTCTGGTCCGGTGCCCAGCCGCAGCACAACGGCCTGCGGCTCGGTCCCGGTGAAGCCGGTGTCGGCCAACACGGTGTCGGCCAATACGGTGTCGGCCAATACGGGGCCGGTCCCGGCTAGGTCCCGGCCAACCTCGGCCAGCACGTCGGGCAGGTCGACCTCGAGTGCGTCGCAGATCGCGGCCAGTATCTCCGACGAAGCCTCCTTGAGCCCGCGCTCCAGCTCCGACAGGTACTGCATAGAGATTCGTCCAGCCGCCGCGACGTCGGCGAGGGTGCGCCGCTGATTGAGGCGGATCCGGCGCAGCAC
>DATIOU010000135.1:0-27195 GCA_035472835.1 Streptosporangiaceae bacterium | reverse complement strand
ATGGTGCTGTCGCGGATCGGCTTCGGCTGGTTCGGCAACATCCTGCCGGCTGGCATCAACGCGCTGGTGGCCGGCGTCGGCTGGTTCGCGGTGAACAGCGTCAGCGGCGCGTTCGCGCTGAACGCGCTGCTCGGCTGGAACACTAAGCTCTGCCTTGCGATCATCGTGGTCGTCCAGCTAGGCGTCGCGTTCTTCGGCCACAACCTCGTGCACGCGTTTGAGCGGTGGGCGTTCCCTCTCCTAGTCGTCGTCTTCCTGATCGCCTCGGTCGTCATCTTCAGCAAGTCGCACCCGGGCACGCACATCGCGCCGATACCCGGCGGGACGCTCGGCGGCTGGCTGATCACGTTCGGCGCGGCCTTCGGCTACGCGGCCGGCTGGAATCCGTACGCCAGCGACTACACGCGCTACCTGCCGAAGGACACCAACACCAGAGCGACAGGCCTGTGGGCTGGCCTCGGCGTCTTCCTCTCCTGCGTGGTGCTTGAGGTGGTCGGCGCGGCCGCAGCCACGGTCACCAGTGTCAGCAAGTACCAGGGCAACCCCACCGCCGGCTTCGTCAGCCACATGCCGACCTGGATCGGCGACGTCACCCTGCTGGCGATCGCGCTCGGCGCCGTCTGCGCGAACGCGCTGAACGTGTACTCCGGCTCGATGTCCTTCCTGGCCCTTGGCATCAAGCTGCCGCTCACGCTGCGCCGCGCCATCGTGGCGATCGTGTTCGGCGTCGCTGGCTTCTTCGTGGCGCTATCGGGCGTGAGCGACGCCGGCCAGAAGTACAACAACTTCCTGCTGGTCATCGCCTACTGGATCGGTCCGTGGCTTGGCGTGTTCTTCGCCGATCAACTCCTGCGCCGCGGCAAGCAGGTGGCCGGCTTCCTGTTCGACCGCAAGCACAACCCGTGGGCCGGGTTCGCGGCCATGGCCATCGCCATGGGCGTCTCGATCTTGCTGTTCGCCAAACAAATCGACTACGTGGGCACGATACCGAATCACCATCCGGCCTTCGGCGACCTCACGTTCGAGGTCGGCTTCGTGCTGGCCGCGCTGTTGTACTGGCTGTTCTTCCGCATCCAGGGCGCGGGCGCGCGGGAAGAGACCCTGGTCGTGCCCGGCGAGACGGCAACGATCGACGCCTGACCAAACCCATCAGAACAGGAACGGGGCCGACGGCGCGGGCCGCCGCGCGGCGGGCGCCGTCGCTCATGCACGCATGAATGTAACGGGCTCCTCGGTGCCGCGCCAGTTCACCGTGTGCTGGGCCGGGGTCGCGCGCGCGATCACCTTGCCGTCACGCAGCACGAGCGTCCGCGGCGATGTGAGGCGCAGCGCGTCCGCCTCGGACGGCGCGTCGAAGACGACCAGGCTGGCTGGCCCGCCGGGCCGGAGACCGTAGTCCGGCACGCCGAGTGCTGCTGCCGGGTTCACCGTGATCATCTCGATCAGCCGTCGCAGCTCGCTGTCGCCCGACATCTGGCCGAGGTGGGCCAGCACGAACGCTGCCTGGAGTGGGTCGCCGTAGCCGAGCGGGTACCAGGGGTCCATCACCGAGTCGTGCCCGATGCAGACGTTGACGCCGGCGTCCTGGAGCTGCTTGACCCTGGTGTGGCCGCGCCGGATCGGGCCGGTATCGAACCGGCCCTGCAGCACCGCGTTGTCCAGCGGGTTGGTCACCATGTGCAGGCCAGCCCTGGCGATATTGGTGATCAGCCGGTACGCGTAGGCGTTGTTGTAGGAGTGCATCGCGGTCGTATGGCTCGCGGTGACCCGGCCTGACATGCCGCGGCGGATAGTCTCGGCCGCCATCACCTCCACGAATCGCGAGTGATCGTCGTCGGTCTCGTCACAGTGGATGTCGACCGCCAGTCCGTGCTCGTCCGCCAGCGCCATCGCGAACCGGACCGACTCCACCCCGTCCTCGCGGGTCAGCTCGTAATGCGGTATCCCGCCCACGACGTCGGCGCCAAGATCGACAGCGGCGCGCATCAGCTCCTTGCCGCCGTCGAATGCGAGGATGCCCTGCTGCGGGAAAGCCACGAGCTGCAGGTCGATGATGCCCCGGACGTCCTCGCGGAGCTCGACGAGCGCTCGCAGTGCTGTCAGCTCCGGATCGCACACGTCGACGTGGCTGCGCACGTGCTGCACGCCACTGGCGAGCTGCCAGCGCAGGATCTGCCGCACCCGGGCCTGGACGTCTTCACGCGTCAGGCCGGCGACGCGGTCGGCCCAGATCGCTATGCCCTCGAATAGCGAGCCGGACACGTTCGGGCGCGGCTGGCCGACCGTCAGCACGGCGTCCAGGTGAATGTGCGGCTCGACCAGCGGTGGCGTCACCAGTCGCCCGCCGAGGTCGATGGTCTGCGCGGCCGTGGCGTCGGCGGTGCTGAACGTCAGCACGCTGCCGTCGACGCCGATGTCGGTCAGGTCGTCCTGGCCCGCGATGCGGGCGTTGCGCAAGAGCAGGTCGATCACCGGCCCATCATCGCCTACTAACCGCCCGGCTGCGCGGATACGTGCCCAGCTAGCGGGTTATCGAGCACGACTAGCTCGGTTCCCGAAGCATCGTTTGACGATGTATCGGTAGACGGAGTAATCTCAAGTGCCATGACTAATACGCCTGCCCTGGGTCGCCAGCCAGACGCCGCGCCCAGCGCCTCGTCCATTGCGATGCCGCCGAGCGGCACCGACCACGGGGCTCGCCACCCCGGCAGCGCGCCGCCTCCGAGCCGACGGCGGCTCGGCTGGACTGTGATCGCCGTGCTGCCGATCTCGGTGCTGGCGGCGCTGCTGGTCCTGCACCTCATGGCCGCGAGCGCCGCGGCCGCGACCGGAGGATGCGGTGGCGGCTGAGCGTGTACCGCTCATCGGGGGCGGGCCGGGGGCGGCTGTCCCATTCGGCGCCCGGGCGTGGATCGCGGCGACGGTGGGCCTATCGGTATCCGCTATCGTCGGGGCGGTTGTGCTGGCGCCGCCCGCCTCCGCGCGGCCACCAGAGGGCCTGGCCTTCCTGCTATTCGTGGGATCGTCGGTGCATGTGGCCTCGACCGGCTGGTTCTACACCGTGCCCGAGGTGCGCGCCCACATGCGCCAGCACCCGGCGCGGTATGTGTGGTGGCCGGTGGCGCTGATCGCCGGCGCGGTCGCCGTCGCTGTGCTGCTGCCGCGCTCGGTGCTCGACTGGCTGCTGCTGCCCTATTTCGGCTGGCAGTTCTTCCACTACCAGAAGCAGAACCTTGGCATCGCGGCCCTGGCGGCCGCGTCGCGGCGCATCAAGCCGCTCCGGCGAACCGATCGCTGGGCGCTGACGGGGGCGGGCCTGGCCGGTATCGCGGGCCTGCTGGCGCGCCCCGGCCTCCTGCAGGTGCCGGTCAGGCCCATCCTGGCGCCCGTGTTCCCGGTCGCGGCGACAGCGTTCGCCGCATTCGTCGCCCTCGGCGCTGGCTGCCTGGCCGCGCGCCGGCCAGGGCAGCGGCCGCCTGGCTTCTGCGCCTGCTACGCGGTCGCGCTGATCTTCAGCCTGCCGGTCTTCGTCTTCAGCTCGCCCTACGCGGCGGTGGCCGGGCTGACGATCGCACATGGCTTGCAGTACCTGCTGCTGATGACCTTGCTGGCCGGAGGCCAGCGTGACCGGCGGCCGCTGCGACGCGCTGCGGGCCTGGCCGCGTTGTGCAACATCGCGTTGCTCGGCGGCGCTGCGCTGTCGATGGCATCCGATCAGGCGTCAGGCGGTCCGGCCGTCCGCGCTCTCTTTGGCGTCTTTCTCGGCGCGGTGATGGCGCACTTCGTTGTCGATGCCGGCTTGTGGCGCATGCGGTCGGACTTCCAGCGGTCCTTCCTCGGTTCGCGGCTGCCATACCTCGTTCCGACCGGTGGCCCGGTCACACCGGTCCGTCCGCCGATGGATCGCCTCCCGATATAGGATGGTCGCGTGCCAAGACGCGGTACATCGCCCGCCCAGGCCGGCGCACTCGTCACTTTCGGTCGTTACGCCGGGCCGGCCACGCTCATCTTGGCGAGCCTCGCGGATGGCCCGAAGCACGGCTACGCCCTCACCAAGGACATCGAGCAGTTCGCCAGCGTCAGGCTAGCGCCGGGAACGCTGTACGAGGCGCTCAGCCGGCTCGAGGGTCAGGGCCTCATCGAGGCGCTCGCGAGCGACGACCGGCGGCGTCCGTACCAGCTCACCGCCGGTGGCGCGCAGGCCCTGCGAGCGCATCTCGCCGACCAGCGGCGCGTGGCCGAGACCGGCCTCCGGCGCTTGAGCAGGAACTGGGGGCCCGCGTGACGGGCTCGGCTGAGCGCCGGGTCGCCCGGCTGCTGCGCTGGTACCCGCGGTCGTGGCGGGTCCGGTATGGCGCTGAGTTCGCCGAGTTGCTGCTGGCCGAGCTGGCCGAGCAGCCCTGTAGCTGGCGTCGCTCCGCAGACGTCGCCGCGCACGGCTTGCTCGCCCGTTGCACCGGCGCCGGCCTGACAGGTCACTCGCTATCGCCGCGTGAGCAGATCCGGTGCGGCGTCGCCACGCTGTGCTGTGCGATCGCCGTGTTCCTGACGTTCGGCGTGGCCATGCTCGCGCAGCTAGCCACCGGCTGGCAGTGGGCCACGCCGCGATCAGCGTTCGCGCTCGACGGCAGCCTCGCCATGTCGCTCGGCGCCGCGGGCCTGATGCTCATCGCAGTGCTCGGGGCGGTGCCCGCCGCGTGGTGCGCGGCCGTTACTGCCGTCCGGAGCCGTGACACCCGGCTGATGAGATCGGCCAGCTTGGTGCTGGTAGCCGGGGGCGTGCTCGTCATCGGTGCACGGCATTTTCAGAACGCCTGGCCCGGCACGGGCGGTACTGGTGCGCTCCACACCCTCGTCCCGGCCGGGATCGCGGCCTTCGGCTGGGCGTCGACCCTCTCGGTGTCCTCGTTCTGGGTGCATCCGGCCGTGCTCGGCAGCCTGCCGGCATCCGTGCTCGCCTGGATGGCGGTTAGCCCGTTCGCCGTGCTGGGCCTGGTTGCGGGATGTGCTGCCGTTGTTCGCCGGCTTCCGCTGCCGAGCTGGCTGCTGATTTACCTGGCTCGCCTGTCCGTCGCGGCGACCGTGACGGCCGTGCCGTTCCTGGCGGGCGCCGCCAGCTGGGTGCTCGCTACGGCGCCAGCGCAGCCGGACCTGTTCCGGCCTGGCCTCATTAATGGCGGAGAACTGGCGATGATGGCGCTCGCGCTCGTGGTCGCGCTCCGGGTGGCAGCCGGCGTCCGGCGCGCCATTATGTCGGTTATAGCTTCCGACTGCTGAGCGCCGGGCGGATCCGCCCTGCGGTCGCATCAAGCTCGGCCCGCTCCGGCGACATGAACTGGGCGCGGAGCCTGAACCCGTCCCCGGCGAACCGCGGTACCACGTGCAGGTGGACGTGGTCGACTTCCTGCCCAGCCACCTCGCCGTCGGCGAGGAAGAAATTGACGCCGTCACACCGCAGTCCAGACTCGCGGAGCGCCGCGGCCAGGCGCTGCGCGGTGGTGAACATGGCGCGGCCGGTCGGCCCGGGTAGGTCCGCGAGCCCGGCGGCGTGGGAGCGCGGCACCACCAGCAAGTGGCCGGGCGTGATCGGCCTGATGTCGAGGAAGGCCACCACCCGGTCGTCACGGCAGAGCTCGCTGGCTGGCAGCCGCCCGGCGACGATCTCGCAGAAGGGGCAGCCTGGTATCGAGACGTCCGGCACCAGGTCAGTATCCCCGCGCGCAAAGGCGGCGTGAAGACAGCTCGCCGCGGCGTTAAGAACCCGTCAAGATCGGCGAGGAACGGGGCCGGCTGGGTTCAACTGGCCTCAATGACCCAGCCAGCTGAACCGAGTCTGAGGCGCCGGCGGGGCCTGGCGGCGCCGCTTGCGCTCCCGGCCGGCTTCGGCGCGTTGCTCGTTGTCGGAGCCGCGGCCGCAGCCGCCGACGGAGCGGTATCAGGCGGCTGGGTGCTGGTCCTCGCGGCGCTTATAGTCGGCATCGGATCTGCGGTCGCGGAACCACCGGTGGCGCCTTTGCTCGGCGCTATCGGCTGGCTGACCGTCATCGGGTTCTCCCGCGCTCCGTATGCTCGCCTGCAGCCAACCTCAGAGCTGGCAGCGCGGGGCGCGATCGTCATCGGCGCTGGCGTGCTCGTGGGCATCATGACCGGCTTGGTAGTGCGCAGGGTTGCCGCATCGTACACACTGTGGATTGTGGAGATACCAGGTCAGCCCAGGTCGCGCGGCTTGGACGGCGACTTGGCCGCCGGATCTGGCTCGGGGCCGGCAGCGGCTGGCGACCCCGGCCCCGCGCCCGCGAGGCAGGTCACGATGGCGCGAAGGTTCGCCGACCTGACCGGCGGCATCGGGCGCCGGCGCGTGCTTGCGGGCGTCGTGCTGTGCGCTGGGCTGCTGCCGCTTCTCACCCTCGCCTTGTCCGCGCACGGCCTCCATCTCGACCTCGGGGACGACCTGCTGATCTACCTCGTCGCCGTGGTGGCGGTCGCCGTCGTGGGCGGCTTCTGGCCTGCCGTCCTCGCCGCGATCACCGCGAGCCTGCTGGTGAACTGGTACTTCACGCCACCCGTGCACACCCTGACGATCGCCGATGGCCAGAGCCTGCTTGCCCTGCTGCTATTCGTGACCGTGGCCGTCACCGTCAGCAGCGTGGTGCACCTGGCGGCGCTGCGCGCCCGGCAAGCCGCGCGTAGTAGCGAAGAGGCGCAGGATCTGCTGGCGCTTGCGCAGACGGTCCTCGGTGGTCACGACACGCCCGCGGCAGTCCTTGAGCATCTGATCGGCAGCCGGGGCGGACAGGCCCGGCTGCTTGAGCGAACCGGGGACTCGTGGGTGCGCGTGGCCGGGAGCGACCCGGAGCCTGGCGACCCGGTCCGGCGAACCGCGGCCCGCCCCGATCTGGTGCTCGAGGTCTCCGGCCAGGGCCGTCCGCTGTCGCCCCGGCTTCTCGACGGGCTGACGGCTCAGGTCGCGGCTGCGCTGGACCGGGACCGGCTGCGAACGCAAGCTGCCCAGGCGGAGGCGCTGGCCGAGGGAAACCGGATGCGGACAGCGCTGCTCGCCGCCGTCAGCCACGACCTGCGCACGCCGCTGGCATCGATCAAGGCTAGCGTCAGCACGTTGCGGCAAACCGACGTTCAGTGGACGGAAGCAGACGAGGCCGCGCTGCTGGCCACCATCGAGGCGTCGGCGGACCGGCTCGATGCGCTGATCGGGAACCTGCTGGACATGAGCCGGCTCACGACCGGGTCGCTCCAGCCGTTCCTGCGGCCGACGGCTATCGATGAGGTGGCACCCGTCGCGCTGCGCGGGCTGGACGGCGGCAGCCTGCTCGAGCTGGCCGTGCCCGACGACCTGCCGCTCGTGCTCACCGATCCCGGCCTGCTCGAGCGGGTGCTGGCCAACCTGTTCGCGAACGCGCTGGCCTACTCGCCGGCCGGCCGCCGCCCGGGCTTGCGGGCCAGTCGCGGCGTCGACGGAGTGCTGCTCGAGGTGATCGATCACGGCCGCGGCGTTCCCGACGAGCTGAAGTTCCGCATGTTCGAGCCGTTCCAGCGGCTGGACGGCCGGAGCGCGGATTCCCCGGCCGGCGCTGACCCGACCGGCGGAACCGGCGTCGGACTGGGGCTTGCGGTGGTGAAAGGCTTCCTGGACACGATGGGTGGCACCGTCGAGGCGGCCGACACTCCCGGCGGCGGCCTGACGATGCGGGTCACGCTGCCGTGCGCCGCAGCTGGCGCTCCGAGCGTCGCCGCCGGCCTATGACTCGCGTCCTGGTTATTGACGACGAGGCCCCGATCCTGCGAGCGCTGAAGATTAACCTGACCGCCCGCAAGTACGAGGTCTGCACCGCCGCTGACGGCGCATCGGGCCTGGCCGCGATGGCGCGCGAGCGGCCGGACGTGCTAATACTCGACCTCGGCCTGCCCGACATGGACGGCACCGAGGTCATCAAGGGCGTGCGCGGCTGGACCAGCACGCCGATCATCGTGCTGTCGGCGTGGGGTCAGGAGAGCCAGAAGGTCGCGGCGTTGGATGCGGGAGCCGACGACTACGTGACAAAGCCATTCGGGATGGACGAGCTCCTGGCCCGCTTGCGTGCGGCGGTGCGCCGGGCCTCGCCGGCGCCGGACGAGCCAGTGGTCACTACCGCGGAGTTCACCGTGGACCTGGCGCGCAAGCGCGTCACGCGAGGCACCGCCGACGTCCGGCTGACACCGACGGAATGGCAGGTGCTTGAGGTCCTCGTCCGGAACGCTGACCGTCTCGTCACGCAGCGCCGGCTACTCGCCGAGGTGTGGGGTCCGGGGTATCACAACGAGGCCAACTATCTGCGGGTCTACATGGCGAATCTGCGCCGCAAGCTCGAGCCGGACCCCTCGGTGCCGCGTTACCTGCTGACCGAGCCTGGCATGGGCTATCGCTTCCTGCCGGGTTAGTGCTCGCCGCCTGCGACCGGCTGGAGCTCGTAGGCCGGGTTGTAGATCGCGCGCTCGCCCTTCACGCTGGTGAGCCGGCCGTGCACGACGATCTTGCGCCCGGGCTGGACACCTGGAATGTCCCGGCGGCCGAGCCACACCAGCAGGACCCGGCCGGTGCCATCCCACAGCTCAGCCTCCATCGTCAGCGTGCCTCCGCGCGGACGCAGGGTGACCGCGCGCAGCGTCCCGGCGACGTCGACGATCCCCCGGTGCACGGTCTCGGCGATCGGGACCGGCAGGCCGCCGTCCGTCGGCAGCTCGCTGATCTGCTGGCGTACCTCGGCCGCGTGCAGGGCTTCCCGGCTGGCCAGCAGTCGCGGGCCGGCGAGCGGATCGCCGGCCGCCGACACCCGAGTCGCGGAGGCGAGCTGGTAAGGCACGCTCGCTACGACGACCCCGCGCTCGAGCAGCAGGCGCGTCTTGAGGCGGAGCGCGCTCTGGTTATGAAGCGCCTGCTCCCACCAGTGTCCGACGACATATTCCGGAATGTAGACGGTCACGATGTCACGCGGGCTCTCGCGCCGTAGCCGCCGCACGTACTCAATCACCGGGCGCGTGATCTCGCGGTAAGGCGAGGAGATGACTGTCAGCTGCAGCGGCATGCCGCTGTTGTCCCACTCGCCGCGGAGCCGCTCCGTCTCAGCGGTATCGACGTCGACCGTGACCGCCTCGAGGCGAGCTGGCCTCGTAGCTCTGGCGTAGGCCAGCGCCCGCAGCGTCGGCAGGTGCAGCTTGCTGACCAGCACGATTGCGATGTTGCTGGCCGGGAGCGTGAGCGCTGCCTCCTCTGCCGGGGTTAGCTCCTCGGCGACCGCTGCGTAGTGCCGGTGGATGCCGTTCATCGTGAACCAGATGGCGACCATCGCCGCGACCGCGATCCACGCGCCGTCGGCGAACTTGCTGATGATGACGATGACGAGGACCGCGCCGGTGACGCACGCCCCGATCGTGTTGATCGTGCGCGACCGGATCATCCGCAAGCGGGCCGAGGCCTCGGTTGTCGTCCTGAGCAGCCGGTTCCAGTGCCGTATCATCCCGGTCTGGCTGCACGTGAACGAGACGAACACCCCGACGATGTACAGCTGGATCAGCCGGGTCGGCGAGGCGTTGAACGCCACGATCAGCACGATCGCGAATCCGGACAGGAGCAGGATGCCGTTGCTGAACGCCAGGCGGTCGCCGCGCGTGTGCAACTGGCGCGGCAGATAGCCGTCCCTGGCCAGGATCGAGGCGAGCACCGGGAAGCCGTTGAACGCCGTGTTGGCCGCGAGGACGAGGATCAGCGCGGTAAACAGCTGAAGGATGTAGAACAGCGGCGACGAGTACCCGAACACCGCGCGGCCCACCTGCGCGATGACAGTCGGCTGGACGTAACCGGCGGGCGTGCCAGCTAGCGTACCGGCGTGCACGTGGCTGACCAGGGCCAGCGCGGTGACGCCGCCGAACATCATCACGGCGATGCCGCCGAGCATGGCCAGCGTGGTGGCGGCGTTCTTGCTCTTCGGGTGCTTGAAAGCAGGCACGCCGTTGCTGATTGCCTCGACACCCGTCAGCGCCGTGCACCCAGATGAGAACGCGCGCAGTACCAGGAAGACGAGCGCCAGGCCCGCGAAGCTGCCGGTGGCCTTGATGGCATAGCGAGCGGTCTCGGCGTGGAGGTGGTGGCCCGTTCCGAGCCTGACCACACCCCACAAGATCATCAGCATGACAATCGCGATGAAGCAGTAGGTCGGGATCGCGAAACCAGTGCCGGACTCGCGGGCGCCGCGCAGGTTCAAGATGGCGATCGCGGCGACCGTCAGCGCGGCGATGAGCGTGACGTGCGAGTTGAGGCCCGGGAACGCCGAGGCCAGGTTCGCCACGCCTGACGACACCGATACCGCGACGGTCAGCGTGTAGTCAACCATCAGCGCGCTCGCCACCGTCATGCCGACGGACGGGCTGAAGTTGGTGGTAGTGACCTCATAGTCGCCGCCGCCGGACGGGTAGGCGTGCACGTTCTGGCGGTAAGAAGCGACGACGACGAGCATCAGCAGGGCGACGGCGAGCGCGATCCACGGCGTGTACACGAGGAACGCGAGCCCGCCGGCGGCGAGTACCAGCAGGATTTCCTGTGTCGCGTAGGCCACCGAGGACAGCGCGTCACTGGCGAACACCGGCAGGGCGATCTTCTTCGGCAGCAGCGTGTGGCCGAGCCGTTCGCTCTGCATAGGCCTGCCGACAAGAAGCCGCTTGACGGTCTGGAATGCCATCGCCACGTCCGCATGGTAGGCCGGGGGACCACGGTGTGCCTATCCCTTTCGGCGTGATGACTTCTTTCCGTTAGATCGCCATTACGCAGCGTCTCGACGGCGTCGGTTGAGCGCGGCCGGAGCAGGCCGACGCCAGAACCGGGTCACGTGGCGACGGTGTCCCCGATAGCCTTTCGCGGCACGCACTGGGCATTGGAGTCGTTTAGCAGGGTGCTGGCGAGTACTGGCCGGGAGGATGAAACCATTTGCTGATGAGGCTGTCGCGGCGACGGTCGCCAGAGCGGACTGTCCAGGGGTCGCCGGCCGCTTCCGACGGCCGGGCGGGGCCGTTCTGGAGACGGGCTGTTCCCGGCCGCCTCAGGGATGCGGTCGGCGCCTCGGCGCCTGTGAGCAGGACGGCGAAGCGGACGGCTGCGCTCGTGGTCAATGACCATCTCGAGCCTCGCATCCGGATTCCGTCGGACTTGCTCCGATGCCTGACCGCGCTCGTCGAGCTCGCGGTGCTCCTGGCACTTGGGCTGGTGGCCAAGGCGACCACGACTGGCGTGGGAGTGGATGTCGTCGGCGTCAGCCAGCACCTCGCGAAGGGCCTGATCGGGCCGCTGCACTCGCTAGCCTTTATCGCCCTGCTTGGCCTGCCGGTTGCGCTAGCGATACGGCTTGTCATGATCGGCCAGCTTCGCAGGCTGGGGGAGGCAGTTGTCATCGCCGTCATCGCCGGGGGAGTTACTGTCGCCTGCAACGCGCTTCTCCGGCTCGGTTCCCTGAGTCAGGTCCATGCCGCGCTGGCGGCGGGCGCGCCCCATGGGTCGAACACGCTGGATCAGTATCTGACCGGGCTTGCTGCGTATCTGACAGTGATCGGCATGTCCGGCAGGCCGCGCTGGCGCACGTGGTTCTGGCTGGCCATCGGCTTTTACAGCCTGACAAGCCTGGCGCTGGAGCATAAGACCAGCACCGTGCTCTCCCTCCTGATCACGCTGCTGATCGGCGCAGCCGTAGGCTCCGGACTGCGGTACGTGATTGGCACGAACTCCGACCGCCCGACTGCCGAAGAGATAGCCGCGGTACTCAGTATCGCGACTGAGCCGATCGTGGAGATCCAGCGGGTCCCCGACAGCGGGACGGGGAACCGCAGGTACAGCGCGGGCCGCGCGGATGGCTCGCACCTCGATGTAACGGTCTTTGACCGGGATCAGCAAGCGGCCGACGCGCTGTACCGGATCTATCGCCGCCTCCGCGTGACCAGCCAGGCTGCCCGCAGTGTCCCGGTAACAGTGAGCCGGGCGATCGAGCGGAGCTCGCTGATGGCGTACGCGGTCGAGGACGCCGGAGTGCCGACCCCGCGCCTTCGCGCTGCGCTGCGCGTCGGGCCGGAAGCAGCGGCGATCGCGACGAGCCACCACGACGGCACGACGCTCGCCAACCATCCCGCACCCACCGATCGCATGCTCGGACACGTCTTCGAGGCCGTCCTCAAGTTGCACCGGCACCGGGTAACGCACCGGGCGCTGACCGCTGACCGGATCCTGCTGACCGGCCGCGACGACGAGACCGTCATGCTCCTCGAACCGGGTGACGGCGACGTCGCGGCGAGTGACCTCCAGCTGCGGCTGGACCTATCGCAGCTGACCGCCACGGTCGCGCTGCTGGTCGGCCCGGATCGCGCGGCCAGCCTCGCCCGGCACAAGCTCGGCCAGGCGGCCGTCAGCAGCCTCGTACCGCTGCTCCAGCCTGTCGTGTTGCACCGCTCGACCAGGATGTCGCTGCGCAAGCACAAGGAATTGCTGCCGACGTTGCGAAAGCAGCTGGTGGGCGCCGTGCCCCAGGCCGACGTGCCCCCGGTGCAACTGGAGCGGGTCCGGCTCCGCAGCGTGCTAACTCTCGTCGCGACCATCTTCGCGGCCTATATCGTCCTCGGTCAGCTGGGCAGCAAGAATCTCGGGCACGTGCTGAAGCACTCAGACTGGACCTGGCTGCTCTTCGCCCTGGCCCTGTCGGCCATTACCTACGTGGGCGCGGCCTGGTCCCTGTCGGGCTTCGTGCTCGAGAAGCTGAGGTTTGTCCGAACCTTCCTGGCGCAGCTCGCCGGATCGTTCGTCACGCTGGTGACGCCAGCCGCGGTCGGCGGCGTTGCCCTCAATATCCGGTACCTGAGCAAGTCGAAGGTGGCCCCGGCCGACGCGGCCTCGAGCGTGGGCGTCTCCCAGGTCTTCGCGTTCGCGCTGCATATTCTGCTGTTGGTGATCTTCATCGCGGCGACTGGCGGCTCGGATATTCCAGCGTTCCGGCCGCCGAGCTGGGCTTACATTGCCCTCGCCGGACTCGGCGTCGTCATCCTGGGCGTGCTGGCGGTACCAGCCGGCCGCCAGCTGGTGCGGTCTCGGGTGGCTCCGGCGCTCGGTCAGGTCATCCCGCGGCTCCTGGATATCGCCCAGAAGCCCGCCAAGCTTGCCGAGGGCATCGGCGGCGCGCTGATACTGACGTTTGCCTACATCCTCTGCCTCGACGTGTGCCTGCGGGCGGTCGGCACCCACGCCAACTTCTTTGCGATCGGGGTCGTCTACCTCACCGGTAGCGCGCTGGGGTCGATCGTGCCGACCCCCGGCGGCCTGGGCGCGGTGGAAGTCGCGCTGTCCGGCGGCCTCACGGCCATTGCGCACGTACCTGGTGCGTACGCGCTGAGCGCGGTCTTGGTGTTCCGGCTGATCACGTTCTGGCTCCCGATCCCCATCGGCTGGCTAGCCCTGAACTACCTGCAGCACCGCGACGCCCTGTGACATCAGCGAGCGCACAGCCTGGTCAGGTGACCGTCGCCACGGCCATCGCGGTGGCCAGGAGCACGATGCTCCACGACATGGCGCGCAGCGCGCGCTCTAGCGGCTCGAGCAGTCGGCTAGCGCTAAGCGTGAGCGTGTCGCCGTCGGCGAGCGTGACGGTGCCAGTGACGCCGGTGGCGCGCCGCCGCAGCAGCCGGGCAGGCGTACTCAGGCTCCGCTGTGCCGCGGACAGGGCGAAGGCCCCCATCGCCGCCAGTCCGGAGCCGACTGACAGCGTGCCGGTCTGTGCCACGTAGGACGTCAGCAACGGGAAGGCGCCCCAGGCCGCGGCGAAGCCGGCGTCAGTGTGCACGATGCCGCCGAACAGCTCGGCGTTGTAGGCGATGACGAGCAGCGGCCCGGCGAGCAAGAACGGGATGAGCGCCCAGCCGACCCGCAACGTCCCGGCAATCCCAAGGCCGACCGCACCAGCGAGGCCGACCCCCGCCACGATGAGTAGCACTGCGCTCGGAATCTGGGTCCGCAGCGGTCGGCCGTGGTACTCATCGAGCGCGTGCGCGGCGAGACCGACCGCAAGGAAGAACGCGATCAGCGTCGCCAGCAGCGGCACCAGCTGCACGTGCGGGGCTAACGTGGCGCCGATGACCACGTAAGAGAGGTGCCACGCCGTGTACGGGGGGTGCAGCAAGGTCCACCAGTCGCGCCAGCGGCCTGGGCCCGCTGCGTAGAACGCGGGTCTGCCGGCTGTCGCTGGCGCCGAGGTTTCCTGTCCCGGCACACCGCCAGCTTGAGCGTCAGACACCCGGCCGGGTTCCCCACATGACGAGGCCACCACCAAGGCTCATGATCCGGTAGCCAACATCCTGAAAGCCTGCCTGCTGCCAGGCACGAACGGTCCAGTCGACGGGATAGCGCCGATAATGCCCGCTGATACTCGGCCCGAGGAACCGCCCGACCTCATACCACTCCCGGCCGCCCGTGAGCAGTCCGCCTAGCGGCAAGACAAGCCAGGTGTACAACCGCCACCAGAATCGCCAGAAGGCCGACGGCGGCACGAGAAACTCCAGGCTGGCGGCCGTCCCGCCGGGCCTGACCACTCTGGCCAGCTCGGCCAGCGTCGCCTGCGGATCGCTGACGTAACGGAGCAGGTACGTAAAGGTCAGCGCGTCCACGGCGGCGTCTGGCAGCGGCAGCTGTTCAGCGCGCCCCGACACGAGGGAGACGCGGTCACCGGCGCCGGCCGCAGCGACGTTGTGCGCGCCCTGCTGGAGCATCTGCTCGGTCAGGTCTAGCCCGATGACCCGCGCGCCGGTGCGGGCGGCGATCTGGAGCGAGACGCCCGCCGTGCCAGCCGCGACGTCGAGCACCACCGGGGGTTCGTGGCCGTTCAGCCGGCCCGCCTTGATGCGGTCGACCATGGCTCGCCGCCACCGGCCGTTCTGGCCGAAGGACAGCAACTCGGCAAGCCGGTCGTAGCGCCCGCCGAGCGGGGCGAACAGCTGCTGGGCAAAGTTGTTGCGTTGGTCGAGCGCGGGACTCTGCACGGCATCTCCTCCTTGGCCCTGCATCACCGTACGTCAGGACCGCGCTCGATGTGCAAGCGCCGCGCGCGGGTCCAGGCCGCGCGATCAGGCTGGCCGGAAGCGGAGTGCGGACCAAACATCATCCAGGGATACTTGGCGCACCGGCTGTGAGCCTAGCTCCCGTACCGCCCTGGCAGGGCTGTCCCGGTTGAGGTCCGTACCGAGCTGCCCGGCCTTGGGTTACGCGATCCAGGCGAGCTTGTCCTGCCGGGCCGCGGCGATGGCGGGTGCGGCGGTTCCGGAGAGCGCGGCGGCCAGGTCCACGTCAGCCTTCCTCGTCATTGGGATCGAGGGCCGCGCGGACCAGGGCGCGGAGCTCGTCGTCACCGATTCCGGCGGCGTCTTCGGGCCGTAGCCGGACGGTGCCTTTACTGGTCTTGAGCTCGGGGTGACGCGCGATGAAACCGCCATCGCGGCCCTCGTCCCACCCGTAGACCGACACGCCGTGCTTCCACGCACCAAGGAAGATTCGGCGGCGGCCGACCTTGTACGTAGGCATGCTGTAGGACAGCGTGATGGCCGCGTCGGGATAAGCCTCGAGTATCAGTTCGTGCAGCCGATCGAAAAGCGGCCGGTGGGCGGCCGGGATTTGGTCGATGTACGCACGCACAGCCGCCTCCACAGTCAGCTCCTTCCAGGCGTTGCTATCCACCGATACCTGTCCTACAGGATCGGCGATCAGCAACCCAGGGCTGTCGCGAGGTTCTCCAGGCCGTCGGCGGCAAGCAGGCCGTCAAGCGATGGAGCAACGGGCGGGGGGGCGCCCGGGCCCCACTCGAGCGGCCTGCGGACGAAGATGGGGCGAAGGCCAAGGCCGGCGGCTGCTTGCAGGTCGGAGGCGTGCGCCGCGACCATGCCCGCTTCCTCGGGCTTGCTGTCGAGGAGGCGCAGCGCCGTCAGGTAGACCTTGGCATCCGGCTTATAGCTGTCGGCCAGTTGCGCCGATAGAACAGCGTCCACGCGCAAGTCGGCGACCTTCAGCAACTCGGCAAGCAAGGCCAGATGGCCGTTCGACAGTGTCGCCGTCATGTATTTGCGGCGAAGTCGATGAAGTCCGCTGCGGCTGTCTGGCCACGGCCGCAGCCGTCGCCAGCCCTGGACGAGTGATTCCTGGTCCGCCGCTGACATCGGAATCATCCGGCGCGACAAGACGTCGGCCAGCGTCTCGCGCTGCAGAGAATCCAGGTCACGCCACGCAGCGCCGTCACGCACTTGATCCATCGCGGGCTGATACGCGCGACGCCAGTCGTCGATGATGGCGGGCCAGTCTGCGTGCAGCCCAGTCCCGACTGCGACCTCCCCGGCGAGCTCGATGAGGCTGGAACGCCAGTCAACGACCGTTCCGAAGACGTCGAACAGCAGCACGCGCATCGGCGTCACGGGCGCCAGTATGTCAGCCCAGCTGGTGGCGAGCGTGCGTGGCGAGTGAACCACTGCTGACCAGCCTGCGGGCCACGATGAGCGAGCTGGACGCCAACCCGGACATCAAGCTAATCGTGCTGACCGGCGACGCGGTTGAACGGCGCGCGCATGCGCAGTGGCACACCGGCGGCATCGACCGCGAGGAGGTTGCCCGCCGCCGCGCGGCCGTCATCGAGCGCGGCCGAACGCAGGCGGGCTAAGCCGCCGGGATTTAGCGAGGTTGTTAGCGCGAAGGATTTGACGTAGCGGGGGAGGCCGATTCTTTCGCACTAACGGAATCGCTGACGGCGCTCACGACTGCGGCGAACGCGGCCAGACGATCACGCACGGATTCGCCTGAGTGCAGCTGGCCGGGCTTAGCGCGCTCCCATCTACGGTGAGCTGCCCTGTCCCTGCCTTCATCGGCGAGGCGCCACTGGTGCCTGTGCCGCACCACTTGGTCCAGAGGACGGGGCCGTTCCCCGAGTTCTCAGAGATCGCCACTGTGACGCACTTGGGCGGCTTCTCGCTGCCGTCTTGACCACCGCTCTGCGCCGCGCTCGCCCCGTTGCCGTGGCTGGCGCCGGCGCTGGGGCTCCCGCTGGCGCATCCGCTCAAGAGAGCTAGGGCACCCGCGCCCCCGCCCGCAATGATCCCTGCGGCAACGGCCGCGACGAGATTCCTCTTCATCGTGGTCCTCCCTTCCCTCACCGGACCACGGCCGATAGGCGGGCCTAGCAATATCATCTCCCTGACTAAGCATGAGACGCGCGAGGCGACTAGGCGGTTCCTGCGCAGGTTGTGGCTGCGTTATGGGCGGGTCGCCACCCTTCGGGATGGCTATCGCACTCGAAGAACACGGCGGAACGCTTGGCCCCAAGCGGGTCCGCTAGCCGTATCCCATGCCGGTCGCGCGCTGGCGCAGCATACGGTCAGCTTCGCGTCGGCTGATCAGCGTCGCCCCGAGCGCGACAGCCCGATCGCGTTCGCCCATGGTGATGACGTAGTGCCCGGCAACCGGCTCCTGGTTTGGCAGAGCTTCCTTGCCAGGCCGGAACATGACGCGCGTGAGCCCCAGGCTCGCAGCGAAGGCGTGCAGCTCATTGTCGGTGTCCGCGGCGAGGATGAACCACGGATCGGGGGCGGCAGTCCGGCCAAAGAATGCCTTGCTCTGGCCCTCCAGCTTGTGCACGTAGACAGCCATTGCGTCCTCGCCGCCAGCCTTCCCGATGAGCGCCTGCTCGCCGTCAGCCCCGGCCGTCCGGGTCTGCACTGTAAGCGTTGCGGCTCGCCGCGCCGATGTCCACCTCTCTGATATCCGAAAGCCCTTCCATCGGGGGGGCCTGCTTCGGTTGAGTGGCAGACTCGGGCAATGACTTACATCGCTGCGCCTGACCGGTACGCCGACATGATGCCTTATCGCCGCTGCGGGAGAAGCGGCATCAAGCTGCCCGAGATCTCGCTCGGACTTTGGCAGAACTTCGGTGCGGAGAACCCCCTCGAAACCCAGCGCGCGATCATCAGGCGAGCTTTTGATCGTGGCGTCACGCACTTCGATCTCGCCAACAACTACGGACCTCCGTACGGAACAGCAGAGTCCAACTTCGGCGAGATCTTGCGCACCGACCTGCGTCCCTACCGCGACGAGCTCATCATCTCGACCAAGGCCGGTTACGACATGTGGCCCGGCCCTTACGGCGAATGGGGTTCTCGCAAGTACATGCTAGCCAGCCTCGATCAGTCCCTGGGCCGGATGGGACTGGACTACGTCGACATCTTCTACAGCCACCGGTTCGACCCGGAGACGCCGCTGGAAGAGACGATGGGCGCGCTCCACGCGGCGGTCGCGTCAGGCAAGGCCCTGTACGCGGGCATATCGTCGTACTCAGCCGAGCGGACGGCCGAGGCAGCGTCGATCCTGCACGCGATGGGAACGCCGCTGCTGATCCACCAGCCGTCTTACTCAATGCTGAACCGCTGGATCGAAGGCGGCCTGCGCGACGTGCTCGGCGCCGAGGGCATCGGGTGCATCGCGTTCTCGCCGCTGGCCCAGGGGCTGCTCACCAGCCGGTACCTCGACGGGATCCCGGCCGGCTCGCGGGCGAGCCGGGGCGGGTCGCTGTCGGCGGACCAGGTCAGCGACGAGAACCTCGCCCACGTCCGCGCCCTCAACGAGATCGCCAAGGGCCGGGGCCAGTCGCTGGCGCAGCTGGCGCTGTCCTGGGTGCTGCGCGATCACTGGGTCACGTCCGCGCTGATCGGCGCCAGCAGCGTCGCCCAGCTCGACGAGAACCTCGACGCGGCCGGCCGGTCCGCCTTCACTCCTGACGAACTGGCTGCGATCGACCAGCAGGCGGTCGAGGCTGGCATCAACATCTGGGCCGCATCGAGCGAGGACTGAACCGCTAGCCGATACCGACGGCCGCAAGCAAGACCAGCAAGATCGTGAGCGTCGCGAGGGCGCCATGGAGCGCGATGGTGACCACCGGCGCCCGCGAAGGGAACGGGGCCGTCGACGACCCCGCCTGCTCACCTGGCGCGGCCGAGTCGGCACTCGTCTCCGGATCGGGTCCAGCCAGCAGCGTCGCCATCCCAAGACCTGCGATCACCCAGGTCAGGCCGACGTCAGCCCAGGCCAGGGCGGCCACGGTCGTGACGGTGAATGCGATCCAGATGAGCAGTCCCGCGATGGCCAGCGCCGCATGGCTGACCGGCACCACCGGCAGAGCTCGTGGCTTGCGGAGTCGTCGGCGCGCGCCAGGGCTCAGCAAGCCGGCCAGCAAGTAGGTCCCGACGGCAGCCGCCGCCAGCCAGGCGGCCAGCGCGGCGAAGCGTAAAGCCAGTTCACCTGACGAGGCTGGAGCTTCTGCGCCGAAGCTCACTGCGGGCGGCGGCGGCACCGGCCGGACTAGGGCCGCCAGGTAGCGACTCTGGGCGACCGCGAGGCGTCGAGCGACCGCCTTGGGATGCGATCCGATGACAGTCCGGATGGCGCGGGCGACATCCTGATTAACCTGTGCCTGCGGGATCTGTGCGCACGCCGGGGGCCGTTGCCGCACAACGATGTGGCGGCGCAGCGCGCTGACAGCGAACGCGTAGCAGGTATCGCTGTTGGCTGGCGGCGGACCGCTGGCCGGCTGCGACGCGGCGGCGAGCCGTGCGGCCGCTCCGGGCGGAGCCGAGCTCGCACCGCACGCAGCAAAGAGCGCGGCGGTAAGCGCCGCGCAGACGGCTGCAATCGTAGTCTGCCGCACCCCGCAATCCTCTCCGATCGCTCGATCCAAATACGGCACTACCGGGCATGATGGCTGACGTGGACGGTCTTGGCGGGCGGCGGCGCAACAAGATTGTGGCTGAGGTGCGCGATGCGGTGGCTGCCTTCGACGCGGCGACAGAGCGCGAGGTTGCCTCGCGGGCCCGGTTCCTGGCCGAACTCGACAGGCTCGCCGATCCCTTCAGCCGGGATGACGATCCGGTTCACGTCACGGGTTCCGCTATCGTGGCCGGAGAACGTGGCACCGTGCTGCACTGGCACAAGCGCATCGGTGGCTGGATGCAGCCTGGGGGCCACGTTGACCCAGGCGAGACTCCGTGGGACGCGGCGTTGCGGGAGACGGCGGAGGAGACGGGCCTGGCAGTGCGCCACCCGGATGGCGGTCCTGTCCTGCTGCACCTGGACGCGCATCCGGCTGGACCCCACTTCCACCTCGACCTCCGATACCTGCTCGACGCTGCCGACGACGACCCGGCGCCACCGCCTGGCGAGAGCCAGCAAGTCAGGTGGTTCACACTGGAAGAGGCGATGCAGGTGGCCGATGAAGCGCTGATAGATGGCCTGCGGCGGCTGGAGAACTACACCCGGGTCAGCGACGGCGGTGAGCGGTGATGTCCGGATTCGCGCTAGAGCCCGGCGACGGCCCCGCCTTTCTCTTCCATGGCGCCGCGGTCGTGATCAAGGCCGGCGGCGAGCAGACGCTCGGGCAGCTAGCCGTGATGGAGTCGACGTATCCGGCGGGCCTGTCGGTGCCCGAGCACGTGCACGCGGGCGAAGACGAGATGTTCTACGTGCTGGCCGGCGAGCTGTCGGTGTTCTGCGAGCAGGATCGCTGGACCGCCGCCGCGGGCAGCTTCGTCTTCGTGCCGCGTGATCGCAAGCACGGGTTCACCGTCACGAGCGAGGAGCCGGCCAGGGCGCTCATCATCACGGGGCCGGCCCAGCTGGATCGGCAGATTGCTGAGCACGGCCAGGTGATCGTCGACGATTAGTACGTGCTCACGGCGAGCCGGATCGCTACCGCCAGGCCGCAGACGCCGATGAAGATCCGGAGCCGGTCAGCGGGCAGACGGCGCACTAGCGCCGGGCCAATCCAGCCGCCGATCAGGAAGCCTGCGGCCAGCGGCAGGGCCGCGCTCCACCGCACCGGTCCGAAGATCGCGAATCCGATCCCGGCGACCGCGTTGGCCAGGCCCGCCAGCACGTTCTTTAGCGCATTTGTCTTGGCCAGCGATTGCGCGTAGACGCGGACAAGTACGGCGAGCATGATGATGCCGCCGGCCGCGCCGAAGTAGCCGATGTAAATCGCGACGCCGAACACTGCCGCTCGCGAGAGCCAGCTGCCAGCGGGTCGGCCTCGAGCTCTCTCGGCGGCCGCTTCGGCCTGATCGGCGGGTGCGTCGCCGGTCTCATCGTCTTGGCGGATTTCAGTTTCCGGACCACGGCGCCGCAGCAGCAGCAGTGACCCGAGCGCAACCAGCAACGGCGCGGAGTACTCGAAGCCGCGGCGCGGTGTCAGCAGCAGGAGAGCGGCGCCCGCTCCGCCGCCTCCGGCGGTGAGCAGGCCAAGTGTTCGCACCCGATGCGCTTGACCAGTGAGTTCCTGGCGTGACCCAGCGGCCGCGCCCACTGCGGTGAACATGAGCGCGACTGTGTTGGTCACGTTCGCGCTGACCGGCGAGAGGCCAACCGCCAGCAGCGCCGGGTAGGACACCACTGACGCGAGGCTGGCAACGGTGCTGACGATGCCGGCGAGCACGCCGACCCCAAGGAGCACCGGCGCGTCGGCGATAGCGCTCACGTCGGGCCTTCCCGGTATGGGTGCCAGCAGCCTGGTCGGGGTCACGAACTGCCTACTTTAAGGCCTCACCAGGGCACCACCCCGGCATCCTCGAAGAACCCGCCGGTTGGGCCGCCGTCGGGCAGGGTTGCGAGCCGGATAGCGATCCTCGCGCCTTGTTCAGGGGTGCGGAAGCCGCGGAAGCCGTTGAGGTCGGTCGCGGTGTGGCCGGGGCAACCGGCGTTGATCAGGATGTTGGTGTCGCGCAGATCCTTGGCGTACTGGATGGTGACGGCGTTGAGGAACGTCTTCGACGGCGCATACGCGGCGGAAATCGGACCCGTCTCGGCACCGGGAGTGGTCTGCCGGGTGAGTGAGCCGACGCTGCTGGACATGTTCACGATTCGCGGCGAAACCGAGCGGCGAATCAGCGGCAGCATCGCGTTCGTGACGCGGATGACGCCCATGACGTTCGTCTCCACGGCCGTCCGGACAGTCGCGAGGTCGACCACGGTGGGCTCCTGCGGCGTGCCGCCAGTCACGCCGGCATTGTTGACGAGCACGTCGAGGCGGCCGCCCCGCGCATCGATCAGGCGGGCGGCCCCGGCCACGCTCGCGTCGTCGGTGACATCGAGCGGCACGCCGAACGCGTCGACGCCGGCGGCGCGCAGTTTCGCCACCGCGCCGTCCCGGCGTGTTTCGTCTCGGGCGCCGACGCCGACGCTCCAGCCGAGAGCACCGAGGCCGGCCGCGATCTCGTACCCGATTCCTTTGTTCGCGCCGGTGATAAGCGCGATTGTCTGCTCGCTCATGCATTCGATCCTGTCCGCGCACAGTGCTGGGCGTCCAACACCGATTAGGTGGGCAGCGATACCTCACGGGTATCGATGCAGTTTGACAGCGTGGTTGAACCCGCTACGTCGCAGCGCCCTAGGCCTTCGGCGACGCCGCCCCGGCCGTGGCGGGGGTACGGTGGCCGCATGGAGACGCGCGAGCTCCGGTACTTCGTGGCCGTCGCCGAGGAGCTTCATTTCGGGCGCGCCGCGCAGCGACTGGGGATCGCGCAGCCGCCGCTGTCGCGGGCGATCCGGCAGCTCGAACGCCGGCTCGGGGTGAGGTTGCTGGAACGCACCAGCCGCGCCGTCACGCTGACTGAGGCCGGGTCGGTGCTGCTGCGTGAAGGCCGGGCGGCCCTCGACGCGGTCGACGCCGCCGACCGCCGTACCCGCCGCGCGGCCCTCGCCGTTACCGGCCAGCCGGGCCTGGTCCTCGTCACGAAGGCCGGGGCGTCGAGTGAGCTGCTGTCGAAGCTGCTCGCGGCGTACGCCGCCGAGCCTGGCGCGGTCGCCGTTGACGTGCACTTGTGCGGCATCGCCGAGCAGGAACGGCTACTGCGCGACGGGCGGGCCGACGTGGCGCTGCTGCACCGGCCGTTCGACTCGACCGCCGGGTTTGATACCGAGGAACTCTGCACCGAAGGGCAGGTCGCGGTCTTGCCGGCTGCGCACCCGCTCGCCGGCCGGGCCAACCTTCGGATGGCGGACGTCACCGCGCTGTCCGACCTGCCGATGCCGCGCTGGCCTGGCCCCGATGGCGCCTACCCGCCCGGCCCCGGTCCCGAAGTTCGCGACCACGCGCAGCTGTATCAGCTGATCGCGCTCGGCCGGACGTCGGCGGTCCTGCCGGAGTCGTGCCGGGTTCATCTCCGCCGCGACCTCGCCGCCGTGCCGGTTGCGGACGCGCCGACGGTCGACGACCGTGATCGCCTGGCCGCCGCACAGCCAGTCCCAGGCCCTCGCCGGGCTGGTCCGAGCCGCGACCCGGCTCTAGCCCGCCGCTGTCGCGAGCTCGTCCAGCATCCGGTCAAGCGCGCCGAGTCCGATGGACAGGTGTCCTTCACCGTCTTCCAGGTGCGCGGCCGCTGCGGGCAGCTGACCGGCAAGCCACTGACCGTGCGCGAAAGGAACCATGAGATCATCGCGGCCCTGCCAGATCATGACCGGAACCGAGATCTCGTCCAGGCTGAAGCCCCACGGCCGCGTGAACGCCAGGTCGTCGTCGAGCCAGCCGCCGATGCCCATCCGGACCGCTTCGCGGAAGCTCGCAGCCATATCTTCCGCGAACTCCCCTGTCAGCACTGCGCGGTCGACGTCGGGCAGCAGCGTCTCCATCGAGGACGCGACCTGGTCGGCAGTAATGTTCCTGAGCTGCTCGCCGATGACTTCCAGGTGCGGCTGCAGCGCGGCCTCGCCGCCGAGGGCGGCGGCGAACTCGGCTATGTTCTCTTCCCCCATGCCGGCCAGCCAGTCCAGGCCCGCGACGCCGTAGGGCGCGACGCCGGCAATCACCAGCACGCCCGCCGTCTGCGGCAGCCTCGCCGCGCAGGCAAGCGCGTGCGGACCGCCACCGGACCAGCCGGCCACCAGGCAGCGCTCCGCGCGCAGTTCCGCGAGGATGGCGGCGGTGTCGTCGGCGACGTCCGCGACACTTCTGCCTAGCTGGCGGTCCGAGTCTCCATAACCAGGACGCGACGTTGTCACCAAGCGCAGCCCGCGCTGGTGCGTGGCGCGCTCCAGCGCGCGTATCGGCGTCGCAGCGCCCGGCGTGCCGTGATGAAACACCAACGGCAGCCCGTCAGGAGGCCCGCCGACTCGCATATCGAGGCGGCGTCCATCGGCCAGCTGAATGTGATCAAACGGCATGCGGCCATACTGACATCGCCGCGTGCCAGCGGGGGGTCATTCGAACCTGCGCGGGTACCTAAGAGCCAGGGAGGTACACGTGGAGACGCGGCCGGTGTTGTACATCATCGCCTCGGGGGCGTCGCCGGCGCGAGAGTTGCCCGGGCTGATCACTGCTCTCGCGGAAGACTGGGACCCGTGCGTGATCACGACTCCTGAGGGCTCGCGGTTCTTCGATCTCGCCCAGATCGCCGCGCTGACCGGGCACCCGGTTCGCACAAGCTTCAAGGATCCGGATGCACCGGATGTCCTGCCGCCAGCGCGGGCGTTCGCTGCTGTGCCGGCAACGTTCAACACCGTCAACAAGTGGGCGGCCGGGATCAGTGACACCCTCGCGCTCGGGCTGCTCAACGAGGCGATCGGCCTAGGCCGCCCGATCGTGGCCGTGCCCTGGCCGAATGTCGCGCTGGCCCGGCACCCGGCATTCAGCCGCAGTATCTCGACGCTGCGGGCCTGCGGGATCTCAGTCATCCTCGACCTGGACAACGTGCCAGATGACGACAATCCCCGGCCGGTCAGGTTCCCCTGGGACGAGCTACGGGCCGAGCTCGCCCGCATGCGCGCCGCCCTAGAGACGTGAGCGATTCCGGCCAGCGCCGCCCGGTACGCTGCGCGAGTGAAGCGAATTCTGCTGACCGGCATGTCGGGCACCGGCAAGTCGACCGTTGTCCAGGCGCTCGTCGCGCGCGCCTACAAGGCCGTGGACACTGACGACGGCTGGTGCGAGCCACTGGCCGACGGCCGTCAGCAATTCCAAGAAGACGCGATCGAAGCCCTGCTGGCCACCGAGGACGCCGACGTCCTGCGCACGACGATTCCGCTAAGCGAGGTCGTCGCGACCGTGCTCCGCCTTGTCGGTGAAAGCCCTACTCAGCCAGCAGGCGGTTGAGCAGCTCGGGGTCCGCGCCCGCAACCTCGATTATCTTCGACCGGCTGCGCGCGCCTGATATCAGCGTTACCTCGCTGCGTCTGACGCCGAGCGCCGCCGCTACCGCGGCGAGCGTCGCTGCGGTGGCCTCGCCGCCCACGGGTCGCTTGCTGACCCGGACAATCAGCGCGCCGTCGCGCTGACCGCCGACTCCAGGGCGGGAGGATACGGGCTGGACCCAGACAGGGATGCGCACGACCCCAGTGTGCGCGCGTTCACGGTCCACTCGGCTTACCGCCGCGGCTGGCCCGGAACAGGGAACATCCGCGTGAACTGCTCCGCGAGCTGGCGGTCACCGCGAACTCTCAAGCGTCCCTCTCGCTCGGCTCGGCTCACGGGCTCGCGGCCGAACGCGACTGAACGCAGCGTTGCCACGTCGGACTCGAACGTGACTGCGGCATGCTCTGCGCGACCGGGGGTGATCTCGAGCGAGCTACCGGCGACAGTCAGCGCGAACCAGTGTCCCTCGATGCCGAGTGCGAGGGTGGCGTCGGCGCCCGCGGCAGGGTCGAATACGGTCTTCAGGGCGAGCAGCAGTGAGTTGACGCTGAGCTCATTCGTCGTCGCTACCGCCTCTTGGCTGCCCCAGCGACCAAGCTCGATCAGGATCGGCTCGAGTGCCCGGCCGCGGGCCGTGAGCTCGTAGACCGCCACGCTGGCGGGATGGTCGAGCACATCGCGGCGCACGATGCCCGTGTCCTCGAGGTCGTGCAGCCGCTGCGACAGGACATTCGCGCTTACCCCGTGCAGGTCGCCGCGCAGCTGGACGAACCGCTTCGGCCCGAAGAGCAGCTCACGCACGATCAGGAGCGCCCATCGGTCGCCGACGACGTCGAGCGCACGAGCGACGCCGCACGGGTCGCGGTACAGGCGGACCGTTGTCATGGCCATCAGCATAACCGAACCGGTTGCATTTCAGGAGTCGATAGTCCTAAATTAGGACCATGGATGCAGCAGAAAAGACTTGCACGTTCGTCCTCATCCCTGGTGCTGGCGGCACCGCCTGGTACTGGCACCGCGTTGTTCCCATGCTGCGAGATGCTGGTCACGAGGCGATCGCCGTAGATCTGCCCGGCGACGACCCGGCCGCCGGCTTGGCCGAGTACGCGAGCCTGGTCACGGACGCGATCGGCGGGCTCGCCGACGTGGTCCTGGTCGCTCAATCCCTCGGCGGCTTCACGGCGCCGCTCGTCGCGGGGAAGGTTCCGCTCCGCGCGCTGGTCTTCGTGAACGCGATGATTCCCCGGCCCGGCGAGACGGCCGGTGCGTGGTGGGACAACACTGGATCAGCGCAGGCCCGGATCGCCGCCGCGGAGGAAGGTGGCTACGGGACACAGTTCGATCTGTTCTCCTACTTCCTGCACGACGTCCCGCCGGATGTCGCAGCGGCCGGAGAAAAATACCAGCGGCCTGAGGCTGACGCGGCGTTCGCGTCGGTTTGCGACTTCAGCGCGTGGCCGCCGGTTCCGATCCATGTCGTGGCCGGAGCCGACGACCGGTTCTTTCCTGCCCGCTGGCAGCGGGCGCTAGCGCAGGAACGCCTGGGCGTCGAAGCTGATGTGCTGCCCGGCGGCCACCTGATCGCGCTTTCACAGCCTGTGCAGCTCGCCAGGTACCTGCTCGGTACCACGTGACAGGTACAGGCATGTCGCGCCCATCGGCCATCCGAGGCATGAGCAGGTGTCGTCATGCCTACCGAGTCGACTGGTTTCGTGGGCGTCAGCGCCAGAATTCGGTGAGCTGCTCGGCAAGGGCCCTGCCTTGGTCGTAACCAGCTCGAGCGGCGGGCGGACGCGTCGACAGATCCATCATGTTGACACCGAAGGCGTTGAGTGAATTGCCGTCCGGAAAGATCGTCTCGACGTTGCTGCCGCGGGCGCGCAGTTCGTCGACCTGCGCTGCAAGATGCATGCCCCACTCCAGCGGATGCCGTGATCTGCCGCCGAAAGGCGACAGCACCAGCACCCGCCCGTATCCG
>DATIOU010000134.1:0-2830 GCA_035472835.1 Streptosporangiaceae bacterium | reverse complement strand
ATCACACGCTGGACAGCCATCCGCCGCTTGATGTCTTGCTGGTCCCTGGCGGGCAAGGCACGCGGCGCGCGGTCGGCAACCCGGCGGTCATCGACTGGATCAAGTCGGTGTCGGACGCGGCCGCGTGGACGACCAGCGTGTGCACTGGCGCCCTCCTGCTGCACGAGGCGGGCCCGGCCCGAGGTCGCCGCGTGGCCACGCACTTCGGGTTTGAGGACGCACTGGAGGCGCGCGGAGACGTCACCGTCGTGCGCGATGCGCGCTACGTCGTCGACGGCAACCTCCTTACCAGCCAGGGTGTCTCCGCCGGGATCGACATGGCGCTCTGGCTCGTGGGCCGGCTGCACGGCCGCGACCACGCGCGCGCCGTCCGCCGGTACATCCAGTACGAGCCCGCGCCGCCATACCTGGCCGACGAACCGCACGCCTGAATCCTGGGGTCTCGTCCGGCTCGACTCAGCGCAGGGCTGACAGATCCGCCGCGGCGGCGACGACGTGCGGGCCGAGCTTGCGACCTGGCGCCTGCCCGAGCCGGCTGACGGGACCAGAGACGCACAGCGCAGCGAGCAGCGCACCGTCGCGCAGCACGGGGGCGCTGACGCTCGCCACCCCTGGCTCCCGCTCGGCCACACTCGCCGCCCAGCCACGGCCGCGGATAGCGGCCAGTTCCGCGGCTGGCACCCTGCGGGTGCCGTCCGGGGACCACGCGAGCAGCACCTTGCCGCCAGATCCCACCTCCAGCGGCAGCAACGCACCGACGGGAACGGAGTCGCGCAAGCCAGTGCCCGCGTCGCGCGCAGCGATACAGAGCCGGTGCTCGCCAGATCGCACATACAACTGGACGCTCTCGCCGCTCGCCTGGTGGAGGCGGTCGAGCACCGGGCCTGCCACGCTGGCGAGGTCGAACTCGGGACCTGCGACCGCGGCGAGCTCAGTCAGCCGCGGGCCAAGCCGGAAGGAGCCCGTCGGGTCCCGGGCGACCAGCCGGTGTGCCTCCAGCGCAATCAGGAGCCGGTGCGCCGTCGGTCGCGGCAGACCGCTGGCGTCGGCCAGTGCGCGCAGCGACCGTGGGCCGTCGGTGAGCAGGTCGAGCAGCGTGACGCAGCGATCGAGCACACCCACTCCGGTGATTCGGGTGGCGCTGGTTCGAGTTTCGGGTATGCTGTCCATACTCTGAACACGTTATCTCATTATTTGAGACAGCGCTACGGTAGGAGCCGATGGTCCGCCGGGTGTCCCTACCCAGCGGCAGGCTCGCTAGAGCGATAGTGCGGCAGCGCGAGGATCGGGGCGGAGATGACAGCACAACGCCTGTTCGACAAGGTCTGGGAACGTCATGTGGTGGCAAGCCCCGACGGTGAGCCGGCGCTGCTCTACATCGACCTGCACCTGATCCACGAGGTGACCTCGCCACAGGCGTTCGAGGGACTCGACCTGGCCGGCCGCGAGGTGCGCAGGCCCGACCTCACCTTGGCCACGATGGATCACGACGTGCCGACCATCGGCATCGACAAGCCCATCGAAGATCCGATGGCGGCTGAGCAGATCGCCCGGCTGCGCGATAACTGTGCCAGGCACAACATCACGCTGCACGCGCTCGGCAGCGTCGAACAGGGCATCGTGCACGTTATCGGCCCGCAACTCGGCCTGACCCAGCCTGGCATGACAGTGGTATGCGGGGACAGCCACACGTCGACCCACGGCGCGTTCGGGGCGCTGGCCTTCGGCATCGGCACGAGTGAGGTCGAGCACGTCCTGGCCACCCAGACACTGCGTCAGACCAAGCCGGCGGGCATGGCGGTGAACGTGACCGGGGACTTGCCGCGCGGCTGCACTGCCAAGGACCTGGCCCTCGGTATCATCCGGACGCTCGGCACCGGCGGCGGTGTTGGCTCGGTCATCGAGTACCGCGGCCCGGCCATTAGCGCGCTGTCGATGGAAGGCCGAATGACGGTCTGCAACATGTCCATCGAGGGCGGCGCCAGAGCCGGGATGATCGCGCCGGACGACACCACGTTCGCGTTCCTCGAGGGCCGCAAGTACAGCCCGAAGGGCGCGGAGTGGGAAGGCGCGCTCGACCTGTGGCGCAGTCTGGTCACCGATCCGGGTGCGCACTTCGATCATGAGATCACCGTCGACGCCGCGGCCTTTCGCCCCGCGGTAACCTGGGGCACCAATCCGGCCCAGTCGGTTTCCATCGACGACCTAGTGCCCGACCCCGCCGCTTTCACCACGCCAGCGCTACAGCAGCTTGCCGAGCGCGCGCTCACCTACATGGACCTGACGCCGGGTACGGCTATCCGGGACATCAGCGTGGACACCGTGTTCATCGGGTCATGCACCAATGGCCGCCTGGAAGACCTGCGAGAGGCGGCCGAGGTAGTGCGCGGCCGCAAGGTGTACCCGGGCGTCCGCGCGCTGGTCGTTCCGGGCTCGGCCCGGGTCAAGGAAGCCGCCGAAGCAGAGGGCCTGGACAGGTACTTCACCGACGCCGGATTTGAGTGGCGGTCGGCTGGCTGCTCGATGTGCCTGGGCATGAACGGCGACATCCTGGCCCCGGGCGAGCGCTCAGCCTCGACGAGCAACCGTAATTTCGAAGGCAGGCAGGGACCAGGCGGACGGACGCATCTCGTGTCGCCGGCAGTCGCCGCCGCCACCGCAGTAGCCGGACACTTCAGCGCACCAGGAGACCTGTGATGGCAGGCGTTCAGCAGATATCGGGCCGCGCGGTGGCACTGAACCGCCGCGACGTGGACACCGACTAGATCATCCCGGCGGCGTGGCTCAAGCTGGTCGGCCGGACCGGCTTCGCCGACGGCCTGTTCAGCGC
>DATIOU010000133.1:0-11667 GCA_035472835.1 Streptosporangiaceae bacterium | reverse complement strand
TTCATCCCGTTCGTGTTCTTGATGGCGGGCCACTGGAATCCCCGCACGGCACGCGCGGAGGAGCAGGAACACGAACGCATGGTCCAGCGCGAGCTGGCGCTCCTCGAAGCCGCCCGCACGGACCCGCAAACCCAAGCCAGGGAGGTGGGGCAGTGAGGCTCGCGTCCTTCCATACCGCAGATGAGCTGCGGCCGGCGGTCGTGGCCGGCGACGAGCTCGTCGACCTCGGCGCGGCGGATCCGGCGCTGTCCGCGCCGTGGGCCGAGCTGCTCGACCGGGGCCCGGCGTGCCTGGACCGCGTCCGCGCGATCGCGGCATCCGGCGGGCACCGCATTCCGCTGGACAGCGTGCGACTGGCAGCGCCCGTGCAGCCCCGCAAGTTCTTCGCCATCGGCCTCAACTACGCCGACCACGTGGCCGAGGCGGGGCTGGAAACGCCCGAGCACCTGACCGTGTTCATCAAGGCCGGCACGTGCGTGACCGGCCCCTACGACCCGATCGAGCGGCCGGCGGTGTCCCGCTACCTCGACTACGAGGGCGAGCTGGGCTTCGTGATCGGCCGCCGCTGCCGCCACGTCAGCGCCGAGCACGCGGCGGAGGTGATCGCCGGCTACCTGATCGTCGATGACGTCAGCGTCCGCGACTGGCAGATCCAGACCCCGCAGTGGTCGCTGGCCAAGTCCTTCGACACGCACGGGCCGCTCGGCCCCTGGATCGTGACGCCAGACGAGATCGGCGACCCGCACCAGCTCGCGATCCGGACGTTCGTCAACGGCGACCTGCGCCAGGAATCGAACACCAGCCAGCTCATCTTCGACTGCTTCCGCCAGGTGGAGATCCTGTCGCAGGCATGCACGCTCGAGCCGGGGGACGTGATCGCCACCGGCACGTCGTCCGGGATCGCCGCGGCCATGAAAGGGCAGCCGTGGCTGGAACCCGGCGACCGGGTCCGCGTCGAGATCGACGGGATCGGCGCGATCGAGAACGAGGTCGTCCAGGAGCAGGTCGCCGGCGCCGGGGCCGGCGTCGGCACCCGCGGAGAGGAGCAGCCATGAGCACGCTCGATGCCGATGTCCTGATCGTCGGGTACGGGCCGGTGGGCCAGGCGATGGCGGCGATGCTCGCGCGCCGCGGACACCGCGTCGCGGCCTACGAGCGGTTCGCCGAGATCTACCGCCTGCCCCGGGCCGTCTACTTCGACGACGAGATGATGCAGGTGTGGCAGTCGCTCGGGATCGCCGACGAGCTTGCCGATGATGTGCTGCCGGTTTCGGCGTACCACTGGTTCGGCGCCGACGGCGAGCTGATCGTCAAGATGGAGCTCGCGTCGCCCGGACGGTCCGGCTGGGAGCCGGGATACACCTTCTTCCAGCCGAACCTCGAGGCCGCGCTTGACCGGGCTGTCCGGGCGCAGCCGTCGGCGGCGGTGCACCGCGGCTGGGACGCAGAGGCGCTCACGCAGGCCGACGACCACGTCGCGCTCACGCTGCGCCGGCTTCGTGAGCCGGAACGCGGTCGCCTCGAGCCGACGCCGGAGACGGCGACCGTGCGGGCTCGCTACGTGATCGGAGCCGACGGCGCGAACTCGTTCGTGCGCGAGGCCTCGGGCATCGGCTTTGAGGATCAGGGCTTCGGCGAGCGCTGGCTGGTCATCGACCTGCTCCCCAACGACGTCGACGCCCTCTCGCACATCCCCGCGCATTGCCAGTGGTGCGATCCGGCCCGCCCGCACATGCACACCCGCAACGGGCGCCGGCACCACCGCTTCGAGTTCATGCTGCTGCCGGGCGAGCGTTCGGAGGAGTTCGACCACGAGCAGCGCGTGTGGCAGCTGCTGGAGCCCTGGATGACACCGGCCGACGGCAGCATCGTGCGCTCTGCGGTCTACGAGTTCCGCGCTCGGCTGGCGCCGACGATGCGCGCCGGGCGGGCGCTGCTTGTCGGCGACGCGGCCCACACCATGCCGCCGTTCATGGGTCAGGGCCTGTGCTCGGGTATCCGTGACGCGGCCGCGCTGGCCTGGCGGCTGGACCTGATCTTGCGCGGTCTGGCGGACGACCGGCTGCTCGACTCCTACACCGAGGAGCGCCGGCCGCAGAACGAGTGGATCGTGAACCTCTCGACCGAGATGGGACGCGTGTCCTGCGTGTTCGACGCGCAGGCGGCGGCCGAGCGCGACGCCGCGCTGCGCGCCGCCGATGCCCCTCCGGAGATCACGCTGCCCGGGCTCGCGGCCGGGCTGCGCGCCGCCGGCGCCCCGCTGGCAGGCGCGCGCGCGGTGCAGGGCACGGTCCGCCTGGGCGATCGAAGCGGCCGCTTCAACGACCTCGTGGAGCACGGTTTCGTGGTACTGGCGCGGCGGCGGCCGGCGCTGCCGGCCGAGCATGCGCGGTTCCTGGAACGGATCGGAGCACAGCTCATCGTGCTCGAGGACCTCGACGACCTCGACGGACGGCTGACCGCCTGGCTCGAGGAGCACGGCCTCGCGGCGGTGCTCATCCGCCCCGACCGTCACGTTTTCGGCGCCGTCGCGACGCTCGATTCACTTCCCACGCTGGTCGACGACCTGCGCGCACAGCTGTACGCCACCGACGAAGGAGCACCTACGATGCCGACCGATGCACAGGTCACCCATCCGCAGTTCCCTCACGTGAACCAGGAGGCCGACGTGTGATGAGACCATCTGAGGCGAGAGTCCCGGCACAGCACCGGGTTGCCATCTGGATCTCGGGGGCGTCCTCGGGCATCGGCGCCGCCCTTGCGCAATCGGTACCATTTCCCGGCGGGCGCCTGTTCGGCATCAGCCGCCGCGCGCCGGCGGCCGGCGAGCATATCGAGGCGGACCTGTCCCAGCCAGCCGGGTGGCCCGCGATCGCGGCACACTTCGAGAAGGTGCTGGGGCGGCGGGAGGCCAGCGCGGCCGTCTTCCTGCACATGTCCGGCATCGGCACGCCCGCTGGCCCTGCGGCAGACGCGGACCTGGAGGCGTACACCGCGGCGGTGCTGCTCAACTCGGCGTCGGGACAGGTGCTCGGCAAGGCGTTCCTCAGCGCCTGCCGGCGCAGCAACACCGACGCGACGCTTGTGTTGTGTTCTTCGCCGACGGCGGCTAGGACCGTGCCTGGCGTCTCGCATTACGGCGCCGGCAAATCAGCCCTCCAGTACTGGGCAGCGGCGGTCGCCACCGAGGTGGAGGGCTGGGCGAGGGTCTTCTCGGTCGTGCCGTTCGCCGTCGACACGCCGATGGTGCGCGAGACGATCTCGCGCCCCGGCCTGACGCCGGTCGCCGCCAAGCTGAGCGAGGCGGCGCGCAGGGGCGAGCTCGCCACAGCCGAGGCCACCGCCGCGCAGATCTGGCAACTGGTGCTAGACGGGACGCACGCGGAGGCCGTTCCGGTCGGCGCCGTGCCCGCGGAGGTCCGACGATGAGCGACCTCGTGCTGGCCGAGCGCCGAGGCTCGGTCCTGGTACTGACGCTGAACCGCCCGGAGCGGCTGAACGCGTGGACCGACGCGCTCGAGGAGGACTACTACGCCTGGCTCGACGCCGCCGAGGATGACCCGGAGGTCCGAGCCATCGTGGTCACCGGCGCGGGCCGGGGATTCTGCGCCGGCGCCGACATGGACGACCTGCAGCGGGGCGTGGCGGGTGAGGCTGACGCAGCGCTCCGGAACCGGCGGCGACCGCGGACGTTCCCGCTGACCGTGCGCAAGCCGATGATCGCTGCGATCAACGGCGCGGCCGCCGGCCTGGGCCTGGTCGAGGCGCTCTACTGCGATGTCCGCTTCGCCTCGCCGGGGGCGAAGCTCACCACCGCGTTCGCGCTCCGCGGCCTGGTCGCCGAGTACGGTGCTTCGTGGCTGCTGCCGCGGCTGGTCGGCTACAGCGCGGCGCTTGACCTGCTGCTGTCGGGCCGCGTGGTCCTCGGCGAGGAGGCGCTGCGCCTGCGGCTGGTCGACCGTCTCAGCGAACCGGGTCATGTGGTGGATGACGCCGTCGCGTACGCCGGGGAGCTCGCCACATATAGCTCGCCGTGGTCGATGGCTACGATCAAGGCCCAGGTCCAGGCCGACCTGGACCGCAGCTTCGCCGACGCCGTGGCCGAGGCCGAAGAGCTGATGATCCGGTCCTTCGACCACCCCGACGTCCTGGAGGGCGTGCGCAGCTACCACGAACGCCGCGCGCCCGCCTTTCCGCCTCTCGAACCCCGGAGCGTGACCCGATGAACTTCGAGCTCACCGATCGCGCCAAGGACTACCTCGAGCGGGTGACGGCGTTCATGGACGAGCGCATCTACCCGGCCGAGCCGGTCTATGAGGCCCAGATGCACGAGTCCGGCGATCCGAACTTCCACCCGCCGGTCATCGAGGAGCTCAAGGCGGCCGCGCGCGCGCGCGGCCTGTGGAACCTGTTCCACCCCCAGCCGGAGTGGGGCCCCGGATTGAAGAACGCCGAGTACGCGCCGCTGGCCGAGGTCATGGGACGCTCGCCGCACCTCGCGCCGGAGGCGATGAACTGCAGCGCCCCGGACACGGGCAATGCGGAGGTGCTGACGCTGTTCGGCACCGAGGAGCACAAGGAGCGCTGGCTGCGTCCGCTGCTCGACGGTGAGATCCGGTCGGCGTTTGCGATGACCGAGCCGGCGGTGGCCTCGAGCGATGCCACCAACATCGAGACGCGGATCGAACGGGACGGCGATGAGTACGTCATCAACGGCCGCAAGTGGTGGGCGTCGAACGCGCTGCACCGCAACTGCAAGCTGCTGATCGTGATGGGCAAGACCGATCCGGACGGCCCGCCGCACCGGCAGCAGTCGATGCTGGTGGTCCCGATCGACACGCCCGGCGTGACGATCGTGCGCGGCCTGCCCGTGTTCGGCTACTGGGATCGCGAGGGGCACGCCGAGGTGCTGCTCGAGGACGTGCGCGTCCCGGCGAGCGCCTTGCTGGCCGGGGAGGGCGATGGTTTCATGATCTCCCAGGCGCGGCTTGGCCCCGGGCGCATCCACCACTGCATGCGGTCGATCGGCATGGCCGAGCGGGCGCTGGATCTGCTGTGCCAGCGGGCGCTGGCGCGTACGACGTTCGGCAAGCCGGTGGCGGAGAACGCCAACATCCAGGACTGGATCGCCGAATCACGGATCGAGCTGGAGATGGTCCGGCTTTTGACGATGAAGGCGGCCTGGCTGATGGACACGGTCGGCAACCGTCACGCCCGGGTGGAGATCGCGGCGATCAAGGTCGCCGCGCCGCAGGTGGCGCTGAAGGTCATCGACCGCGCGATCCAGGTGCATGGCGGCGGCGGCGTCAGCGACGACTTCCCGCTGGCCTATTTCTATGCCGCCCAGCGCACGTTGCGCCTGGCCGATGGGCCGGACGAGGTGCACAAGCGCACGATTGCCCAGCGCGAGCTGCGCCGGTGGCAGCATGTTGTCGCGACGCCGGCCACCAACGGCACGAGCCCGGCGCCACTGGTGGCCTCATGATGAACCGCGAGCTCACGGACAGGACGGCGATCGTCACAGGCGCCTCGCGCGGCATCGGCCTGGCCATCGCCGAGGCGCTCCTGGACGCCGGGGCGAACGTCGTCCTGACGAGCCGTACGCAGGAGGCCGCGAAGCTGGCCGCCTCCGCCCTGGGCAGCGAGCGCGCCGTGGGTTACGGCGCCCACGCGGCCGACGAGGAGGCCGCGGCGGCCTGCGTCGAGTTCGCGCTCGAGCGGTTCGGCGGCGTCGACATCCTGGTCAACAACGCGGGCACGAACCCGGCGTTCGGGCCGGTCGTCAACCAGGACCATGCGCGGTTTGTGAAGACGATGGATGTCAACGTGTGGGCACCGGTCCTGTGGACGCAGCTGGCGTGGCGGTCGTGGATGGCTGGCCACGGCGGAGCGGTCATCAACACCGCGTCGGTCGGCGGCCTGGCGGTGAGCCCGGACCTCGGCATCTACCACACCTCGAAGGCGGCGCTGATCCACCTGACCAAGCAGCTCGCGCTCGAGCTGGCTCCGAAGGTCAGGGTCAACGCCGTTGCCCCCGGCGTGGTCCGCACCCGCCTGGCCGAGGCGTTGTGGAAGGACGACGAGGACCGGGTCGCCGGCGTCATCCCGCTGCGGCGGATCGGCGAGCCGGCCGACATCGGCGGCGCCGTTGCCTTCCTGGCCTCCGACCGCGCGAGCTGGATCACCGGGACGACCCTGGTGATCGACGGTGGCCAGCTCCTCGCCGCCGGGGTCGCCGGCAGCGAAGAGGCGGGACTGTGAGCGACACGATGACCGGGCAGCTGGAGGGACGCACCGCGCTCGTCACCGGGGCGAGCCAGGGCGCCGGCAAGGTGATCGCCCTGCGCTTCGCGCGCGAGGGCGCGAAGGTGGTGCTGGCGGCGCGCTCGCGGGAGCGGCTGGAGGAGACAGCCGCCGAGATAACCGCGGCCGGCGGCACGGCCGTCGTCGCGCCGACCGACCTGCGGCAGGTGGCGGAGGTTGAGGCGCTCGCGCAGCGCATCGAGGCCGGCGGCGGCGGACTCGACGTGATCGTGTCCAACAGCGGCATCGCCGGCCCGACGGCCGAGCTGTGGAAGGTGGAGCCGGAGGAGTGGGAGGAGACGATGCGCGTCAACGTCACCGGAACCTTCCTGCTGTGCCGGTCGCTGCTGCCCGCGATGGTGCGGCGAGGGTCGGGCAGCGTCGTCGTGATCGGCTCGGCGACGGGCAAGCGCCCGCTGTACGGGCGCACGCCGTACGCCGCCAGCAAGATGGCGCTCGTCGGGTTGGTGCGGACGCTCGCGGTGGAGCTCGGGCCGGCGGGCGTGCGGGTCAACCTGCTTTCACCGGGCGGGGTCGCCGGGCCGCGGATCGAAACGGTCATCCGCGAGCAGGCCCGGGCCACCGGAAGCTCCCGCGAAGCCGTGTACGAGGAGTACACGAAATCCACGCCGCTAAGGCGGCTCGTTCCGCCGGAGGACATCGCCTCCGCCGCCCTGTTCCTGGCCTCTGACGCCTCCGCCTCGATCACCGGCGAGGACATGAACGTCTCAGCCGGCCTGACGATGTACTGACACCGAAGACGAAGACGTCAAGTGATGAACCTGGCCCAGAACCTGACCGATACCTCCAGGGCCTACGCAGATCGCACGGCGATCACGAGCGCGGTGGTCGCCGTGCGAGTCACGTGACGGGATCAGGGCAGCGGACCGAAGGAGCGATGGGTGAGCCAGGACCAAGAACGCATCGAGAGCAAGCGCACAGCGCGACGCGCTTCGCGAACCAGAAGCGACGCTCACGCGAAGGCACGGCCTCGGTCGGCCGGGGCGCCGGTGAGGGAACCGGAACCGGCTGCTGCGCCGGGACTCCGCAGCGGCCTCGACATCCTGGTGACCGACGCCCCCATCCGCTCGACCTTCCTGGCCCCTGCTCCCGCCGCCAGGGCAGCCGTCAGGCTGGCGCTGCGGCCGGCCCGGGTGACGCGCCGGCTGGGAGGCCTCACCGCAGAGCTGGCAGCGACGGTCGCGGGCGTGTCGCCGCGCGCGCCGAGCCCGAAAGATCGGCGCTTCGCCGACTCGGCCTGGCAGAACAGCTGGCTGTTCCGGCGCATCGCGCAGACCTACCTGGCCGTTCGCGCCACCGCTGACGATCTGATCAGCGACGCCGAGCTCGACTGGGCCGCCGAGGGGGAGTTGAGGTTCGCGGTCGAGAACATCGCCGACGCGCTGGCCCCGACGAACTTCTTGTGGTCCAACCCGACCGCGCTGAAGGCGACGCTCGACAACGGCGGCGCGAACCTGCTCGCCGGAGCGAGAAACCTGCTGCGGGACATGTCCACGTCACCCCGCATCCCGGCCAGCGTCGACGCCTCGAAGTTCACGATCGGAGTCAATGTCGCGACGACGCCAGGCTCCGTGGTGCACCGGAGCGAGGTCTTCGAGCTGATCCAGTACAGCCCGACCACCGACACGGTGCGTCAGGTACCGATCATGATCATCCCGCCGACGATCAACAAGTACTACGCGTGGGACCTCTCGCCGGGGCGCAGCATCGTCGAGTGGTTCACTGCGCAGGGCATGCAGGTGTTCACGCTCTCCTGGAAGAACCCGGCCGCCGAACAGGCGCACTTCAATTTGGATACCTACGCGGGCGCGTGCGTCGAGGCGGGCCGGGTGGTGGAGGAGATCACCGGTGCGGACTCGCTGCACGTGACGGCCGCCTGCTCCGGCGGTCAGGTCGCCGCTGCGACCGTCGGGCATCTCGTCGCGACGGGCCGGCTCGGGAACGTCGCCAGCCTCGGGCTGTTCGTCTGCGCGCTCGACCGCCCTCAGGAGGGCATCATCGGGGCCCTGACCACTCGCGAGGCGGCGGCTGCTTCAGTGGCCGCATCCGCGGTCCGGGGGAACGTGGACGGGCGCGCGCTGGCCGAGATATTCGCCTGGCTGCGCCCGAACGACATGATCTGGAACTACTGGGTCAACAACTACCTGCTAGGAGCTCCTCCACCGGCCTTCGACATCCTCTACTGGAACCAGGACAGCATCCGCATGCCCGCCGGCCTGCACGCCGACATGATCCGACTGGCCATGGAGAACTCGATGCGCATACCCGGCGCACTGACCGTCCTTGGCACGCCAATCGACCTTGGCTCTGCCGACGTCCCGACGTATGTGCTGGCCGGTGAGACCGACCACATCGTGCCCTGGCAGAACGCCTACCGGGCCACCCAGATACTCGGCGGAACCGCCCGGTTCGTCCTCGTCAACAGCGGCCACATCCAGGCGCTCGTCAACCCCCCCGATCCCAAGAGCCGCCGGACGTACCGCACAGCGAATGCGGTGGAAGCGAGCCCTGAGGAGTGGCTGGCCGCGGCCGTCGAATGCAAGGGCAGCTGGTGGCCCGATTACCTGGCGTGGATGGAGCCGCGCTCGGGCGACCTCAAGCCAAGGCCGAAGGCACTCGGCAGCAAAGACCACAAGCCGATCGCGGGGGCCCCTGGAACATACGTCCTTGAGACCTGATGGCACGACATGGGAGACCCCATGTCGTGCCATACCCTCACAAGCTTACCCGTCGCAATCGCGACGACCGGTCGGCGGAGATGATGGGTAAGACCGTCGAGTTCTTCGAGAACCGCGGGAAGGTAGCACTGAAGCGCGACGAGCACGACCGGGTCTGGCCCACGGATTTCCTGGACTTCGTGCGCCGTGAGCGGATCTTCGCGACGCTGCTGACGCCGACCCGCTACGGGTATGACGACTGCCGCTGGGACACTTACCGGATCTGTGAGCTCAGCGAGATCCTCGCGTTCTATGGGCTGCCGTACTGGTACCCGTTCCAGGTGACGGTCCTGGGCCTCGGGCCGATCTGGATGAGTGGCAACGAGGACGCCAAGCGGCAAGCCGCGGCGCGACTGGAGGCCGGGGAGGTGTTCGCGTTCGGCCTCTCTGAGCGGGCGCACGGTGCCGATGTCTACTCCACCGACATGGTGCTGACCCCCGGCGGTGACGGCGGCTACCGGGCCAAACGCCGCGTCGGAAGGTACCCGCGCACCCCCATCACCGCCGGCCCGGCCGGCGAACCCGTCCTGGCCTGGTACTTCGACCAGGATGCCATCGACGCTGAAGCCGCTGCAGACGGCTGGTACGCCCTGCTGACCAACCTGACCTCCGGCCAGGCTGGTTCCGCCGGGGTCTTCCGCCGCTACAAAGGCCAGCAGGGATTATGAGACGCCCGGCAGGCGAGGTCAGCCCCTGCCGGGATTGCGTCCAGAACCCATCTCAGAACATGTTCCGATCGCACCTGCTTCTGAGATGGTTTATGAGACACTTGCGGCGTGGCAGCGACCCATCACAACCTCATCGGCCTCGCCCGCGTGTCGACCGACGCCCAGGATGCGCAGCTGCAGCGGGACGCCCTGAACGACGCGGGCTGCGGACGGATCTTCGAGGAGAAGATCTCCACCCGCAAGACCGAGCGGGCCGGCCTCGCCGCCGCGCTCGGCTACCTGCGCCCCGCCGACACTCTGTGCGTGTGGAAGCTGGACCGGCTCGGCCGCTCCGTAAAAGACGTGCTCATCATCGCCGACGACCTGCACGAGCAAGGCATCGGCCTGCGCATCCTCACCGGCAAACTCGCCGGCACCTACAGCCCGAGCGGGGAAGGCAAGTTCTTCTTCACCGTGATGGCTGCGTTCGCCGAGCTCGAGCGCGACATTATCCACGAGCGCACCATGGCCGGGCTCGCCGCGGCGCGCGCCAAAGGACGAACCGGGGGCCGGCCCACTGTCATGAACGCCGACACGCTCGCCGCTGCCCAGGCACGGCACGCCAAGGGCGACAGCCCCGCCCAGATCGCCAGAGCCCTCGGCATTTCTCGCGCCACCGTCTACAGGCACCTGGCCCGGTAGCTCCGTACGAACCGCATGACGTAATCTGAATCTGATTTCAAGCTCAACTTGGAGGTCGTCGTGACTGAGGCAGTCATCGCGTCCTATGCGCGCACGCCGATCGGCAAGGCCTACCGGGGGTCGTTCAACGCGACGCACGGCGCGACGCTCGGCGCCCACGCCGTCGCCGCCGCGGTGGCGCGGGCCGGGCTCGACCCGGGCGAGGTGCAGGACGTCATCGTCGGCGCCGCGCTCGGCGAGGGAGCCACGGGGGCGAACATCGCGCGCCAGGTCGCGCTGCGCGCCGGGCTTCCCGTCTCGGCGCCCGGCGTGACGATCAACCGGTTCTGCTCGAGCGGCCTGCAGACGATCGCGCTCGCTGCTCAGCGCGTGATGACCGGCGAGGTGGACCTGCTCGCCGCCGGCGGCCTGGAGTCGATCAGCCTGGTCCAGAACGAGCACATGAACACCTACCTGGCCGAGGATCCGTGGCTGCTCGAGCATAAGCCCGAGATTTTCATGCCGATGCTCGCCACGGCCGAGGTCGTGGCCGGACGCTACGGCATCGACCGCGAGCGGCAGGATGCGTTCGCGCTGCGCAGTCAGCTGCGGACCGCCGCCGCTCAGGAACAGAGGCGCTTCGACGCCGAGATCGTGCCCATCTCGATCCAGCGGCGCGTCGTCGATCGCGGCACCGGCGAGGCGCATCTGGAGCCGGTGACGCTGAGCGCCGACGAATGCAACCGGCCGGGGACGACGGCCGAGGGGCTCGCCTCGCTTCCCCCGGTGACCGAGGGCGGCACGGTCACGGCCGGCAACGCCAGCCCGCTGTCCGACGGCGCGGCCGCCTGCGTGGTCATGCGCGGCGACCTGGCCGAGCGGCGCGGGATCGAGCCGCTGGGCACGTTCCGGCATTTCGTGGTGGCGGGCTGTGAGCCCGAGGAGATGGGCATCGGCCCGGTGCTCGCGGTCCCGCGCCTGCTCGAGCGCGCCGGCCTCGACGCCGGCGACATCGGGCTGTGGGAGCTGAACGAGGCGTTCGCGAGCCAGGCGGTGTACTGCGCCGAGGCTCTCGGGCTGCCCGAGGACAGGCTCAACGTCAACGGCGGCGCGGTCTCGGTCGGTCACCCGTACGGCATGAGCGGCACGCGCCTGGCCGGCCACGCGCTGCTGGAGGGCCGCCGCCGCGGCGTGCGCTGGGTGGTCGTCACGATGTGCGTCGGCGGCGGCATGGGCGCAGCCGGGCTATTCGAGCTGGCCTGAACCGTTCACGGTCAAGCCCTTGCCGCTCACGGTCA
>DATIOU010000132.1:0-11945 GCA_035472835.1 Streptosporangiaceae bacterium | reverse complement strand
TCCCGTCCGCCGCCGCCACCCCCGATCCCTAACCCCCGGCCACTCACTTATCGGCTGACGGGAATTGCGCTGGCCCGGTCTCCGGGAACGGGGCCGGCGCGAACGGGGCCGCCCCGGACGCTGGGCTGGTCGTGGTCGCCGGGATCGGATCGGTCGCCGAGCTCGGGTACTGGCTGACGGTGGTGGGGGTGTGCCCCAGGCCCGGCTTGCTCTCGGCTGGCGTCGAAACGAGACTCGGACGGTAGCTGTCGGCGTCGGCAACGTCGTCGGCTGCGACCAGCGAGAACCTGCCCACCGCGATGGCGCCTGCCAGCAGGATCAGGACGCCGAGGCCCGCGAACAACGAGATCCTCTCCAGGTAGAGATAGCGGAGGGACGCTGATCCGCTGGCTGGCACGATCGGTGCGCCGACGCTGATCGTGCGGTACAGCAAATCCTTCACGAAGTCCATGCCGACCACGAACCAGGCCCCGCCGAGCAATCCGAGCACGCTGCCGAGGGACCCGACGATGCGGTTGCGTGTCATGACGATCAGGACGCCGCCGAGCAGCGCGGCCGCGCCAGGAATGATCGAGTAGTAGAGCCGGCCGGAGTTGTAGTCCCACGCCTTGTCCGGCGTGAAGCCGAAGTGGAAGTACGGGCCGACGAATGGCGCCAGGCCACCCCAGAGTCCGAGCAAGATCAGTAGTGTTCCGCAGACGGCGCCGCGGCTTCGCGGGATCCGTTCCTGGTAGTTCATGCTCACTCTCCCGTAATCGGATACTTAAAGACTTACATACGCACTGTGCTGGTCGATGGGTTGCTTCGGCAAAGTGCTGGTAAATCGGTCGGAAGACCTGGGCAGGTCCGGTCTGCACAGGCATCGCGACAGGTATGGTCGCGCTCGTGGACGTCCGTAGGCTCACCCCTCGCACGGACACTGTCCTGGCCGACCCCCGGCTGCTCGCAGCCGAGCAGCGGCTGGGACGGGCGCTCGTGCTCTCGGCCGTGCGTCGCGCTCAGGATCTCGCGCGGGCAGGCGAGATAGACCCTGCGGCCGTGGCCGACACAGCGGCCGACACCTTGCCATCGCTGGCCACCACGCTGACTCCGGTACTCAACGCGACCGGGGTCCTGCTGCACACCAACCTCGGCCGGGCGCCGCTGTCCACCGCGGCGCGAAGCGCGATCATGGCCGCGGCTGGAAGCACCGATGTCGAGTTCGACCTGGCCTCGGGGCTTCGCGGCCGCCGCGGCCGCGGCATGCTCGCCGCGCTCGCTGCGGCTGTGCCAGCGGCCGAGGCCGTCCACGTGGTGAACAACAACGCGGCTGCGCTGGTGCTCGCTGCCACGGCGCTGGCCGCCGGCCGGGAGATCATCGTCAGCCGTGGCGAGCTGATCGAGATTGGTGACGGCTTCCGGCTCCCGGAGTTGCTGGAGTCGACAGGCGCACGCATTCGGGAGGTCGGCACGACCAACCGGACGACAGCCGCCGATTACGCGGCCGCGGTCGGCCCGCTCACGGCCCTCGTGCTCAAGGTGCACCCGTCCAACTTCCGGGTCGAGGGCTTCACGGCCAGCGCCTCGATAGCAGAGCTGGCCGGCCTGAGCGTACCGGTCGTCGGCGACATTGGCTCCGGGCTGCTGACGCCGCATCCGCTACTGCCGGCCGAGCCCGACGCATCAAGCTGGCTGAGCGCCGGCGCCGACGTGGTGACCGCTAGCGGAGACAAGCTGCTCGGCGGCCCGCAGGCCGGCCTGCTGCTCGGCCGGGCCGACCTGATCGCCGCGATGGCGCGGCATCCACTGGCCAGGGCGCTCCGCGTCGACAAGCTCACCATGGCGGCGCTCGAAGCGACACTGGCCGGCCCGCCGCCGCCGGTCGCCGAGCAGCTGGGCGCCGATCCAGCCGCGCTGACCGGGCGGGCGGAACGGATCTGCGCGGCGCTGGCCGACGTGCAGATCGAGGCAGCGGTCGAAGCTACGCAGGCCGCTGTCGGCGGGGGCGGCGCGCCAGGCGTCCCGCTGCCGAGCGCAGCCGTCAGCCTGCCGCCGGCGCTAGCAGCGGCGCTGCGGGCTGGGGTCGCCGTGCGTCGTGGCACCGTGCCGGCGGTCGTCGGCAGGATCGAGAACGGGCGGCTGCTGCTCGACCTGCTCGCGGTCGCGGCGGCCGACGACGAGCTGCTGGTGGCGGCCGTCGTGGCCGCTGCGAGTTGATGGCGGACCGGGGATGACTACCATGCACGTCGTTGTGACCGCCGGTCACGTGGATCACGGGAAATCCGCCCTGATCCGTGCGCTGACGGGTATGGAGCCGGACCGGTGGGCCGAAGAGCGGCGCCGCGGCATGACCATCGATCTCGGCTTTGCCTGGCTCAGGCTGCCGTCTGGCGAGCAGCTCGCGTTTGTCGATGTGCCAGGCCACGAGCGCTTCGTTACCAACATGCTGGCTGGCGCCGGCCCGGTGCCGGCCGTGCTGTTCGTGGTTGCCGCAGACGAAGGCTGGATGCCGCAGTCGGCCGAGCACCTCGCCGTCGTCAGCGCGCTCGGCATCGAGCGCGGCCTTCTGGTCGTGACTAAGAGTGACGTTGCTGATCCAGCCGCCGTCATGACCGATGCGCGGGCGCGCCTCGCCCGGAGCAGCCTGGGCGAGGTCCCTGCCGTCGCGGTCAGCGCCGTCACGGGCGCGGGCGTTCCGGAGCTCGTCGGCGCGCTGGATGACCTGGTCGCGAGCCTGCCGCGGCCCGATCCTGGCGCGCCGGTGCGCATCTGGATCGACCGGGCCTTCAGCATGACGGGCAGTGGCACGGTCGTCACGGGCACGCTCCCGGCCGGCACCGTGCACCGCGATGACGAGCTGGTCATTACCCCGTCGATGCGCCCGGTGCGGATCCGCGATCTACAGTCGCTCGGCGCGCAGGTGGATGCGGTATCCGGCACCGCGCGCGTGGCGCTGAATCTGCGGGGCATCGGCCGGGATGTGCTCCACCGGGGGATGTCACTCGTTCAGGCTGGCCGCTGGACGCTGACGGACCACATCGACGTCCGGATCACGGCCACCGCCCACTCGGCCGCCGAGGCCGGAGCCGCAGGCGCTGCCGGCGGAGACGGCCTGAGCGCGACCGGTGACAGGCCGGCTTCAGACCGGCTCGCCCATGGCTCTGGCCCAGGCCAGCTACCTAGCGCAGTCACGCTCCACATCGGCTCAGCCCGCGTCACTGCCCGGCTGCGCCAGCTCGGTCCTGGCATCGCCAGGCTAAGCCTCGCCGACCCGCTGCCGCTGCACGTCGGGGACCGAGTCCTGTTGCGAGATCCTGGCGGCCGCCGCGGCGGTGCATGGCCGTCCGTGGCCGGCGCGGCCGTGCTTGACGTCTCGCCGCCGCCGCTCGTCCGGCGCGGGGCCGCCGCCGCCACAGCGCGCCAGCTAAGCACGTGGCCTGATGTACCGGCCGCCGCAAACCTGCTGGCCCGGCACGGTCTGCTGCGCGCGAGCGTCCTGCTGGCGATGGGGGTTCGCGACCACCCGCGCCCGGTCGCCGGGGAGTGGCTCGCAGACCCTGACCACTGGCGGTCACTGAGCCACCAGCTCGGCGAGGTGCTGGCCGGCCACGCAGTTGCCGACCCGCTGTCACCTGGCCTGCCGCTTGAAGCAGCCAGAGCCGCGCTCAATCTGCCCGACCGACGGCTGGTGACAGCGCTGGCCAAGCCGCCGTTCCGGGTGTCATGCGGTGCGGTGCAGATCACGAAGCCGGCCGCCGGCCAGGGCGGACCGGACCTCCCGGAGCCCGTGCTGGCCGCGGTGCGCGTGTTGCGCGCGGATCTCGAAGCTGCGCCCTTCGCCTCGCCCGACGCGGACCGGCTGCGCAAGCTGGGGCTTGATGCGCGCAGCATCGCCGCGGCGGTGCGGGCGGGCGAGCTGATGCGAGTCAGCGACCAGGTAGTTCTTGCGCCAGGTGCAGACGTCGCGGCCGCCGCGGTGCTAGCCGGGCTCGCGCAGCCATTCACCGCGGCGCAAGCGCGCGAGGCCCTCGGCACGACCCGGCGGACCGCGATCCCGCTGCTTGAATACCTGGACTCGGCTGGTGTAACCGACCGGCTGTCAGATGACCGCCGGGTGCTGCGGCGGTTGCCGGCGCCCGAGCAATCTCCGGTGCCTCCGCAACTGCCTGCGTCGCCGGAAACCCTAGTGCCCGGCGAAGCGCGTAGCTGACCAGGCGTGCGCTTCAACCGGCGGCACGCCCGCCGCGATCCAGCGCGATAGCACGGCGGCGGTCACGGGCGCGTTGAGTATGCCGGTGCGGAAGTGTCCCGAGGTTAGCCACGCGTTCGCCAGCCCAGGAACCATGTCGATCACGGGCCGGCGGTCGGGATGCCGCGGCCGGAAGCAGCACCACTGATACGCCACGCCCACGCCGCGAAGGCTCGGCAGAACGGCGGCCAGCCCGTCGACGATCGCGTCGATCACGTCCGGCTGCACCGCGGGGCTCTCGTCGCCGAGGTCGAATGTGCCGCCGGCCAGCAACTGGCCATCTTCGATCTGCGTCGCCAATGGCGCAACTATGCCGGGGAGCTTGATGTCGGTCTGCTCGGTGACAAGCAAGTGGCCCTTGACGCGGTCAGCGGGGATGTGCAGCGGCAGGCCGTCGAGCACCGGCGGCCGCCCGGTGGCGAACACGACGACACCAGGGCTGATCTCGCCGGCCGATGTGCCGACGCTGACGATGCGGTCGCCGCTGATGTGGACGGACGTGGCGGCGACGCCGGTGGCCACGGCTGGCAGGCCATGTGCGAGCCGGGCCACGGCGCGCAGCGGGTTGACCCGCGCCTGACGGTGGATCAGCGCGCCTTCCATCGGCCGCGCCAGGCCTGGGATCAGCTCGGCCACTTGGCCAGGGTTCAGCCACTGCACGGCGCGAGGCTGGTGAGCGGCGTAGCCGCCCTCGTGCGGCGCCAGCCCGAGCCAGTCCAGTTCGACGAGTCCGACGCCGCCGGGTACGGAAGCCTCGAGGTCGCGCCACCGCTCGAGGCCCGCGCGCTCCAGGTCCACAAACGGCTCTGGATCACTCCACTGGTGCGGCTCGGGGATGAGCAAGCCGGTCGCACCACCGGTTGCGCCGGCGCCGAGCCGGCCCGTCTCGACCAACAGCACGTTGCCGAGACCGGCCTCGGTGCACGCGGCGGCGATGCTCACGCCCAGGATGCCACCGCCGATGACGAGCACGTCGGGACGGCTATCCATGACGCCGTCGTCGGCCCGGCCGAGCACTGACCGCTCACTGGCGGTGAGCTGATCACGCCAGATGGCGCGGTAGACGGTCATGAGAGCATCCTGGGTGATCGGCCTGCTGGCTGGACCGGCGGTCGGCTGCCAGCCCAACGGTAGCGCGGAACGCTGGCCGAGCCGAAACGTCGGGGTAACGCGGCGTTCGCGGGCCGGAAACGGTCTTCCGCCACGCTGACGACCATGGCACACCAGCCTGAGCAGCAGGTACGGCGGAGGATCGCCTTGATCGCGCACGACAACAAGAAGAGCGACATCCTCGAATGGGCGCGCTTCAACCTGGCCCTGCTGGCCAGCCATGACCTGTGCGCGACCGGGACAACCGGCCAGCTGCTCGGCAGGGAATTGCGGTTGCCGGTAACCTGCCTGCGCAGCGGGCCCCTCGGCGGGGACCAGCAGATCGGCGCCCGGATTGCCGAGGGCATGGTCGATATACTCATCTTCTTCTGGGACCCGCTAGAGCCACATCCCCACGATCCGGACGTCAAGGCCCTGCTGCGCCTCGCCGTGGCCTGGAATATCCCGGTTGCCTGCAACCGCGCAACCGCAGACTTCATGATCTCCTCGCCGCTGTTCGGGCGGCGTTATGACAGGCTCCAGCCCGATTTCACCGACTACGCGACCAAAGGCTGGGCGACGCTGGCCGGGTCGGCCGACCAGGTGGCCTGAATCTGGATCACTGCGCCGGGAAGGATCCGGGCGGCCGCATTGCTGGACTGGAGAGGCGCAGCCTGCTGTCGCCCGTCAGGCTGCGGCCATAGGGTAGGAGAGACCGCCGTGGACAGCATGAAATGCTTGCCCGCGTGCCTAGCTGAGGAGGTGGTGTGGTGCTCACCGATTCTTTCGGGCGCACGGCCACCGACCTGCGGGTGTCGCTCACAGACCGGTGCAACCTGCGGTGCTCGTACTGCATGCCAGCCGAAGGTTTGGACTGGCTGCCCAAGCCCGAGGTGCTGACCGATGACGAGCTCGTTCGGCTCGTCGGCCTCGCCGTCACCAGGCTCGGCATCACCGAGGTGCGGTTCACTGGCGGCGAGCCGCTGCTGCGGCGTGGCCTGCCCGCCATCGTCGAGCGCGTGGCGGCATTCCGCCCGCGTCCGGAGATTTCGCTGACCACCAACGGGATCGGGCTCGGCCGGCTAGCCGAACCGCTCAAGACCGCCGGTCTAGACCGCATCAACGTGTCGCTGGACACGCTGTCGGCCGCCACGTTCACGCAACTCGCGAGGCGCGACCGGCTCGCGGATGTGGTGGCTGGCCTGGTCGCGGCGACCGCCGCGGGCCTGACGCCCGTCAAAGTCAATACTGTTCTCATGCGCGGCCTTAACGACCGCGAGGCGCCTGCGCTCTTGCGGTACTGCCTCGACCGCGGTTATCAGCTCCGGTTCATCGAGCAGATGCCACTGGACGCCCAGCACGGCTGGCGCCGGGAGGAGATGGTGACGGCCGATGAGATCCTGGGCCTGCTCGAAGATGAGTTCAGCATCGTCCCGGTCGAAGCCGATCTGCGCGGCTCTGCGCCGGCCGAGACCTTCCTCGTTGACGGCGGCCCGGAGACAGTCGGCATCATCGGCTCGGTGACCCGGCCGTTCTGCGCCGCCTGCGATCGCATCAGGCTGACCGCCGATGGCCAGCTGCGTAACTGCTTGTTTGCCCGATCAGAGAATGACCTGCGCACGCCGCTGCGTGCTGGCGCGTCCGACGACGAGCTGACCGAGTTGTGGCAGCGCTGCATTCAGGCCAAGCTCCCAGGTCATGGGATCAACGATCCGGGCTTCCTCCAGCCTGCGCGGCCCATGTCAGCCATCGGCGGCTAATACCAGGCCGCTATCGGTGACCTCGGCGGGCGCGGGCCAAGACTTCGACACCGTCATCCTGACTGGCGGTAGCGCTGCCCGGATGGGCGGCGTGGACAAGCCCGGACTCGCTGTTGGCGACACGCCCATGCTCGTTTCGGTAGCGCAGGCCGCCATGTCTGCCGGTACCAGCCGGCTCATTCTTGTTGGCCCGGCCCGCCCGGGTGCCGTGGACGACGGCCTGGTGGCGCTAGCTGATGGGCGGACTGGACGGCTGGCCATGGTCCAAGAAGAACCGGCCGGATCCGGTCCGGTGGCCGGGCTGCGGCGCGGGCTAGCTGAAGCCACGGCGCGCTGGCTGGTGTTGCTGGCGGCGGACCTGCCGTTCGTTACGGCCGCGCACCTGACTGCCATGCTGACCGCGGGCAGGCTGGCAGCGCAGGACCCGGCGGCCGACCCTGCCGCGGGTACTTCGAATGGCGTTGTCGCAGTGGACGCGAGCGGCCATCCGCAGTGGCTGATCAGCTGCTGGCGGGCGGTTTCGCTGCGGGCCGCGCTGACTAGGTATGACGGCGGCTCGCTTCGCGGTTTGTTCACGCCTCTGCGGCCGGCGCTGATCCGGCTCGAGGCCACCGGCATTCTCGCGCCATGGCTGGACTGTGATACTCCGGCTGATCTAGCGGCCGCCCAGCATGCCTGGCAGCGCGCGTTGCGGAAAGCGGAGGCGGACTCATGACGACCCTCGACAGCTGGACGGCTGCAGCCTGCGCCGATCTCGGCGTAGACCCGGCTGCCGTCGACGTACGACAGATCCTTGACCTGGCGCGCGATGCCGCGCACCAAGTCGATCGCCCGGCCGCGCCGGTAACGGCGTACCTGCTTGGCCTAGCGGTCGGCCGGGGAATGCCGGCGGACGAGGCGCGCGCGCGGCTGAGTGCCCTGGCCGCGGGCTGGCCGCGGCCGCCGGCCTGACCCTCGGCCGGGAGCGCCCGCCCCGGCTCGGCCTTGCGTGAGAGCCTGCTCGGCGGCGGCCGCGCCCCTAACATCCCTTCTTCGGCGTCGGGGCTTGCCAGAGCGAATGTAAAGATATATCGTTGACGTATCGGAGAGCTACGGTGATAATCCGAGAAGCGGATAAAACTGCCGAAGCTCACTTCAATACGAGGGGCACGATCAATGCGATACGAAGAACAGCGCGGCAAGGGCCGCGCACCAGGCAGGTGGGAGCCAGCCGAGGACGGCGAGCGACGCCGGTGGCACGGTGACGGCGAGGAGAGGCGCGGCCCACGCGGTCGGGCCCGAGGCCACGTGCACTTCGGCGGCCCCTTCGGCGGTCCGGATTTCGCTGCTCGTGGCTTCCCGGTCGGGCCGGAATTGCACGGATTCGGTCCGCGGGGGCGCGAACGCGGCATGCGCGGTCCACGCGCGCGGCGCGGCGACGTCCGGGCCGCGGCGCTCGCGCTGCTCGCCGAGCGGCCGATGAATGGCTACCAGATCATCCAGGAGATCAGCGAGCGCAGCGGCGGAGTCTGGCGGCCGAGCCCTGGCTCGATCTATCCCGCGCTCCAGCAGCTTGAGGACGAAGGCCTGATCAGGGCCATGGCTGACGAGGGCGGTCGCCGTGCTTTCGAGCTGACCGACGAAGGCCGGGCCTATGCGGAAGCCCACCCAGAGGAGCTGAACGCCCCGTGGGACGTGGTGGCTGGCAGCGCCGGCGGTGCTGCCATCGAGATGCGCCACCTGATCGGGCAGCTGGCGATGGCCGCAGTCCAGGTCGTCAATGCTGGCAGCGATGCGCAGGTCGGCCAGGCCCGCAAGCTGCTGACCGACACCCGCAAGGCGCTCTACCGGATACTCGCCGCCGACGAGGACGAGCCGGCGGGCGATGAGGAGTAACGCCGCACAGGTACCGCGCGGCTACCCGCCTACGCTCGTAGGTGGCCGCTCGCAGACGGCTCGATCCAGGGAGGCAGCGGGAATGGCAGCGCAGACCAGGACGGAGACCGTGATCACGGTTTCCGGCCTGGTCAAGCGGTATGGCGACATCGAGGCCGTGCGCGGCATCGACTTCACGGTCGCCAGGGGAGAGACCTTCGGCTTCCTCGGCCCGAACGGGGCCGGCAAGTCCACCACCATCAAGATCCTCTGTACGCTCGCGAACGCGACTGGCGGGACAGCCGCGGTGGCGGGCTATGACGCGGCGACCGAGCGAGACGCTGTCCGGCGCAACATCGGCTTGGTGTTCCAGGACACGACCCTCGACACGTACCTCACCGCAGAGCAGAACCTGCGCTTCCACGCTGAGCTGTACGGCGTGCCCAAGGCAGCGGTCATGCCGCGCATGCGGCAAGTCATGGACATGGTCGGCCTGTGGGACCGCAAGGACAGCCTCGTGAGCACCTACTCCGGCGGCATGCAGCGGCGGCTGGAAATCGCCCGCGGGTTGCTACACGCGCCGCACGTTCTTTTCCTTGACGAGCCGACAGTCGGCCTCGATCCGCAGACGCGATCGTCGATCTGGACCTACATCAACGACCTCAAGTCGCGTGAGGACATCACGATCTTCCTCACCACGCACTACATGGATGAGGCCGAGCACTGCGACCGGATCGCGATCATCGACCACGGGAAGATCGTGGCGATCGACACGCCGGAGGCACTCAAGGCCAGCGTCGGGAAAGACCGCGTGCAGATCCACACGGCCGACGACCAGCGCGCCATTGCGGAGCTCGCCGCGAAGTTCGGGATCGAGGCCGCCGTCCACGACGGCGCAGTGACGTTCTCGGTGGCGGCTGGCGAGCAGTTCGTCCCGCGGCTGTTCACCGAGTTCAGCATTCCGATCAGGTCCGTCAGCGTGTCACGGCCCTCGCTGGACGACGTGTTCATGTCATACACCGGCACCACTATCCGCGACGCGGAGGGCGGCGCCGGGAACGAGTTCATGCGGAACATGGCCAAGCTGCGGTCCGGGAGGCGATGACGATGGCGACCCAGACAAGCTCACCCGTGGCTGCTGGCGAGGCAGGCGCGGTCGTCGACCGGATCCGCGTCTCGGTACCCGATCGCGGCCTTCGCCACGACCTGCGCGCGGTCGGCATCGTCTGGCGGCGAGAGCTGATCAGATTCCGCACCGACCGCCTGCGCGCCATCACGGCGCTTGTGCAGCCGTTCCTGTTCCTTTTCATCCTCGGCACCGGACTGTCCAACCTCGCGGGCGGCAGCCTGCCGCACAGTGCCAGCTTCGACTTCAAGACGTTCATCTATCCCGGAGTACTGGCGATGTCGGTGCTCTTCACGGCCATCTTCTCGGCCGGGTCCATCGTCTGGGACCGGGAGTTCGGCTTCCTGCGCGAGATCCTGGTCGCGCCTGTGAGCCGGGCGTCGATCGTGGTTGGCAAGTGCCTGGGCGGTGCCACGATCGCGACGTTCCAGGGCGTGATCTTCCTGTGCCTCGCCTGGTTCGCGCACGTTCCGTATAACCCCGTCCTGATCCTGGGCCTGATCGGAATGCTGCTGCTGCTGTCGTTCACGCTGACCGCTTTCGGGGTCATGATGGCGGCCAGGATCAAGCAGTTCCAGGCCTTCATGGCGCTGACGCAGATGCTGGTCCTGCCGCTATTCTTCCTGTCCGGGGCGCTTTATCCGCTGGTCGGGCTCCCGGCCTGGCTGACGGTGCTGACCAGGCTCGACCCGCTGACTTACATCGTGGGCCCCATGCGCCACTTGGTCTTCAGCCACCTGAACGTGCCGTCGCAAGTCTCCGCCCTCATCAACGCCCACCTTGCGCCCAGCATCACGTGGGGCGGGTGGGTCGTGCCGCTCTGGTTGTCGCTGGGCATCGTCGCGGCGATGGGAATCGGCATGACCGGCGTCGCGATCGCTGAGTTCAGCAAGACGGAATAAGACCGGAACGAGCCGTATTTCAACGCGCCCGCCGTCAACTGCGGCAGCCGGTCAATACTCGTCAAATCCGGCGCCGACGTAGGCTCTCCCGGCGGCGAGCGACATTTCGGATGCCGCGGTCGGGCTGTCTCAGGGTTGGCCTCAGGACTGTAGCCGTTAGGCGGGTTTTTCGGCCGATCGTAGGTGTTTGGTGGGCTTACTCACCCGATATGACTGGTTCATGCCAACCGAAGACCTACGACCGTCCGATTTGGCCGCGCAACACCTACGCCGTCGGACCGAGCAGCAATGGCCAGCCGCCGCGGTGGGGTGTTCGCGCGGGCGGTGACGGGCCGCAGGCCCGCGAACATCGGGCGATCCGCGGTTTGCGTTACTGCGAGCGGGGGAGAGGGCCGCAGGCCCGCGAACATAGAGCGACGCCGGGTGGCTACGGGGGCAAACCACCCGGCGTCGCATTCATCGGCGCTCCGACGGGGGCCCGGAACGCCGGCAATTGGTACTCCAGCGGGGGACCAGAGCACCGTTAAGCATGTTACACCGAACATCCCTCTAGTGCGTCAAGACCGGATTACGAGCTAAATCTCGCCATGCCGGGGGACTAACCGGCCGTTTTCGCGCCTTTTGGGAAATACTTGACTGACTAATCAGACAAAGTGACTGGCCAGCGCAGAGCGTCCAGCCCGGCTGGCTAATTGCCGGCCGACGGCGGTACGTGCGGTCCGTCGTGGCGCGTCGGCGGCCGGTAGATCGCCGGGGAGTTCGGCTCGTATTGCCGGAACGTCCGGTTGCTCGTCGGCTCCCGGCCGCCATTGGCGAAGACCACCGCAAAGTACGGGATTACCAGCGCGCCCACGGCGGGGATCGCCGTTAGCCACCCCAGATGGTTGATGAACATAAGCACCGCGGTGATGAAGCAGACGTGCGCATTTTTTGGGCGGCCATCCGATGGCCGGCAAAGAAATTTCCGGCATCGCCGCCGCCGACGC
>DATIOU010000131.1:0-2851 GCA_035472835.1 Streptosporangiaceae bacterium | reverse complement strand
GTTCAACGTCCTGTCTACCGGCTTGGGTCGTGAATCGCCGGTCGGGAAAGCTGACCGGTGGGCAGCTTTGCCCGCTCCCCGCCCGAAACGTACCTGTCTGGTTTCGTGAAGAGTTTCGGACGCCGCTTGGCGTACGAAAGTCTCCGAAGAACGAACCCGCGGGCCGGTAGAAATTGGTATGGGGTTTTAGGGGGCGAGCCGGGCTCGCGATGCCGGCATTGGGGGGTCGATCGGGGGTGTCGGCTGATTCGTCTGCCATGCTTCAGCACGCGAGAGGACCAGCATCGGTAAGAGCTGAGGACCGACACGACCGCTCGCTGACCGTTTCGGCACAGGAGGGCCGCAGGAGATCGTCGGCCGTAGCAAAGCTGCGATCGCCAGGCCGAACATGCCGTGCCGGGTCACGGCGAGCTCCTTGCGGCTGAGCATGTTGGCCGCGGCGGTGCGCGCGGTTGGGTCCAGCGCTCGAAGGTCTCAAGGATGATCATGCGCCCGCCGCAACACGGACAGGGCGGTCGGTGATCGGATGCCTCGACCGGCTCGGCCGCCTCCATCATCGGCGGCGCCGCGAGCAGTTCCCGGGCGCGCGCGACGTTGGTCCTGCGCTCGGCGCTGGCGAGTAGGCCATAGTGGCGGATGCGGTGAAACCCCTTCGGCACGACGTGCAGCAGAAAGCGGCGGATGAACTCGTCGACGGCGAGCGTCATGGTGCGGTAGCGCTCGGCGCCGTCGCGGCGATAGTCCTTGTAGCGGAACGTCACGCCATGCTCGTCGAGCGCGAGCAGCCGGCGGTTGGATATCGCGACCCGGTGGGTGTAGCGCGACAGATAGGCCAGCACCGCCCCGGGCCCGGCGAACGGCGGCTTGGCGTAGACGATCCAGGGCTTCTTGCGGACCGGCGACAGGTGGCGCTGGAACGCCGCCCGGTCGCACAATCCAGTTTGCCCGCCGTAGAACCGCAGCCGGCCCGCGTCGTGCAGTTCTAGCAGTCGGGTCAGGAACAGCCGGCGGAACAGCTTGCCGAGGACGCGGACGGGCAACAGAAAGGCCGGGCGGGACGAAACCCAGCGCTCGCCATCAAGCGAAATGCCGCCGCCTGGCACGATCATGTGGATGTGCGGGTGGTGGGTCAGCGCCGATCCCCAGGTGTGGAGGACGGCGGTGATGCCGATGCGGGCGCCGAGGTGGCGAGGGTCGGCGGCGATGCTCAGCATGGTCTGCGATGCCGCGCGGAACAGCAGGTCGTAGATCGCCGCCTTGTTGTCGCGTGCGATGTCGGCGATCTCGGCGGGCAGGCTGAAGACGACGTGGAAATGCCGACCGGCAGAAGGTCGGCCTCGCGGGCGGCGAGCCATTCGCGGGCCGCCGCACCCTGGCATTTGGGGCAATGCCGGTTGCGGCAGCTGTTGTAGGCGATGCGGCGGTGGCCACAGTCTTCGCAGCCTTCGATGTGGCCGCCGAGGGCGGCGGTGCGGCAGGTCTCGATCGCCGCCATCACCTTGAGCTGGCCGAGGCCGACATGACCGGCGTGGGCGGCTCGCCAGGCGGGTCCGTAACGACGGAAGATGTCGGCGACCTCGAGCGCGGGTCGCACCGCGGTCAGCCGCTAGGGCTGGCTCCGGGACTGTCACCCTGGGCGATGCGCGCCATGATCTTGTCGAGCGGGCTGGTGACGGTGCGCACCGTCTTTGTCGCCACGCGGGCATACAGAGCGGTGTTGTCCAGCTTGGCGTGGCCGAGCAGGACCTGGATGACGCGGATATCGACGCCATCCTCGAGCAGATGGGTCGCGAAGCTGTGCCGCAACGTGTGCGGGCTGACGTGCTTGGTCAGCTCAGCCGCTGCGGCGGCGGCCTCGACGACGCGGCTGAGCTGCCGGGTGCTGATCGGCTTGGCCGGGTCCTGGCCTGGGAACAGCCATCCGCCGGGCCGCATGACACCCTGGTGCCGGCCCTCCTGCCACCAGGCCCGAAGCAACGCCAGCAGGCTGGGCGAGAGCATGGCGTGACGATACCGGCCGCCTTTGCCGCGCTCGACCCGGATCATCATGCGCTGGCTGTCGATGTCGCTGACCTTGAGCGCCGCCACCTCGGCTACCCGCAACCCGGCACCGTACGCCACGCTCAGCGCGGCCCGGTGCTTGAGGCAGGTCGTGGCGGCGATCAGGCGGGCGGCCTCGTCGGGGCTGAGCACGACCGGGAGTTTGCGCGGATAGCGGAAGCGGATCAGCTTGCGGGCGAGGTCCGGTCGGTCGGCAGTGTGGTTGAAGAAGAAGCGCAGCGCGGCCACGGTGCTGTTCATGGCAGGCGCATTCATGCCGCACTCGGACTGATGGATCTGGAACCGGCGGATGTCCTCGGCGGTGGCGGTGCTGGGCGAGCGTTCGAGGAAGTCGGCGAAGCCCGCGACGGTGCGGACGTAGTCTTTGCGGGTTTTGTCGGTGAACCCGCGCACGGTCATGTCCTCGATCAGACGCTCACGCAGGCCGCTGCCGGCCGTTGCAGGAGGAAGATGGTTCATGGGGAGCTCCTCTGGCTTGGGGAGCTCTGATCGTCGGAACGGGCCAATGCCCGCTCAATCCATGCGCCTCACTCGACGCGGCGTGGCGTCATCGCCGAAAGAACTACTCCCGCGATAGCGGGTTCGTTCTCCGGCCAATTTCGGCTATTGAACCTGCCCGACCGAATGTCTGAATAGGGGGCGGCGGCCGATATCAAAATTGAGATACCACCCGCACCCGACTGGCCGGCTGGCCGGCCAGTCGCTTCGATTCAACTGGCCCTCAGAAGTTCGGGAAGGGGGCAGCTCAACGCGTCGGCGAGCTATTGCGGCGTCCGGACAGCCGGGTTGG
>DATIOU010000130.1:0-1646 GCA_035472835.1 Streptosporangiaceae bacterium | reverse complement strand
GACTCCTCGATGGCCGCCGCGGGCTGCCGCGGCAGGAGCGGGTCCCGAGCACTGTGATCGGCGAGATCCTCCGCCTGAGGCGAGAGCGCTACCAGGACTTCTCGATCCGGCACTTCCGAGATACGGTCAAGAGTTGTGGATCGAGGCTGATCAGGCGGCGACCTTTCCGGGCTGATCGTGCGTGCCCTTCTTGCGCGACTTGACCTTCGTGACCTTGTCCTCCGGGACGTGATCGCGCTCGACGCGGACGCCGTCCTTGAACGTGACACCGGCCCTGACCAGCGGGAGTAGCTCGCGGCCGTCGAGGCGACGCCAGGTTGTCTGAGCGAGTAGGAGCAGGCGGAAGGCCATCGCGAGGCCGGCGCGGCGGGAACCGGCTCCCTTGGTCACGCGCTGGCGCAGCTTCACCGTGGCGAAAGTGGACTCGATGGGGTTCGTCGTGCGCAGGTGCTTCCAGTGCTCGGCCGGGAAGTCGAAGTGGGTCATGAGCTTGTCGGAGTCGACCAGGAGCGCCTTGGTCGCCTTCGGGTACTTCGCCTCGTACTCCGCGACGAAGGCCTTGATGAGCTTCTCGCACTCGGTCTTGGTCGGCGCGTTCATCATCTCGTGCAGCGCCGCCTTGGCCTTTGGTTGAAGGCTCTTCGGCAGCTTATCGAGGACGTTGGCGATCTTGTGCACCCAGCAGCGCGCTTCGCGCGCCTCGGGGAACACCTCCCGCAGTGCGCTCCAGAAGCCGAGCGCGCCGTCGCCGACGGCCGCCACCGGAGCTCGCAGCCCTCGGGCCTTCAGGTCGCGCAGGAGCGCGAGCCAGCTCTCGGTCGACTCGCGGTAGCCGTCCTCCAGCGCGATGACCTCCTTGGTCCCGTCCGGGCGCGCGCCGATGATGACCAGCGCCGCGAGCCGCTCGTCCTCCAGGCGCACGTTGAAGTGCACGCCGTCGGCCCAGACGTAGACGTAGTCGCGATCCGCGAGCGAGCGCGTCTTCCACGCGCCGTACTCCTGCTGCCACGTGCTCACCAGCCGGGTGATGACGCTTGGCGAGAAGCCCGCCGCCTTCTCGCCGAGCAGCGCCGCAAGACCGTCGCGGAAGTCGCCCGTCGAGAGCCCCCGCAGGTACAGCGCCGGCAGCAGCTCTGTGATCGCCTTCGACTTGCGCAGGTAGGGCGGGAGAATCTGGCTGGTGAATTTCTGCCGATCGCCCCGAACGACGCGCTGATCGTTCACACGTGGAGCCTCGACCGCCAGCGTCCCCGCGCCCACGGTCACGTGCCTCGCTTGCGCCCGCCCGTTGCGTACTACGAGCGCATGCCCGTCCTGGCCGCGCGCCTTGCGGTGGCGCTCGAGGTATCCCTCCACCTCCGCCTCCAGTGCCTCGGCAAGCATTCGCTGCGCTCCCTCACGGGCAAGTCGGTCCAGAGCCGATTCCTCCTGGTTCTTTCCCTGCCCGGACTCGTTCTCGATTACCTTCAGCATCGGCGTGCCTTTCCCCGCCCTTGCCGGGGCGGTGGTGGTTGGTTGCTGCCAACTCGGAAAGGTACGCCACCTTCGTCAGCTCATGCCGATCCACAACTTTCGGTCATATCTCATAGTCCTCGACCTTCAGGCAGTGACTGAAGATGTGGCGACACTTCTGGGCGCACGGGTAG
>DATIOU010000129.1:0-2053 GCA_035472835.1 Streptosporangiaceae bacterium | reverse complement strand
GATCGCGATCACGATCGCGACCCCGGCCAAGACGGTGGTGGCGGTGAGCGTTGAGCTCGTTAGCGTTGCGAGCAGAACCGCGAGCAGGCCGATTGCGAATAGCGCGCTGGTCGCGGCAAGAGCGTGTGTGCGGCGCATCCGCTTGACGACCCGTGTGGCTGGAATCAGCGCGACGACGATGAAGAAGGTGTTGATGAGGAAGACGACGCCGATCCCGCCCGGCCCCACAGGCGTGTGCGCCTCCGCGAACGGCGCGAGGATGTTGGAAAAGAGCGCGCCGCCGGTCATTACGAGCACGATGTTGGCGGCGATCAGGATGAGGAAGGTCCGATCGTGAGCAACTGCTCGGAAGCCTGTTCCAGTGTCGCTCGCCGGCGCGGCGTTCGCGAGGCGAGGATTCGGGATCGCCGCGAGCACAACCAGCGCGAAGACAGCGAAGGTGGCGCCGTCGAAGAGGTAGAGCGCCTGGAACGTGCGGAGGTCATTGGCGGAAGCGACGATGAAGCCCGCAACCGTGGCGCCGCTGCCGAGACCGAAGTTGCCTGCGACTCGGCGGAGCGCGATCGAGGAGGCGCGCTGCTCCGCTGAGACCAGGGTCAGGCTCAGAACCTGGTTCGCGGTGTTCGCGACTCCGAACCCGGCACCGCCGACGGCCGCGCAGACGAAGGCTTGCCAGGGACGGTCGACGAATGCGAAACCCGCGTAGCCCAGTGCGCTCGCGAGATTGCCGGTGATCAGGATCGGCTTCGCACGGAAACGATCGAGCAGCGCACCCGAAAGGGGCGTTACGACCGCCGCCGTGCCCATGACCGCGGCCAGCACCAGCCCCGCAGTCGCCGTCGGGAAGCCGCGGGCCTGGTGCAGGTAGATGATCTCGAAGGGAAGGACCAGTCCAGTGCCGAAGTAGTTGACGGCGGTCCCGGCCTGAAGAACGATGACAGGCCCCGGCAGGCCCGTCCGCCAGCCGGCGAACACACGAGCGAGCGTCCTGCTCACTTGGTTCCTGCGGCTGGCTGCTTTCCCGTGCATGCCGGAGGCTTGGGTGTTCACCGGCGCCCAAGGCGGGGGCGATCGAGAACGGCGGACGCCGTGCGCCCGGCCGATGCGGACGATTCCATCGTCGGCCTTCCAGGATCGTTTCCAGCTGCCGCGGCGCGGTCCGGTGGGCGGATCGTCCGGGCGGTCGGTAGTGCATACACCGCGGCACTGGGAAACTGGGCGGCCGCGGGCCGCCCAGTTCGCGCTGCGGGCGGTGTATATACCGGGCGGAGGCACGGCGTGGTGCCGAAGGAAGGAGCGCAGGATGGTGACAGCCGATCGTCTCGCACGGGCGCGGGCAGGGGATGGAGAGGCGTTCCGGGAGCTGGCCGAGTCCCACCGGCGGGAACTGCAGGTGCACTGCTACCGGATGCTCGGATCCTTCCAGGACGCCGAGGACGCCGTCCAGGAGACGATGCTGGCCGCCTGGCTAGGCATCGGCGGGTTCACTGAGGAACGCGCCTCGCTGCGCACCTGGCTGTACAAGATCGCCACCAGCCGGTGCCTCAACGCGCGCCGCGCAGCGAGCCGGCGCCCGGCCAGGGAGTGGGACATGTCGCAGTTCGAAGCGCCCGTGCCGACGCCGCGCGACGAGCCTGTCTGGCTGCAGCCGTTTCCTGACGCCCTCCTCGAGGGCGCCGCCGGCCGGCCGCCCGGGCCGGAGGCCCGCTACGAGCAGACCGAAGCCATCTCGCTGGCCTTCGTGACCGCCCTGCAGCTGCTGCCGCCACGCCAGCTCGCCGTCCTCATCTTGCGCGACGTCCTCGGATTCCACGCCAGCGAGGTGGCCGGCATGATGGAGGTGACCGTCCAGTCGGTCAACAGTGCCCTCAAACGAGCCCGCGCCAGCCTCCAGCGCCGGCAGCAGCCGGCTGCCGGCCACCAGCCGCCGCCCGCCGCAGGCTCGCCCGCCGAGGACGCGATCGTGGCCATGTTCACCCGCGCGTGGGAGTCGGCCGATCTCGAGACGCTGGTGGCCCTGCTGACCGACGACGTCTTCATCGCCATGCCCCCG
>DATIOU010000128.1:0-19547 GCA_035472835.1 Streptosporangiaceae bacterium | reverse complement strand
ACCCGGACTGTCGAGACCACGCGCGGGTCGTCCGGCGGCAAGAAGCCGACCTCGGCGATCATCAGCACCGAGGCGTCCAGCTCGCTGCTGCCGTAGTACTGGGTGAAAACCCCACGGTCGGCGTCGTATCCCTGGTCAAGCACTTGGGCATGGATCTCGTCCCGGATAGCACACCAGCGCTGGAGCGGACCTGGATTGCCTTGCTCGACTAGGTGAATCGCGCGGTCGAACGCGACCCACGCCATCACCTTGGAGTGCACGAAGTGACGCCGTGGCCCGCGTACCTCCCAGATCCCCGCGTCCGGCTCGTGCCAGTGCTTTTCGAGGAAGTCCAGGAGCTGCCGTTGCAGGCTCCAGATGTGCTTATCGAAGCCGAGCCCAGCCTGCCGGCCGAGGGTGAGCGCGTCGATGACCTCGCCGTAGACGTCCAGCTGGCGCTGGTCGACGGCGGCATTCCCGATCCGGACCGGGGCCGAGCGCTCATAGCCGGCCAGCCAGCTGACCTCCCATTCGGCTAGCCGCCGCTCGCCTGCCACGCCGTACATGATCTGCACGTCCTTGGCGTCGCCGGCAATGGCGCGGCCGAGCCACAGCCGCCAGTTATCTGCCTCGGCTGTGTAGCCCGTGCGCAGGAGAGCTTCGAGGGTGATGGTCGCATCCCGCAGCCAGCAGTACCGATAGTCCCAGTTCCGCACCCCGCCGATGTCCTCGGGCAGCGACGTGGTGGGCGCAGCCACGATCCCGCCGGTCGGTGCGTAGGTCAGCGCCTTGAGCGTAATCAGCGACCGTATCACCGCGTCCCGGTACGGGCCCTTATAGGTGCAGGTCGCGGCCCAGTCTGACCAGAACGCCTGGGTCGCGGCCAGTGCGGCGTCGGCGTCGATGCAGGGGTCGGCCGGGAGATGCGACGCCTTCCAGGCCAGCACGAACCGCACCCGGTCGCCCGCATTGATGTCGAATGTGGCCTGGTGGGACATGTTCTGGCCGACGCTGCGGACGGGGCTGTGGAAGCAGACTGAGTCGGGCCCGGCGACGGCCCTGATCGAGTCGCCCATCCGCCGTACCCAGGGCACGACCTTGCCGTAGCCAAATCGGAGGCGAAGAGTCGACTCCATCTCCACGGTGCCTTCGACACCTTCGACTATTCGGACAACCACGGGCGTGGCATGATCACGCGGCGGCATGAAGTCGACGACCCGAACCGTGCCGCTGATGGTCTGCCACGTCGTCTCCAGGATCAGCGAGTCGCCCTGGTATTGCCTGCTGACGTCGCCGCGGCGGGCCACGGGGCCCTCGCTGACCGTCGGGCAGACCCGCCAGCTGCCGTTATGCTCGTCGCCGAGCAAAGCGGCGAAGCACGCGTCGGAGTCGAAGCGTGGCAGGCACAGCCAGTCCAGCGAGCCATCGGGGCCCACGAGCGCGGCGGTCTGCATGTCCCCGATCAGCGCGTAGTCCTCGATCAGACTCGCCATCGCAGCCTCCCGTTCCCCGCCGGCGTCATCGCCGTTGACGTCACGGTACGGCGCCGTCGGCCGGTCAGCCAGTCAGCCGCGCGGAGGCCATAGAGTGTGGGCGTGCGACAACGACCGCGGCCCCGGCGCGCGCGGATCGCGGTTCCGGCTACGGCTGCGGCGGCGTTTGCGGTAGCGCTCGCCGGCTGCGGGAAGATGGACGCCGCCCTCAGCCAGCAGTGGATGACAGTCCAGTTCGCGCCCGATACGACCATGGCCACCGCCCTGCAGGTACGGGCGGCCTGCTCGCACATCCAGAACATCCCGCCGTTGGCAGTCCCGGCGAAGCGGTCGGCGATCAACACCTTGTACGGGGTCCGGTTCGACACGACGAATGCCTCTCCGGCGAACCTCGCGCAGCTTCAGACGTGCCTCCAGCGGTTCAAGTCGGTGGTCGGCGTCAGCCCGCAGAGCGCAGGCGACGAGGGCAGTTAGGGCGAGTCGCATAATTCCCATAGGTAATGTAGGGTTCAGTCCAGCTTGATTCCCGAGTTAAACGATCGGAAAAGGTGGACGATGAAGCGAGTACTTGCCGGACTCACCGCGGCCGGTGTCGCCCTACTGGCCGCAGGCTGCGCCTCGTCGAGTGCCAGTACCGCTGGTAGTGGCAGCAACGGCGGATCTTCCCAGCCCGCTGCGAAGGTTGTGTTGCGGCTCGGTTTCCTGGAGAACATCACGCACGCCCCGGCCCTGATCGGCGTGCAGGAGGGCTTCTTCACCAAGAACCTGGGGAACGGGGTGACGCTGCAGCTGCATCCGTTCAGCACCGGTACCGAGGAGGCCACCGCGCTGCTGGCCGGCCAGCTCGACGCTGCCTACGTCGGCCCGAACCCGGCCATCAAGGCCTGGCAAACCTCGGGCGGCACCTTGATCAGGGTTATCTCCGGCGCGGCGACGGGCGGCGCCGAGCTCGTGGTCAAGAAAGGCATCACGTCAGCCAGCCAGCTCAAGGGCCAGAAGCTGGCTACGCCGTCGCTCGGCAACACCCAGGACGTCGCGCTCCGGTACTGGCTCAAGAGCCAGGGCCTGACCACGACCGTAACCGGCGGCGACGTGCCGATCACCCCGGTGACGCCGAACTCGGCCGCTGTCCTCCAGTTCGCCTCCGGGCAGCTCGCCGGCGCTTGGGAGCCGGCGCCTTATGACGCCGAGATGATCGCGGTCGGCGGGCACGTGCTGGTCAACGAGGCGAGCCTGTGGCGGAAGGGCCAGTTCGTTACCACCGACCTCGTCGTCACGCAGTCGTTCCTGGCCGCGCATCCGGCGGTCGTCAACGGCTTGCTGAAAGGTCAGATAGCGGCGACCTCGTTCATCTCCGGTAACAAGGCGGCGGCCAAGACGGCCGCGAACGCCGAGCTGGCTAGCCTGACCGGCAAGGGCCTCAAGACGTCGGTGCTGGACGCGGCGTTCGCCCAGGTCACGTTCACCAATGACCCAGTCCAGTCATCGCTTATCAGTGACGCCAGCCACGCGGTCGCGGTGGGCCTGCTGAAGCCCGTGCAGAATCTCAGCGCGATTTATGACCTCGGACCGCTGAACAAGCTGCTGACGGCCGCTGGTCAGCCCGCGATCGGCTCATGAGGGTCAGCGACGAGCGCAGCACGCGCGTATCGGGAAGGACGGACGCGCCAGCAGTCCTCCTGACCGGCGTGAGCAAGGCGTACCGCACGGGGCGCGCCGAGCTGCTCGCGCTTGATCAAGTGTCCCTGACCGCGCGCGACGGCGAATTTGTCTGCATCATCGGCGCCTCCGGCTGCGGCAAGAGCACGCTGCTGAACCTTGTCGCCGGCCTGGACAAGCCGACAGCAGGCCAGATCGACACCGGTGGCCGCAACGTCGGCCTCATGTTCCAGGAGCCGGCCCTGTTTCCGTGGCTCACCGCGGCCAGAAACGTCGAGCTGGCGCTGAGAGCCAGGGGAGTGCCGAGAGCCGAGCGCCGTTCGCAGACCGCGGAGCTGCTGGCGACCGTCCGGCTAACCGGCTTCGGTGACAAGCGCCCGCATGAGCTGTCGGGCGGCATGCGGCAGCGCGTCGCGCTAGCCAGGGCCCTGGCCCAGCACGCCGACGTACTCCTGATGGACGAGCCCTTCGGCGCGCTCGACGCCATGACCAGGGACCTGCTGCACGAGGAGCTGGAGCGGATCTGGGCCGAGCGGACGCTGACCGTGCTGTTCGTGACTCACAACGTACGGGAGGCAGCGCGGCTGGGCGACCGCGTCATCGTCCTGAGCAGCCGTCCTGGCCGTGTCATCGCCGAGTACGACATTTCGCGGCGCGGGCCGCGCCGGATCGACTCACCTGAGGTAGCGAACATGGCGGCCATCCTGACCGACCGGCTGCGCGAGGAAATGGGACGCCATGGCAGTTGACCAGGTCCTGCAGGGCCTAGACAACCTGGAACTTGGGCCGCGCTCCACAGGCCCCGGCGCCAGCGGCGACCGTGCCGCGCGGCTAGCCAGGAAGACCTTGGCGGCCGCGTGGCCGAAGCTGCTCGCGGTCGCTCTCGTGCTGCTCGTCTGGCAGGTCGTGCATCTGACCGGGTGGAAGAAGCTCGTGCTCGCGGGACCCGGCACGGTGCTGTCCGACCTGTGGCAGCTAGCGCAGCACGGGCAGCTGTGGGCCGCGATCGGCGTCACCATGAAGCGCGCGCTCATCGGCTACGTGCTCGCGCTGATCATTGGCTCGGTGATCGGAGTGCTCGTGGCTCGGATCCCGCCGCTGCGGGCGGCGCTCGGGTCGATCATCACCGGGCTGCAGACGATGCCGTCGATCGCCTGGTACCCGTTCGCGATCATCTTGTTCTCCGCGGGCACGCAGGCCATCTTGTTCGTGATGGTGATGGGCGCCGCGCCTTCTATCGCCAACGGCCTCATCACGGGCGTCGACTACACGCCGCCGCTGCTGCTGCGGGCGGGCCGGACCATGGGACTGACGGGCCTTGCGTTGTACCGGTACCTGATCCTGCCTGCGTCGCTGCCCGCTTACGTAGCCGGGATGAAGCAGGGCTGGGCGTTCGCCTGGCGCAGCCTGATGGCAGGCGAGCTGGTCGTGACAATCGTGGGAGCTCCAGGCCTCGGCGTGCTGCTCAACACCAACCAGAGCCTGCAGGATTTCGCCGGTGCCACATCGATCATCATCGTGATCCTGATCATCGGCATCGTGGTGGACTTGGTCTTCACGAAGGCGGACACGGCCCTGCGCCGTCGACGCGGGCTGCTGGATCCCTCGCTGCCGGCCTAGCCTCCGGTTGCTGACCAGCAAAGTCCGGCTAATGCGGAGCGTGGTGGTAAACGCCGAACACGTTGCCGGCCGGGTCGCGCAGCGCACCCGTCTGCATGTGGTCGTCGACTGGGTTAGGGCCGTACTCGCGCGCCCCGCCCAGCTCGACGGCCCTGGTCAGCACCGCGTCGACATCGGGCACGCTGGCGTACACCGTGGCCCACCGGCCCTGGTCGGCGACGGCGCCGATGCCGCCCTTGATGCCGCGGCTGGTGCCGGTGTCGACCATCACGTAGCTGGGCCCCGCGGAGTTGCCCTGCCAGCCGAAGATCTCGGCGTAGAAGCGCCTGGATCGGCCCGGGTCGGACCCCAGCACCTCAAACCAGTCCACTGGCGCACCCGCGCCAGGCGAGGGCGCTATGACCTGGTCCGGGTTGGCCGGGGCCAGGACGAGGCCGATGAGCAGCCCGTCAAGGTCAGAGAATGTGGCGTAGGTGACGACGCTGGCCACGTCGCTGATCGGCGTCGCCGTCTTGCCGCCCAGCAAGTTGATCTTGTCGAGCGCGGACTGCATGTCATCGGTCTCGATATAGAACGTGACGCCGGCTTCCTCGTCGGCGGCCTGCCTGATGCCGCCGTTAATGCCGCTCCCGGCGCAGGTATCGACGAGGGTGTAGCCGGGGATCGGCTGCATCTGCCAGCCGAACAAGGCGGTATAAAAGTCCGCGAGCCGGCCGCTGTCGGGCCCGCTGATCTCGAAGTGCACTACCGCATGTGCCACGGCTGACCTCCCTGCGCGCCGTGATCAGTCTGGCACACAGCGTAAGACGCTGATCCGCTCCACGCCTGCATAGACGTTCATCGACCGGCCGCGCAGGAAGCCGACGAGTGTCAGGCCGGCGTCGGCGGCGAGCCGCACAGCAAGCGACGATGGCGCCGACACCGCCGCTAGCACCGGGATGCCGGCCAGCACCGCCTTCTGCACGAGCTCGAACGACGCCCGGCCGCTGACGAGCAGGATGTCTCCGGTCAGCGGCAGCAGGCCGGCCTGCAGCGCCCAGCCGATCACCTTGTCGACCGCGTTGTGCCGCCCGACGTCCTCCCGCACCACCAGCAGCTCGCCCGCCGCGCTGAACACGCCAGCCGCATGCAGCCCGCCTGTCCGCTCGAAGACTCGCTGCGCATCGCGCAGCTTGTCGGGCAGCCCGGCGAGCACCTGCGCGGTGACGGTCACCTGGTCGCTGGAAAGATCAAACCTGCCGGGAACGTGGAGATCGTCGATACTTGTCTTGCCGCACACGCCGCAGGCGCTGCTGGTGAGGAACGCGCGGCGGAGGCCCGCTCGCACGGCCAGACCCGGCCGTAGCGCGACGTCGACGACGTTTCCGGTCGTGTCGCCGGCCCCGTGGTCATGTCCGCAGCGCTGGCCATCGCAGAGACGCATCGAGACGACATCGGCCGCGGTGGCGACGATGCCTTCGCTGAGCAAGAACCCGGCCGCGAGGTCGATGTCGTCGCCTGGCGTCCGCATGGTGAGGCTGACTGCCTGTCCGTCGACCCTGATGCCGAGCGGCTCTTCGGCGGCCAGCAGGTCGGCTCGCTCGCTCACGCCGGCGTCCTCGACGTTCACGCGCGTCACCCGCATGCGCGCTGTCCGTCCCGCCACGGTTCACCCCACTCCTGACAAGCACTCGCCTTAGCAGTACCCCCCCGCTTGCCCTCGCAGGCTACGTCCGTTTGGATAGCCGTGTGGCTTCCGACAGTTCGGCGCGTATTCGGAGTCTGGTCGAGAACTGGCCGGTATACCGACAGCTAACCGGGCCAGACCGGCTGGGGCGCGGCGCAGCCGTCAGGTCGCCGAACACCGAGCGCGCCGCGCCGCGCACTGCCGCCGCGGCTCGCATGACGCGCTCAATCTGCCCGTATTGCGCGGTCGGCTGCGGGCAGCGCGTGTATGTGTCCTCGGTCGACGGCAAGGACACGGTCACCCAGATCGAGGGCGACCCTGACTCGCCGGTGTCGCGTGGCAGGCTCTGCCCGAAGGGCTCGGCGAGCAAGCAGCTTGTCACCCATCCGGGACGGCTGACGAAGGTGCTGTACCGGCGGCCATACGGCACCTCTTGGGAGCCCCTCGGCCTGGATGAGGCGATGGACATGATCGCCGACCGGGTGATAGCGACGCGGAACGCCACCTGGCAGGAGAGCGTCGACGGCAAGCGGGTCGGCCGCACCCTCGGCTTCGCCAGCCTCGGCGGCGCGACCCTGGACAACGAAGAGAACTACCTCATCAACAAGCTCTGGACCGCCCTCGGCGCTATTCAGATCGAGAACCAGGCCCGGATATGACACTCCGCCACCGTCCCCGGTCTGGGGACTAGCTTCGGCCGCGGCGGCGCCACGACGTTCCCGCGCGACCTCATCAACTCCGACTGCATCGTGATCTGCGGCTCCAACATGGCCGAGTGCCACCCGGTCGCGTTTCAGTGGGTCATCGACGCGAAGGCCAGCGGCGCCACGGTGATCCACGTCGACCCGCGGTTTACCCGGACGAGCGCACATGCGGACATGCACGTGCCGACCAGGGCAGGCGGCGACATCGTTTTCCTCGGCGCGCTGATCAACCACGTGCTATCGGGCGGTCATGAGTTCCGCGAGTACGTGACCGCGTACACAAACGCCGCGGACATCCTGCCGGAGGGTTACGTCGACGCGGAGGATGGTGACGGCCTGTTCTCCGGCTTCGACCCGAAGACGCGCACCTACGACAACGCCACCTGGCAGCCGACCGGCCAACGGGATCTGACGCTCGAGCATTCGCGCTGTGTGTTCCAGGTGCTGAAGCGGCATTTCGCGCGGTATACGCCGGCGCTCGTCGACGAGGTCTGCGGAATCACGCCCGCTGACTTCGCCCGGATCGCCGCGACGCTTGTCGCCTGCAGCGGCCGGGAGAAGACAACTGCGTGGGTCTACGCTGTCGGCTGGACCCAGCACAGCACCGGGGTGCAGCACATCAGGACTGCGTCGATCCTGCAGATGCTGCTCGGCAACATGGGCCGCCCTGGCGGGGGGATCATGGCGCTCCGCGGACACGCCAACATTCAGGGCGCGACGGACGTGCCGACGCTATTCCACCTCCTGGGCGGCTACATGCCGACGCCAGGGCCGGGCGAGGACATGGCGGGCTATCTGAGCCGGATGCCCGACACGGGCTTGTGGGGCAACAAGCGCAAGTTCCTCGTCAGCATGCTCAAGGCCTGGTTCGGCGACGCCGCGACCGCGGACAACGATTACTGCTTCGGCTACCTGCCGCGGATCACCGGCGACCACGGCACGTACCGCACCGTCCTCGACATGATCGACGGCACCGTCAAGGGCTATTTCCTGCTCGGCGAGAACCCGGCCGTGGGCTCGGCGGGCGGCAGGCTGCAGCGGCTAGCGCTGGCGAACCTGGACTGGCTCGTCGTCAAGGACCTGACGATGATCGAGAGCGCGTCATTCTGGCGTGACGCGCCGGAGATCGCCACCGGCGAGCTCGTCACCGGGCGCATCGGCACCGAGGTGTTCTTCCTGCCAGCAGCCGCGCACGTGGAGAAGGACGGCACGTTCACCAACACCCAGCGGCTGCTCCAGTGGCACGACAAGGCGCTGGAGCCGCCCGGCGACGCCCGCAGCGACCTGGCGTTCATGTACGACCTCGGCAAGCGGATCCGGGCGACGCTGGCCGCTGCCAGTCCAGTCGGCGCGGTTGCCGACCGGGACCGGCCTGTCCTGGACCTGACCTGGGACTATCCGGAGGAGGGCGAGCGTCGTGAGCCGTCGGCGGCCGCGATTCTGGCCGAGCTGAACGGCTACGGCCCAGACGGGGCGCTGCTGTCGTCTTTCACGCAGCTGGCTGACGACGGCTCGACCAGGTGCGGCAGCTGGATTCACGTGGGCTGCTTCGCCGACGGGGTCAATCAGACGGCGCGGCGGCGGCCGTGGCGTGACCAGACGTGGGTCGCGCCCGAGTGGGGGTGGGCGTGGCCCGCGAACCGCCGCATTCTGTACAACCGGGCGTCCGCCGATCCAGATGGCAAGCCGTGGAGCGATGCCAAGGCGTACGTGTGGTGGGACGCCGACAAGGGCACGTGGACCGGGCATGACGTGCCCGACTTCGAGCTCACCAAGCCCCCCGGCTACGTTCCTGAGCCGGGCGCGACGGGCCTCGGCGCGCTGAGCGGCGCCGATCCGTTCATCCTGCAGAAGAACGGGAAGGCGGCCATCTTCGTGCCATCCGGACTGCAGGACGGCCCGCTGGCTGCGCACTTCGAGGCCGTCGAGTCGCCCGTGCGCAATCGCGTCTACGGCCAGGACGCCAGCCCGGTGGCGATCCAGTACCAGGACCGGCGGCCGACCCGTTCGCAAGTAGCAGGCCACGCGGCCACGTTCCCGTATGTCATGACCACGTACCGGCTCACCGAGCATCACACCGCCGGCGCAATGAGACGGACTCTATCCAGGCTGGCTGAGCTCCAGCCGGAGCTGTTCTGCGAGGTGTCGCCCGCGCTCGCGGCCGAGCGCGGCCTGGCGAACGGCGGCTGGGCGACGATCGTGACGGCGCGGGCGGCGATCGAGGCGCGCGTTCTGGTCACGAGCCGCCTGCGCCCGCTGCGCATCGCTGGCGAGGGCGTGATCCATCAGGTTGGACTGCCGTATCACTGGGGCAGCGAGGGACTCGTCACCGGTGACTCCGTGAATGACCTGCTGCCGTTCGTGCTGGACCCGAACGTGTTCATCCAGGAAAGCAAGGCGGCTACCTGCGACATCCGGTCAGGCCGGCGGCCGAGGGGCGCGGCGAGGCGGGAGCTTGTCAACACATACCGGCGCCAGGCCGGGCTAGAGGAGGCGCCGTGATGGCTAGCCCTGGCAACTCGCTGTATGGCCGGCTCGACGACGTATCCGGCGACGCGGGCTACGCCGAGCACCCGCAACGAGTCGGCTTCTTCACCGACACCAGTGTGTGCATCGGCTGCAAGGCGTGCGAGGTGGCGTGCAAGGAGTGGAACGGGCTCCCCGAACCCGATGCATTCGCGCTCACCGGCATGTCCTACGACAACACTGGCGCGCTCGGCGCGTCAACCTGGCGGCACGTGGCGTTCATCGAGCAGGACGTGATCAGCGAGCTCGCCGACGGTCCGGCGACCCGCTGGCTGATGGCCTCCGACGTCTGCAAGCACTGCACGCATGCCGCGTGCTTGGATGTCTGCCCGACCGGCGCGCTCGTGCGCACCGAGTTCGGCACCGTCGTCGTGCAGGCTGACGTCTGCAACGGCTGCGCCTACTGCGTGTCGGCCTGCCCGTTCGGCGTCATCGACCGGCGCGAGGACGACGGCCGGGCATGGAAGTGCACGATGTGCTACGACCGGCTGCGCGGTGGGCTCGAGCCTGCCTGCGCCAAGGCCTGCCCGACCGATTCCATCCAGTTTGGCCCGCTGGACGAGCTGCGAGAGATCGCGGAGACCCGGCTCGCCGGGCTGCACGCGGCCGGCCAGACGGACGCCCGCCTGTATGGCGCGGACCCGGACGACGGGATCGGTGGCGCAGGCGCGTTCTTCTTGCTGCTGGACGAGCCGGAGGTCTACGGCTTGCCGCCCAACCCGGTTGTCACCACGAAGGACCTGCCGTCGATGTGGCGGTGGGCTGGCGCGAGCGCGGCGCTGCTCGCCGCCGGCGTCGCGGTCGCGTTCGCGGGACGGCGCCGATGAGCCAGGCCGAGCAGGTCCAGGTGCCGCCTGCGGATTTCCAGTCGTATTACGGCAGGCCGATCCTCAAGGTGTCCCGGTGGAAAGAGCCGCATCTGCCCGGCTACCTGTTCCTGGGCGAGCTATCTGGCGCGCTGGCGACGGTCGGCGCGGTCGCGCACGCCACCGGACGCCGATCGCTAGCCCGTACCGCCAGGCTCGGAGCGGTCGCGGGCGCTTACGCCGGCGGCGCGGCGCTGGCTATGGAGCTCGGCCGGCCAGAACGGTTCCTGCATATGCTCCGCGTCGCGAAGCCGACTTCGCCGATGAGCATGGGCTCGTGGATCTTGTCGGCGCACTCTGCCCTGGCGTCGGCGGCGGCGGCCAGCGAGGTCACTGGGCGGCTGACTCGCCTGGGCGCAGCCGCCGGCTTCGCGTCGGCCGTCACCGGCCCGCTGCTGGCTGCGTACCCGGCTGTACTGCTGGCCGACACCGCGGTGCCCGCCTGGCACGCCGCGCACCGCGAGCTGCCGGTCCTGTTCGTCGGCGGCGCGATGACCGCGGCCGCTGCCGCCGGGCTGGCGGTGAGTGCGATCAGCCGGGACCGGTCGGATTTTGACGCCGCCTACAGGCTCGCGGTGATCGGTTCGGCGGTGGAGGGGCTCGGCGGGTACGTGCTCGAAGCCATGCCCGGCCTCACTGGCGAGCCGTACCGGAGCGGCAAGGCTGGTGAGCTGCTGACGGCGGCCCGCTACCTAACGCTCAGCGGCGGGGTGGCTGCCCTCGCGGCGCGACGCAGCCGGGTGGCGGCCGCGGCGGCCGCGGCGCTGCTGACGGGCGGCGGCCTGTGCGCGAAGTTCGCGGTCCTGCGGGCAGGCAAGGCCTCGGCCGCCGATCCCAAGTACGTGGTCGCCAGTCAGCGTGGCGAAAGTCGGAGCACGTAAATAACCGCATCGCCCGCGAAACATTGTCTGCGTGATCATGATTTCGCGGCTTAGGTGCCGAGTATCTGCGCCTTCGCTGCGGCGAACTCCTCGTCGGTCAGCGAGCCCTGCTGGTGCAGGGTGCTCAGCTGGCTGAGCTGATCAATCGCGGACGGTCCCGGACCGGCACTGCTGTCTGCTGGGGTGGCCGCCGGCGCCTGCTGCGCGGCGTGACCGCCCTGTTCCTCGTACCGCCGTCCTGCCGCCTTGCCGGCCATGTAGCCCGCGCCGCCTATGGCCGCTGTCCGCAACAGCGGGCGGCGGCGTACTACTGCTCTCCTGCCGATCATGTGCGTGTCCTATCGGTCGATCCGGGCTGGGTCAGACGTCGGCGTCGGCAGGCAGTTCGAGGCCGAGCGCGATCATGATCTCCGGCGCCGCGGCTACCACCCGTGGCATGCCCGTCTGCGGCGCTATCGCGGTCAGCACGCCGAGGATTTCCCGCGCTGTCGCCCCGGCGTCGAGCGCAGCCTGTACCTGAAAGAGATAAGAGGCCGGCGGCGCATCGAGCGCCACCAGCGCCGCGATCTTCACGAGCGCGAACGTCCTCGGCTCCAGGGCGCTGTCAGCGCGAAGCTGCTCGCGCACGCCCATGGCCTCACCGAGGATTCCTGACTCGCCCATCGCAAGGGACATCAGCATGTCGCCTGTCGCCTGATCGACATTCGCACCTGACCCGGGTACTCCCACGTGAGCCTCCAGCATGTCGTGTCTTGTTCTGACCATGCAACGCTGGCGGCCGAACAGTCATCACCCGCCCGGAGTGAACCGCCGTCGCACGTGCCGTGCGATGGTGGGTGATCTAGGACAAGCTCGTGGGGGATCGGGGACAGCATGCTCAAGGGGATTCTCAACGTCATCTGGCTGGTGCTTGAAGGCTTCTGGATGGCGATCGCTTACGTTATCGCCGGTATTGTCTGCTTCATTCTCATCGTGACGATCCCCTTCGGGATCGCTTCCTTCCGTATCGCTGGCTACGTCCTGTGGCCCTTCGGCCGCACCGTCGAACGACGGCCTGAAGCAGGCATCGCGTCGGTCATCGGCAACGTGCTGTGGCTTATCTTGTTCGGCTGGTGGCTGGCGCTAGGACACCTGGTCGCGGGCTTCGCGCTGTGCCTGACGATCATCGGCATCCCGCTCGGCATCGCCAGCTTCAAGATCATTCCGGTTACGCTGTTGCCACTCGGCGTCCGGATCGTGCCGACCGAGCAGGCGTACTCCGGCCAGCCGTATACGGGCCGCGCGTACTAGCGGACGACGACCGTCGGACCCGTTCGCTCGATCAAGCGACCGATGACCGGCGCGCCAGGAATCTCCCCGGCTACCAGCAGCCCGCCCGAGGTCTGCGCGTCAGCGAGCAGGATCAACTGCTCCGCGCCGACGCTGCCGAAGTCGGCGTGCGGCGTCACCCAGTCCAGATTCCGCCGGCTACCGCCCGGGATGTAGCCGGCCCGCAGCGCCGCGAGCGCGCCATCGATCAGCGGAACCGCGGCGCTGTCGATCTCCGCCGTGACGCCGCTAGCCCTCGCGAGCTTGAAGACATGTCCGAGTAGGCCGAAGCCGGTCACGTCGGTGGCGCACGTGATCCCGGCAGTGAGCGCCTGCTTGCTGGCGTCCGCGTTCAGCGCCGTCATCACTTCGATGGCCGCCGGGAAGACCTCGCCAGTGGCCTTGTGCCGCGAGTTCAGCACGCCGGTGCCGATCGGCTTGCTGAGCGAGAGCGGCTGACCTGCCCGGCCCGCGTTGATGCGCAGCAGCGCGGCCGGGTCGGCGAGACCTGTGACGGCCATGCCGTATTTGGGCTCGGGATCGTCGATGCTGTGGCCGCCGGCGACGTGGCAGCCGGCCGAGGCGGCCATATCAAGCCCGCCCCGCAGCACCTCCGCTGCCAGGTCGGCGCTGAGGACGTCGCGAGGCCAGCCAAGCAGGTTGAGCGCGACCAGCGGATCGCCGCCGACCGCGTAGACGTCCGACAGGGCGTTAGCGGCCGCTATCCGGCCGAAAGTGTAAGCGTCGTCCACAACAGGCGTGAAGAAGTCCGCGGTCGCCACGACGGCGCGATCGGGTGTGATCTGCACCACTGCCGCGTCGTCGCCGTGCTCCACGCCGATGAGCAGGTCGGGAGCGGGACGCGCAGGGATCAGCCGGGCGACCGCCGCCTCGAGCTCGCCTGGCGGGATCTTGCACGCGCAGCCGCCGCCGTGTGCGTACTGGGTGAGGCGAACCTGCGCTTGACCGGCCATAACCGAACTGTAGTAATGGGCGGTCTTGCGCGCCCGGCTGTGGCATGGTGCCATGCGTACTGGAGTGCAGACGCACCGGGTGACAACACCTGTATCTAACACATAACGACGGAGGTACGGCCGTGACGAGCCAGATTGCGGAGCGGCGGGCGGCGCTGCAGGCGCTGTGGGCGGGCCAGACGCTATGCGACGCGCTGGCTGCCACCGCCCAGCGATTCGGCGACCTGCCGGCCTACTCTGACCGGGACGACGATGGCCCGTGGCACACGCTGACCTGGGCGCAGACCAGGGAGCAGGCGCTGGACCTGGCGGCGGGCCTCGTCGCGCTTGGCCTGCAGCCAGGGGACCGGGTGGCAATGATGCTGCCGAACCGGCTTGAGCACGTGCTCGCCGACTTCGCCGTGCTGCATGCGGGCGGCGTGCCCGTCACGTTCTACGCGTCTCTCGCATCCGACCAGATCGCGTACATGGCGGCCAACTGCGCCGCCAAGATCGCTGTCATCGATGGCGCCGACCAACTCGCCCGCTGGCAGCCGATCCTGGATCAGTTGCCGTCGCTGCATCACGTCATCGTCAGGGACGCCGCGGCGTGCCCCGCGGGCGAGCCGTATTTGAGCTGGTCCGATTTCGCCGCGCTGGGCGCCGAGACCAGGGCTAACGACCCCGTTCCGGTCCAGGAAAGGGTCGCCGGCATCAAGCCGGACGATGCGGTCACCTTGCTGTACACCTCCGGTACCACCGGGAACCCCAAGGGCGTGATCATCACGCACTCGAGCGTCCTGTACGAAGTGGAGACCGCACGGGCCGGCGGGAACGCGCCGATGCACGTCCGGTGGGTGTCGTACCTGCCGCTCGCGCACATCGCTGAGCGGATGTTCACGCTCTATCTGGGGATCTGCAACGCCTACAACACCTACTTCTGCCACGACGCGGCGACCCAGCTCATCGCCACGATGGGTGTGGTCAAGCCGACCGCGTTCTTCGGCGTACCACGGATCTTCGAGAAGGTCATGGCCGGCGTCCAGGCGCTGCTGGCCGGCGAGCAGGACGCCACCCGCAAGGCGACGGTGGCGGCCGCCATGGCGACCGGCCTGGAGTACGTGCGGAGCTGCCAGTTCGGCGAGACCACGTCGCCCGAGCTGGCCGAGCGCTTCGCCGCGGCAGACGAGCAGGTGCTGCGGCCGGTCCGGTCGCTGCTGGGCCTCGGCGAGGCCGAAATCGTGGTGAGCAGCGCGGCGCCGCTGCCGCCTGAGGTCGGCGAGTTCCTGTGCGGCCTCGGCGTGCAGATCCTGGATGTGTACGGGATGAGCGAGACGACCGGCGCTTTCACAACGAACACGCAGCAGGCGTACCGGCTCGGCACTGTTGGCCGGCCTGTCCCCGGCATGGAAGTCCGGATCGCCGAGGATGGCGAGATCCTGGCGCGCGGCCCGCTGGCCACACCGGGTTACCTGAATATGCCCGAGCAGACCGCAGACCTGATCGACGCGGACGGCTGGGTCCACACCGGCGACATCGGGACGATCGACGCCGACGGCTTCGTGTCGGTCGTCGACCGCAAGAAGGAGCTGATCATTACCGCGGGCGGCGAGAACGTGTCGCCGGCTGCGGTCGAGAACCTGCTCGTCGCGCACCCGCTGATCGGCCAGGCACTCGCCTACGGCGACCGCCGGCCGTACCTGGTCGCGATCCTCACGCTCGACAGCGGCGTCGCGCCCGCCTGGGCGAAGGCCCATGGGATCGAGGCCGCGTCGCTCGCCGAGCTGGCCGCTAACGAGGTCGTGCGGGCGGAGGTTGCCCGCGCGGTCGCCGACGCGAATGCCAGGCTCGCTCGCGTGCAGCAGGTGAAGTACTGGGAGCTGCTGCCGGTTGAGTGGACCCCGGAAAGCGAGGAGCTGACGCCGACGTTCAAGCTCAAGCGCAGGGTCGTGCACGCCAAGTACGCCGACGTCATCGACGGCCTGTACGCCAGCGCCAGCTAGCCGCCGCCGTCTTGCCGCGGCCTAGCCCTGTCTGCGGGCGGCGGTGGCGAAGTAGCCGGGCATGTAGTGAGCAGTCGGGCCCGCGTGATGCGGCTGCTCGCGGAAACGCGTGAGCACGAAGCCCGCGGCCAGCTGACCGCCGATCTGCTCGGTGAGGGAATGGCTGTACTCGACCGGCGCGCCGGGTCCCCACAGCCGCTCGCGCTCGGCTTCGGTCAGGTGCGTCACGTCGGAGTAAGGCAGCGCGTGCCTGACGATCAGCTCCCCCCGATTCTCGCTGGCGTCGGCGTCGAAGATGAATACATCGGGGTTCATGAATCCGGCCAGCAACGCCCCGCCTGGCCGCAGCACCCGGTAGCACTCCCGCCAGACGGGCGTCAGGTCGGGGCAGAACACGTTCGATACCGGGTTGAACACCAGGTCGAAGCTGTCGTCGGCGAAGGCGCCGAGATCACGCATGTCGCCGAGCACGGTTCTCAGGTCCAGGTCGTCCCGGTCGGCGACGAGCCGGTCCTGAGCTAGCTGCCGCGGCGAGTTGTCCAGGACCGTGACGATCGCCCCGGCGGCAGCCAGCGTCGGCGCTTGCTGCCCGCCACCGCTGGCCAGGCACAGGATATCGGTGCGGGCCAGCGGGTCAGGGAACCAGTCGCGCGGGACCGGGTCATACCCGATGAGCACGACGGACCAGCTGCCAGCCCTGGCCGCAGCGACGACGTCGGGGCCGACAGGAACGGTCCACTCGTTGCCGCCCTCGACCTCGCGGTCCCAGGCCGCGCGATTGTGCTCGGCCGCGTCGAATTCGCTGCTCACGATCTGGACGGTAGCGGCTGATGCGGCTGGGCCGCACGTGGTTAACGCCCAGGCCTCTGCGGGGGACTAGCTCGTCGCGGGCGGACGGAAGATCATGCAGCTGCTCGTCGCGTGCGCGTACAGCTTGCCGTCGGCATCGGTCAGCCGGGCCTGCGCCAGTGCCGACCGGCCGCCCAGGTGGGTCACCGTTCCCTCGCACGTCATCGGCCCGGTGGCGGTGGTGACCGGCCGCAGGAACTTCACGCTCAGATCGATGCTGGTGTAGAAACTGCCCGCCGGCAACAGGCTCTGGACTGCGCACCCGCAGGCCGAGTCGCACACGGTGGCGATCATGCCGCCGTGCACTGTGCCGATGGGGTTGTAATGAAACTCGGCGGGCGTGAACTCGAACACCACTACGCCGGGCTCCACCGAGACCGGGTCGAAGTCCAGCGTGTGCGCGATCGGGGCACCCGGCAGGGCGCCGTCGAGCAGTGCCTTCAGGAACGCGATGCCATCCTGTTCGCGCGCGGCCGCGGCCACTACAGCCGGGTCATCCCAGCTGTAGGCGCGCTCGCGCCGTTCGCCGCCGTCGGCCGCGTCGGCCGCGCCTGGTCGGCTAGGCCGCAGATCTGCCTGAAACACGGTTACCTCCGGCCTGGGTAGTAATCAGCGGCCTGAAGACCAGCGCATCGCGCGTGCGCTCGACGGCGGCATCCGGCCACCGGCGGCGGATGATCCGGCGCATCCGGCCGTTCTCGGGCAGGACGTCCAGCACGAGGCGCTGGACCCAGCGCGCGGCCGCGCGGCTCACCAGCATGCTGAGGAGTGTGTTGCCGAGGCCGCGGCCCTGCCAGTCGTCACCGATCACCAGGCCGATGTTGGCTTCCAGGCAGCCGTCTGCCGCCCGGGCGTCGGCGGCCATCCCGTGCCCGATCATGGCCCCACGGCTGTCGGTGACGATCAGGACGTCGGCCGTGCCGGTCGCGCCGCACAGCGCGCGCAGCAGTCCGGTGCTCGGCGGCGAGACGCTGGCGAAGAAGCGGAAGTACTGCGACTGAGGCGAGAGGCCGGTCACGAAGTCTCGGATCACGTCCGCGTCGGCCGGGCCAGCGCGCCTGATCTGCACGTTGCCAGCGCCTGTGCGGAGCCTGCTCATGGCCAGAGTTCGTTCGATAGACCCAGCTGTCATGCCTCCATCCTGGCGCAGGCTTGCTAAGTCTGTCAACTAGACTTAGCATGCAAGCCATGAACAAGTCGTGGGCGCTGGATTACGACACGTCAAATTGCAACATCGCGGCCGCGCTGTCGATCGTGGGCGAGAAGTGGACATTCCTCGTCCTCCGCGAGGCCTTCAACGGCATTCGCAGGTTCGACGACATGCGGTCGCGCACCGGTGCGCCGCGGCAGATTCTGAGCAACCGGCTAGCCGGGCTCGTGTCCGAAGGCATCCTGCGGAAGGTGCGTTATCAGGAGGCCGGGCAGCGCGCGCGCAGCGAGTACCGCCTCACCGAGAAGGGCATCGACCTGTTCCACGTGATCGTGGCGCTGCTGGAATGGGGCGACAAGTACGCAGCCTGGGCCGGCGGGTCAGCCGTCGAGCTCACGCACCGCGACTGCGGTGCTCCTGTGCACCTCGAGCTCGCCTGCTCGGCCGGCCATGTCCTCGGCTCGGCCCGCGATGTCACGCCGGTGCCCGGCCCTGGCGCCCGGCGGATCGCCTGATGCGCCGATAGGGTCTGGTAGCGGAGGCGTCAGGGCACCTGGTGGTCCCCCCGGTCTTCAAAACCGGTGGACGGCGCTCCGCGTCGTCGGCGGGTTCGATTCCCGTCCGCCTCCGCCACCTGCATGAACGTCCGGATACGGCTGGCAGCCCCGCTGTCGGCTGATTTGCTTATCATGATCATTTCCCCTCTGCTGGCACATTTGCTGGCACGACGGGGTCCGAACGCGGCAATCCCAAGCGCTGCGGCCTCGGCCCGCCCCTCGGCCACGACCGCGTAGACGTCCATCGTGAATGAGCTGGTGCTTCGTGCTGGCGCCGAGTGGACGTTCGGAGTGGGCGCTCGTCTTACGCAGAATCCGCGCGACGAACAATCCCGGCCTGGGTGACGCGCTCGGAGCGCAGCAGCGCCATCATGATGAAGTCTTTCCAGCCGTCCGGGTATAGCTCGGCTTCACGGCGGACGCCTTCCTGGCGGAAGCCGCAGGCCAGGTAGCAGTTGATGGCACGGTTATTGGTGGCCAGCACTTCCAGCTGGACGCGGTGCACGCCCATCACATCGAAGGCCCAGGCCAGCACCAGCCGGGTCACTTCACGGCCCAGCCCCCGGCCGCGCAGGGCGGCGACGAACAAGCCCACTGTGTAGGTCGCACAATACTGATTGGGGTCCACGCGAAGCCCGGCGCTGCCGATGCAGTGGCCGTCGTATTCGACTCCCCACGTGTAGGTGCCGGGATCTGGCGGGCGGCCGGCGGCGGTCAGATGCTCCCGGGTGTGGTACTGGCGGCCTGCAGAGCCAGGACTGTCTTATCAGCTGCGTAGCGTGGTGTCCGAACGGCCATGGAGCATCATTTGCCCCCGGCTGCCGGGAGGTGCTGGCCATCATGAAGATTGCGTTGCTCGGGACCGGGTTCGGTCAGGCTCATGCCGCCGTCTACGCGCAGCGGCCCGACGTGGATGAGGTGATCGTCTTCGGCCGGACCCCGGAGAAGCTAGCGAAGGTCGGCGGCGAGTTCGGCTTCGCCACCAGCACCGACCTGGACGGGCTGCTCGCCGACGGCTCGGTGGACCTGGTGGACATTTGCCTGCCCACATGGATGCACGCCGAGGTGGCGATCCGCGCCCTGCAAGCCGGCCGGCACGTGCTGCTCGAGCTGCCGCTGGCGGCCACCCTCGACGGCGCCCGCCGCATCGCCGCCGTCCACAAGGCCAGCGGCCAGATGGCGTTCGTGGAAATGTTCTCCCGGTTCAGCCCCGCCAGCCAGTACCTGCGCCAGGCAGTCGCCGATCGGCGTTACGGCCCCCTGCAAGTGCTGGAGATCGAGGGCCGCACCGCGCTGCTCTGGCCGGGATACCACCTCGGCCTGGACACCCTGG
>DATIOU010000127.1:0-1514 GCA_035472835.1 Streptosporangiaceae bacterium | reverse complement strand
CGCACCGCACTGGATCGGCGCGCTCGGCGATGAGCAGCACGGTGTCGGCGTTCTCGCGCAGCATGGCGGACGACGTGAACACTTCCCATGGCCCGGTGAAGTCCAGTTCCTCGGCACCGTCGAAGACGAGAAGTCCATACGTCGTCATGGCTCAACCATCTAGCCGCTCGCCGATGGCGTCAATGACGTGCATCCCACCATTCCTGCCATTGGCCGTCGCGCCGTCGCTCCCCGCCGCTGCTGGTCGGGCAATACATCATCGTTGCCGATCTACTGCCGCTGTTTCAGCAGTAGATCGGCAGCCACGTCGTTAGCGCGGGCTGTTGATCACGCCAGCGGGTGCATCCAGCCGTAGCGGTCGGGTCGGCGGCCGTATTGGATGCCTACCAGCTCGTCCCGGAGCATGGTCGTGACCGGCCCGGCAGTCCCGTCCCCGACGGTCCAGTCGCCGCTGGCGCTGCGCGCGCCGCCGATCGGCGTGATGACCGCGGCTGTCCCGCAGGCGAAGACCTCAGTGATCTCTCCGCTAGCGCAGCCGTCGCGCCAGTCGTCGACCGAGATCCTGGTCTCGAACGTTGGCACGCCGAGATCTGGCCCGAGCTTGAGCAGCGAGTCCCTGGTCATGCCGTGCAGCAGTGAGCCGGTCGTCGCCGGCGTCAGGATCCGCGCGTCGGCGCCCGAGCCGTAGACGAAACAGATGTTCATCCCGCCCATCTCCTCGACCCAGCGCCGCTCCGTCGCGTCGAGCCAGACCACCTGGTCGCAGCCGTGATCAATGGCCTGCTGCTGACCGGCAAAAGCCGCGGCATAGTTGCCACCGCACTTGGCCTCGCCGGTCCCGCCCGGCGCCGCGCGGGTGTAGTCCTGCGACAGCCACACGGTCACAGGCTTGACCTCGCCGCCAAAGTAGCCGGACACGGGCGAAGCGATGAGCGTGAACAGGTACGACGACGCGGGCTTATTGACGCCGAGGCCGATCTGCGTGGCGATCATGAACGGCCGCAGGTACAGGCTGTGGTCCTCGGCCGTCGGCACCCAAGCCCGGTCCTGGCGCAGGAGCAGCTCGATGGCCCGGACGAACAGCGACGCAGGCAGTTCGGGCATAGCCATCCGAGCAGCCGACCGGTTGAGGCGCGCCGCGTTGGCGTGCGGCCGGAACGCGGCCACGGACCCATCGGCCTGGGTGTACGCCTTCAGGCCCTCGAAGATCTCCTGCCCGTAGTGGAACACCTGCGCGGCCGGGTCCAGCGTGATCGGGCCGTAGGGCTCGATCCGCGCGTCGTGCCAGCCTGCGTCCTCTGACCACTGAATGGTGGCCATGTGGTCGGTGAATACACTGCCGAACCCCGGAGCAATCAGCATCTGCGCCCGCTGCTCGGCGGAGCAGGGCGTAGTGCTGGCGCGGATGTCGAACTCAAGCTCCTGGGTCGGGCTGGCACTCATGGCGGACATTCCTCCGGTTCTCAGTCGAGCGACGTCAGTGATCGGTGATTGTGGCGCCATCGCCGCCGTTG
>DATIOU010000126.1:0-9859 GCA_035472835.1 Streptosporangiaceae bacterium | reverse complement strand
CGACGCCGTCCGCGCCGCGAAGATCGCCAAGGACCGCGGCATCGGTGGCCCGATCGTGTCGGCTTCTTCGTACTTCATGAAGTCGCCACCCGAGCAGTACAGCGACGACGTGGCCCGCGACGCGGTCGACAAGTTCATCCGTGGCGAGCTCGACCGGTAGCGCACCGCGACGCGCCGCCAATCCCGCCGCCACACCCAAGCCGATAGGGCAGGGGTTACCTAGTGCTGCTCCTCTTTGGCAAGACTAGGCAACCCTTGCCGAACGGACCAGGCGCCGCGTTGCCGAACGGACCGGGCGTCGTGGGCTTTGGAGATGCCGACCGGCTGGTCGCCAGGCGAGGGGTGGGGCCATAGGCTGTGGCCGTGCCCCGGCAGGAACCACTACGCCCGATGTCAGCGCCAGCCGCCACGGCCGCGGCCGGCCAGCCGCCGGCACCGGCGCAGCGCACGTCGTTCCTGCGCGACCTCCGCATTGTCTGGGCCGAGCATGACTTCCGCCGGCTGTTCTCGACTCGGCTGATCTCCCAGACCGGCGACGGCCTGTTCACCGCCGGCCTGGGCGGATATGTCTTCTTCAGCGCCGCGAACTTTCCGAATCCGACGTCGGGTGCCGCCGCGTTCGCTGTCCTGTACCTGCCGTACTCGCTGATCGGGCCGTTCGCCGGTGTCTACATCGATCGCTGGTCGCGACGCCAGATCCTGGTCTGGTCTGCGCTGCTCAGGTCGGTGTTCGTGGCCATCACGGCCAGCCTTGTCGCATCGAGTCAGCTCGGTGTCCCGCTCTACGTCAGCGTGCTGGCCGTCCTGGGCGTGAACCGGTTCTTCCTGTCCTCGCTGTCCGCTGCCCTGCCGCACGTCGTACCTGAAGACAAGCTCGTAATGGCGAACGCCGTATCGCCCACAGCCGGCGGGCTCGCCGCGGCGATCGGTGGCATCGCGGGTCTCGGAGTGCACGTGGCCCTGCACGGTGGCCGGGGTGAATACGCGGCGACCCTGCTGGCCGCGGCGTGCTGCTACGTAGCCGCGGGCCTGGTCAGCGCCACGATGGGGCGCGACCTGCTGGGACCGACACGGGAGGCACGAGAGCGGAAGCCGGGGATCGCGGCGGACTTCATGATCGTGCTGACTGGACTGGCGGCCGGTGCCCGCTACCTCGCCCGTCGACGTCGCTCGGCGGCCTCCGTGGCCGCAACCGGTGCCAACCGGCTTTTTTACGGTGTCTTGTTCCTGATGTCGATCTTGCTGTACCGGAACTACTTCTACCGCGGCGAGAGCGCGAACAAGGCGCTCAGCCACTATGCCGTCCTGACCATACTGGTAGCTGTCGGCTACGGCGTTGCCGCGTTGGTGACACCGATTGCCACCCGGCGGCTGGGCAAGCAGACCTGGATCACGGTCTTGCTGCTGGTCGGTGCGGTGACCACCGCAGTGCTCGGCGCGCCATCCACGCAGGCCAGCTTCCTCGTCCTTGGCTTCTTCCTCGGCCTGGCCGCTCAGGGCATCGCGATCTGCGCCACGACGATCCTGCAGGAAGACGTCGGCGACGACTACCGCGGCCGGGCATTCTCGTTCTACGACATGGCCTTCAACGTGCTGTTCGTGGCCGGCGCTGCGATCAGCGCGGTCTTCATGCCCGTTACTGGCAAATCAGGCGGCCTCATAGCCGCCGTCGCCGTTGGCTACGCGCTTGCGGGGGCCGGTCACTGGGTCCTGAGCCGACGAATGCCAGCAGCCACCTAGCCGCCAGCCGGATCCGGCGGCACCTGCAGCCCGTTGGCCGCGGCCCAGCCGAGCAGCTCGGTGACCGCTGCGTCGTGCCCTAGCGGCCCGTGCTCGATCCGCAGCTCCCTGAGGTAGGAGGACGCGCCGCCGACAAGTGGCCCCGGCGGGATCCCAAGGATGGCCATGATTTGGTGGCCATCGAGGTCGGGCCGCATGCTGTCGAGCTCTTCCTGCGCCGCGAGCTCGCCGATCCGCTGCTCCAGGTCGTCGTAGGCACGGCCGAGCCGCTGCGCCTTCGCCTTGTTCCTGGTCGTGCAGTCCGCCCGCGTGAGCGCGTGCAGCCGCTTCAGCAGCGGCCCGGCGTCCGTCACGTACCTGCGCACGGCCGAATCAGTCCAGCCGCCTTCGCCATAGCCGTGGAAGCGGAGGTGCAGCTCGATGAGCCGGCTCACGTCGGCGACGATGTCCTTGTTGTAGCGCAGCTGCGTGAGCCGAATGCTGGCCATCTTCGCCCCGACGAGCTCATGGTGGTGGAACGCGACCCGGCCATCGGGCAGCAGGGAGCGCGTTCGCGGCTTGCCGATGTCGTGCAGCAGCGCGGCCAGCCGGAGCACGATATCCGGCCCCAGGTCATACCTGGCTTCCAGCTCGATGCCCTGGCTCAGGACGGTGAGGGAGTGCTCGTAGACGTCCTTATGCCGGTGATGCTCGTCGGTCTCGAGCCGGAGCCGCGAGATCTCGGGCAGCACCTGATCGGCGACCCCGGTCTCAACCAGCTGCCGGATGCCCGCCGCCGGGCCACCTGGCAGCGTCGACAGCAGCAGCTTCGTCAGCTCGCCCTCGATGCGCTCGACTGACACCTTCGGAGGCGCCAGCAGCCCAGCCAGCTCACGCATCGCGTCGCGTACCGCCGGGGTGACAGCGAAGCCCAGCTGGGCAGTAAACCTCGCGGCGCGCAAGATCCGGAGCGGGTCATCCGTGAACGACTCCTCCGGCGCGCCCGGCGTTCGCAGCACCTTGCGCTGGAGGTCGGCCAGCCCGCCGAACGGGTCGACCAGCTCGTGTCCGGGCAGCCTGGCCGCCATGGCGTTCACCGTGAAATCGCGCCTGGCCAGATCGTCTTCGAGCGAGCGCCCGTACGACACAACCGGTTTGCGCGAGGTCCGGTCATAGCGATCGCTGCGGTACGTGGTGATCTCGAATGTCGAGCCGTCCTTGCGCAGGCCGACTGTGCCGAAATCGATGCCTACATTCCACACCTGGTCCGCCCAGTCACGCGCGATGGCCTGGACCCGGTCCGGTGTCGCGTCGGTGGTGAGGTCGATGTCGCCCGAAGGGCGGCCGAGGAACACGTCCCGGACTGACCCGCCGACGAGGGCGAGCTGGTGACCAGCAACGGCGAAAATCTCGCCGAGCTCGTTGGCGCGCGGCGAGACGGCAGCAAGCAGCGCCACAGCAGCAACGGTAGCTTGCCGCTCGGTAAGCCGGTCTGGTTCTGGCACGGGCATCGAGGATAGGTCGCGGGCGTAGCCTGTGGGAAACGGGAAAGCTGGGAACCCCTAGGGGTGAGTCGCAGGATACTGCCCTGGGCGGGCGGTGCGGATCGCTGCGGCGTGCCCCGGGCACTCGGCCAGCCGCAATAGCATTTCGGCATGCCACTGCCGCCCGGACTCCGCGTTGTGCGCGCGGCGCCGGGCAGTGGACCTGGCGTGGCGCGCGGCGGCAGCCGCACCAGCGCGACAGGCGGGTGGAAGATGGCACGACGGGCGACCAGCGCCCTGTCAGCCGTGCTCGCCTGCGCCGCCCTCGCCCTGTCGGTGACGGTCCTGGGCGGCCACCAGCCAGCGGCGGCCGCCACGGCCCAGCGGGCGGACGGCCAGCTAAGCATCGTCATCACGGGCATGACGCCCCAGTGGGCCCGCCCACGTTCTACGGTGACGCTCAGCGGCACGCTGCGCAACAATTCCAAGACGCCGGTAAGTCAGCTGACCGTGCAGCTGTACGGATCGTCCACACCGGTCGCCTACATGGCCCAGCTGCAGGGGGACGCGAGCCAGCAGTACACCCTGGCCCCGGCGCAGCTGCCAGGAGCGACGTGGCAGGCTACCGCGCCGCTTGCGCCGGGCGCTAGCGCAGACTGGTCGATCCGGGTGCCGGCCAGCGCGTTCAGCATGACCGCGTTCGGCGTCTACCCGCTGGCGGCGCAAGCGCAGCAGTTCGGCACGAGGCTCGCCACCGCGACGACCTTCCTGCCCTATGAGCCGGACCCGAAGGGCACGTATGCCAGATCGCGCCCGACACCGGCGAAGATCGCGTGGCTCTGGCCGGTGATCGACAGTCCGCTGCTTGACCAGCGATGGCAGGACGACTGCTCAGGACCGCAGGCCAGCGCGCTGGTGCAGAGCCTTGGCCAGAACGGCAGGCTCGGCGCGCTCGTCCGGGCCGGCAGCGCCGACCAGGAAATCACCTGGGTAATCGATCCGGCTGTCCTGGCCAACGTCCGGACCCTGACAACCTGCCAGGGCTCGGAGCCCCGGTGGGCGAAAGCCGCGTCGGCCTGGCTGACGACACTGAAGGACGACACGTCGGGACGACCCTTGACGGTCACGCCCTACGGCGATCCGAATGTGACCGCGCTCATCACCGTGGGCCGCGCGAACGATGTCAGCACGTCCTTCAACCTCGGCCGTAGCATCGCCGAAGGCATCCTTAACCCACCAGACCTGACCCGCAGCGGCACGGCTGGAACCGCGACGAGCCCAGCCGCGGCGTCAGGCATCGCCTGGTCAGCGGCAGGCGTGCCCGGCTACCACACACTCGAGAACCTGGCCGCCGACGGTGTGCGAACCCTGGTGCTGAGCAGCTCGGCCTTCCCAGGGGCGCAGTACTCGGTGCTGAAGACGCTGAACGGCGGCGGCGGCTGCGGCCCTGGCGGCTGCTACATGACGGCGCTGCTCGCGAGCCAGTCCCTTACTCAGCTGCTCGGGTCGCAAAGCAGCGCACCTGGGTCGGCATTCGCCACCGGCCAGCTATTCCTGGCCGAGACGGCGCTGCTGGCGCAGCAGCAGGTCCCGGCGCAGCCGATCGTCGTTGCGCCGCCGCCCCGCTGGGCGCCGTCAGGACCGCTGGCGGCCGGCCTCCTTGCCGATACGGAATCGGCACCCTGGCTCAGGCAGGTCACCCTGGCCTCGCTCGCCAGTGCCCGGCATATCCCGATCGTGCTGAACTCGAACTGGCCCCCCGACAGCGTCGGGCTGAGCCGAATCACCCGGCCTGAGCTGCACAAGCTCCTTGTGCTTGAACGCGAGATCCGCCAGCTCCAGAACATCAGAGCCCGGCCTGATCCCGGCCTGTTCCTGGCCGTGTCGGCGCTCGAGTCATCGGCCTGGCAGGGCGGGCCAGCGGCGACGCCGGACGCGATGCTCGCGACGGTCGCCGGGCGCATCGACGTCGAGCAGCGAGGTGTCCGGATCATCGCAGAGAGACGGATCACCCTGGGCGGCCTCAAAGGCAGCGTGCCCGTATCGATCGATAACGGGCTCGGTTACGCAGTCCGGGTCCAGTTGCAGCTTCAGTACAGCCAGGCGACCGGAGTGCGGATCGCGGCAGATCCGCCGGGCTTGATCACGGTTCCCCCCCACCAGACCCAAACGATCAGGCTTAAAGTCCAGTCGGCCCAGACCGGTTCTACGACTGTCACGATGCTGCTCGCGAGTAAGCGCGGTGACCCGGTTTCGGTGCCGCTGCGCATGACGATCCAGGCAACGCGAGTTGGCATCCTCGGGATGATCATCTTTGCCGCTGCACTGGGCGTCTTCCTGATCGCCTCGGCCGCTCGGGCGCTTCGACGAGGCCATGCGGGCGCCAGTGGGGACAAGCCGGCGGCCGACGCGGCGGACGGCGATCATGATCGTGCGGGGAGCGCCGATCCCGCCGGAGCGGATACCGTCAATGCTGAACGCGCTGAGCTAGGAGCGGTCGGGAAGCCCGCACCGTGATTGAGGAGATCGATGACACCCCCCGAGTCTGACCCTCACGCCGACGTCGGCGGGTCGGACTGGGAGATCCGGCCGGCGGTGCCTGGCTGGAGCGCCGGGCAGGATTACACCGGACCGCTGTTCGATGACACCGGCTGGCATATCGATCTCTCGAACGTCGAGTGGGCTGGCAGCGCCGCCGAGCGGGACCAGGCTTTCCGCGAGGATGACGACTACTACGGCGGGCCGGGCCCTTCGTGGCGGCGGGACAGGCAAGACCGTGAGGCTGGGAACGGGGCCGCCTCCTACCCCGCCGGACGAGGCTCGCAGAGTGAGCGCACGCGCTCCTGGGCGCGGCGGCCGGATCGCCTAGAGCCGCCTGATCGGCAAGAGCGGTCGGACCAGCAGGGCCGAAGCTCCGGACGGCATGCTCGCCGCGCTCGGCCCGGGGAGGATGCGCCACCGCCGGCCGGCCAGCGGCCCGGGCCAGGCGGACAGCGACGCGCCGGCCTACCGCCACCACGGGTCCGGGCGCGGCGCCCGGACGAGCGACGGTCCAGCGAGCCGGGCTATCCGCCTCGCGACTACTACGACCGGGCCGGCTATCAGCGGCCCGCCTACGATTCGCCGCCGTACGACCGCCCGCCGTATGACCGCCCGCCGTACGACCGCCCGCCGTACGACCGCCCGCCGTACGACGCACAACGGACTTATCAGCCGCCGGTCCGCGAGCGGCCGGTCGACGAGCCACCCGGTTACGGGCAGCCGCCGCAGCGTCGGCCAGGCGGTCCGCCGGACGCTCAGCGGCCCGGCGACTTCGTTCCGCGCGGCCCGGGAAGCGGGGCCGGAACGCGACCTCCGGGCGCCGGTGTCGTTGCACCCGACGTCACCGGTGCTGGCGCACCGCTCGATGCCACCGGATCCTTCTCCATCGCCAAGTCCAGCAGCGTCATGGCGATCGGCACGCTCGGTTCGCGGCTGACCGGGTTCCTCCGCCAGATTGTCCAGTCGTCTGCGCTGGGCTACCTGGGCATCGCGGCGGCGTACAACCTGTCCAACACGCTGCCCAACGTGGTCTACAACCTGGCCCTCGGCGGCATCCTGACGAGCGTCATAGTGCCGCTGATCGTGAATGCGGCGAGGCGTGACTCGGGCCGCAGGGAAGGTTACGACCAGCGGATGTTCACCCTGATCACGCTCGCGCTGGCGGGCGTCACGCTCCTGGCCACGCTAGCCGTGGTGCCGATAGTCCACCTGTATGCCGGCAGCAAGATCAGTCAGTCGCACGCGACGCTGCACCTGGCGATCGTCTTCGCCCTCTTCTTCATCCCGCAGATCTTCTTCTACGGCGTCAGCTCACTCATCGGCGCGATCCTCAACGCCCGCGGCAGCTTCGCCGCCCCGATGTGGACGCCGATCGTGAACAATGCCGTCGTCATCGCGGTCCTGGCGCTGTACATCGCCATGGCTGGCCTGAAGAAGACTCCGGGCACAATCTCGGGCGTCGAGGTGGAGCTACTCGGCCTGGGCACGACACTCGGCATCGTGGCGCAGACGGTCGCGTTGCTGCCCGCACTGCGCCGGGTTGGCTTCCGCTGGCGGCCCCGCATGGACTTCCGCAGGGCGGAAGTCGCCGAGATCGGCCACATGGCCGGCTGGATGTTCGGCTACATCGCAGCAACCCAGGTCGCGTTCCTGGTCACCACCAAGGTGGCGGGTGACGCTAGCGTGGCCGGCATCACCCAGTACAACTACGCCTGGCTGCTCTTCCAGCTGCCTTACGCGGTTGTCGGCATCTCGGTGATCACCGCTCTGCTGCCCCGGATGAGCGCGCACGCGGCCGACCGGCGATTCGGCCTGGTCCGGCAGGACTTCTCGTCAGGTACCCGGCTGGCGTCGGCGATCGTGGTGCCCAGCTCGCTGGTGCTGGCGGTGCTCGGTCCGCAGCTGGCGGAGGTGTTCCTCGGGCACGGCGCGATGACGCCCGCCCAGGCCCGGTATATCGGCGTCGTGTTCGCGGTGTTCTGCCTGGGCCTGCTGCCGTACACGATCTTCCAGCTCCAGCTACGGGTGTTCTACTCGCTCCATGACAGCAGGACTCCCGCGCTGATCGGCCTCGCCACGATGGCCGTGAATATCGCGGCCAACTTGATCGCACTGGCGACCCTGCACCGCAACGACGTCGTCGCCGGACTCGGCGTTGGCTTCGGCCTGGCGAACGTTATCGGCATGATCGTCTCCTGGCAGATTCTCACGCGGCGGCTGCGTGGACTTGACGGCTACCGGATCGCGCGATCGCTGGTCAGGATGCACGCCGCCACCCTGCCCGCAGCGCTAATCGCCGTGCTGGTTGGCATCATCTCCGGGAACAACGCGATCGTCGACGTCATCTTCGGCGGCAGCCTCGCGCTCGCGATGTACCTGATCTTCGCCAAGGCGCTGCGGATCGAGGAGCTGACGGGTCTGAGCCGGGGGCTGCTAGCAAGGCTAGGCCGGTGACAGTTCCGCCCCGGCGGCGCTACGTGACCGGGGCGGCGTCCGCCCAGGCCACGTCTCCGGGCGGTAACGGTTTGCTGCCACGTGGGCACACCTCTGCCCGCGCGGGAGTCTGCGGCCTAGCATGGTGTGCAGCACCATTGCCTTATCTGAGATCGTTGACCACCTACGGCCCGCGAGGGGAGGTTCGAAGGCCCGCGCGCCTTTGAACCGAAAGCATGAGCACCTTTACGTCAGAGCCGGGAGTCAGGCTCGGCGGCCGGTACCGGCTTGAAGACCGGCTAGCCGCGGCCGCTGGCTGGTCTGCCTGGAAGGCCATCGACGAGATCCTCGCCAGGCCGGTAAGCGTGATCACGTTCGCCGCCGGATTCCCTCGCCTTGACCAGGTGACTACGGCCGCCCGCGCGGCCAGCAGGCTGACGGACACCAGGCTCACGCAGGTGTTTGACGTCGAGGAAAGCTGGGACCACGCCTACATCGTGCTCGAGTGGCCCGTCGGTGACACGCTCGGCGACATGCTGGCGGCCGGGTCGATTGAGCCGCTGGCCGCGGCCCGGATCGTCGCCGACGTCGCCAGTGCGCTGTCGGGGGCGCATGCGGCCGGTCTGGCGCACCTGTGCCTGCGCCCTGATGCGATCCGCTGGACGCCCGGCGGCGGCGTGAAGGTGACGGGGCTCGGCATCGACGCGGCCCTGACGGGCGTGCCGGCCGAGGATCCGCAGCTCGCCGACACCAGGGGGCTGGGTCAGCTGCTCTATGCGGCGCTGACAGGCCTCTGGCCGGGAGAAGATGATGCCGGGCTGCCGCCTGCGCCCGAGTCCGAAGGGCGACCGTGGCGACCACGCCAGGTGCGCGCTGGCGTCCCGTCCGTTCTCGATGACGTAGCGGCCAGGGCTCTAGGCCTGCGCGGCCACGATGAGCAGTTTGTGTTTCTGTCGCCGGCCGAGTTCGCTGCCGCTTTGTCCGCAGCTATCCCGCCGCTCCAGGTCCCGCGTGCCCCGGCCGCCAGTACCCGGGCCGCGCGCCAGGATTCTAGGTGGGCAGGTGACCAGCGCGCACTCAGGCCGAGCGGAACCGGCCCGATGCACGACGACATGCAGATCCGGCGTCGCAGCGCTGGGCGCGTCGCCGCGGTCGGCCTGCTGGCCTTGGTCGCGGTCGGCGGCGCGAGCGCGGCTGCTCTGCACCTGCTCCACAAGTCGCCGTCCGCGCCGGCCTCACACAGCTCCCGTAGCGCCGGGGCGCACGCATCCGCCCGCACAATCGCGATTCAGCCGGTCTCCGCGCAAGGATTCGACGCACTCAATCTGACCACCGACCCCGGGAACGAGAACTCAGACCTGGCGTCCAACGTGCTAAGCGGAAACTCGCAGGGCTGGGCAACCCAGCAGTATTACCGCAGCCCGTACTTTGGGAACCTCAAGGCCGGTACCGGCCTTATCCTCGATCTTGGCAAGCCGGTCCGGGTCAGTTCCATAACGGTGACGTTCGGCTCGGTCCCGGGCGCGAACGTGCAGATCAAGGTCGGTAACTCGAACGCCAGGAGCGCAGCCAACCTGCAGTCGATGACGACCGTAGCCGCCCAGAATAACGTGTCCAATAGTTACACATTTAATGTGCCCCATCCTGCTCTGGGTCGGTACTTGGTCATCTGGTTTACGAAG
>DATIOU010000125.1:0-10098 GCA_035472835.1 Streptosporangiaceae bacterium | reverse complement strand
TGCCGACATGAGCAAGCTTCCGCTGCGCGCGCGCCTGGCCACGTCCCTGAGCGGCGCGGCTGGCCGCGTGTCCCGGATGACTGGCCGTGGCGACGGCTCGGTCATCGGCGGCGTGCTCGGCCTTCGGGTCGAGCCTGAGCTTCTCCGGCTGCTGGCGGCCGACCGTCAGGTTGTACTGGTCACCGGGACGAACGGCAAGACCACGACGACGCGCCTCATCACGGCGGCGCTCGGCGCGCTCGGCCAGGACGTCGCGAGCAACGCGTTCGGGGCCAACATGGAGGCCGGGCTTGCCTCGGCCCTAGGCCGGGCTCCCGACGCGCCGTATGCGGTGCTGGAGACCGACGAGCGGTACCTGCCCGCCGTCATAGCAGCGACGCAACCTCGGGTCGTAGTGCTGCTCAACCTGAGCCGCGATCAGATGGATCGCGCGGCCGAGATCTGGCTCACCGCGCGCCGCTGGCGGCAGGCGCTGGCTAACGCCGAAGGCTGTGTCGTCGTCGCGAACGCAGACGACCCGCTGATCGCCTGGGCCGCGTCGAGCGCGCCGCGGGTGACGTGGGTCGCCGCCGGGCAGCGCTGGCACGAGGATTCCTGGTGCTGTCCCGAATGCGGCTCGCACCTGCAGCGGGACGAGCTTGGCTGGCGGTGCGGCGAGTGCGGCTTTGCGCGCCCATCGACCCGCTGGGTACTCAGCGGTGACTCGGTGATCGACGACTCCGGCGAGATGCGCGAGCTGGCGCTGGCGCTGCCGGGCCGGGCGAACGCATCGAACGCCGTCATCGCGCTCGCGGTGGCGAGCCACTTCGGCGCCACCGTGGACCAGGCGCTGCCCCGCTTGCGCGGGGTCAAGTCCGTCGCCGGCCGCTACACGCAGGTCCAGCGGCAAGGCCGCCTCGTCCGGCTCCTGCTGGCGAAGAACCCCGCTGGCTGGCTCGAGGCGTTTGACGTGCTCGCGCCGATCCCCGTCCCCGTACTGCTCGCCGTCAACGCGCAGATCCCGGACGGCAAGGACACGTCATGGCTCTGGGACGTTGATTACCGGGTGCTGCTGGGCCGGCCAGTGTTCGTGACCGGAGAGCGGCGGATTGACCTCGCGTTGCGGCTCGAGGCAGACGACGTTCCGTTCCAGCTTGTCGACGGTATCGACGACGCGATCTCCAGGGTTGGCGGCGGCGAGCTCGACGTGATCGCTAACTACACGGCGTTCCAGCAGATCCGGGCGCTCGTCGGCCGGACCGAGTGAGCGGGAGACTGACCCGATGACCGACCGGGTAGGGCGGCACGCCGCAACCGAGGACACCGCTGAGACGGTGATCCTTCCAGCCCAGCGCAAACCACATGAAAACGGGAACGGGGACTACGGGGCTGATCTTCCCCTCCGGCGCGCGGCCGGACGGCACGCGGGCGGCCCCGGCGTCGCCCGAAGCGACGTCGACAGCGTCTCCCGCCTGACAACCGAGGCCGAGCCCGATCCGGTTGCGCGCGCACGCGGCGCTGGCCGCCCGAGTGCGCTGCGCTTCGTGTGGGTGTATCCGGACCTGCTGAGCACGTACGGCGATCGAGGCAACCTGCTGGTGCTGGCCCGTCGCGCCAGGCTCCGCGGCATCGACATCGAGGCTGTCGAAGTCAACTCAGACCAGCCGGTGCCCCGCCAGGGCGATATCTATCTGCTGGGCGGCGGCGAGGACCTGCCGCAGATCCTCGCCGCGAACAGGCTGCGCAACGACGGCGGCGTCGTCGCGGCGGCTGACCAGGGCGCAGTTCTGTTCGCGGTCTGCGCGGGCTATCAGGTGCTCGGGCACGCGTTCGGCGGCGTCGACGGTGAGCCAGTCGCGGGCCTCGGTGTCCTGGACATCACCAGCGGCCGGGGCGACCGGCGCGGCGTCGGCGAGCTTGTCGCGGACGTGGATCCGGCGCTGAGCGTGCCCCGTTTGACCGGCTTCGAGAACCATCAGGGCGTCACTCGGCTTGGTTCCGGTGCCCGGCCGCTCGCGCAGGTCACTATGGGTGTCGGCAACGGCGACGGGACCGAGGGCGCCTACGCCGGCAAGATTCTCGGCACCTACATGCACGGGCCAGCGCTGGCCCGTAACCCGGGCCTCGCGGACCTGCTGCTGAGCTGGGTGGTCGGGCGGCTCGCAACCCTTGATCCCGAAGCCGAGGAATGGGCTAGCCAGCTGCGGGCGGAGCGGCTGGCAGCGGTAGGCGGGTAACTGCCGGGCTCCTGGTAACGCGGCCTCAGTACACGAGCGCTTGCGCGCCGTCGGCCAGAATTTCCGCCACGAAGGTCGTGGCGCCGGCAATCCGGACGCTGCCCACGACGTCATCAGCGCTGATGTCGCGCCGGGCCGCGCACTGTGAGCACAGCGTCACTGTGCCAGCGCCCAGCACCGCGGCCAGCAACTCGGGCAGCGGGGTTGCGTGTGGCAGAGCCAGATCGGGGCATCCATCGGGCAGGGCCAGCCAGGACGCTTCGCCAGTCAGCCACAGGGACACGGGTACGCCGCTGACGACAGCGGCCGCGGCCACGGTGAGCGCCTGATTGCAGCGCTCCGGGTCATCCTTGCCGACTGTCACTTTCAGCACCAGGGAGCGCGAGGCCATGAACTGCACACTAGCGCGACCAAACGGGCCGGCCGCGCGTGGCGGCGTGGCGGCCGTGCGATTCGCGGCCGTGCTGCCTACACTCCGCAGGCATGACGGCAATGCTGAGCGGCGTCATCTTGGTCGCCGGCTTCGGCGTCGTGGCTGCGGCAGGCCTGGTCCTGACCGTGGCGCTGTACCGGATCAGCGGCCGTCGCGCCGCCGGATCCGACGCCGACCACGGCGGTGTAGATCCGGAAGGCGGTTAGCTGACAGTGGATAGCCGCACACCCGGCGACGGCGCTCCGGGCGGCCTGCCCGTGGAGTTCGAGCTTCATCCGCAGGTGGCGCCGCTGCGGTTCCTGCTCGGCCGGTGGGAAGGCGCGGGGGTGGTCGGCTATCCGACGATCGAGAGCGCCAACTTCGGGCAGGAGATCAGCTTCAGCCATAACGGCAAGCCATTCCTCATCCACACGAGCAGAACCTGGCTGCTCGACGAAGACGGCGCGATCGGACGCCCGCTGGCGATGGAGACGGGGTTCTGGCGGCCGCAGGTCGATGGCAGCATCGAGGTCGTGCTCGCCCACCCCACCGGCATCGCAGAGATCTACATCGGCCAGATCACCGGCACGAAGATTGAGCTCGCCACCGACGCGGTCATGCGGACGAGCACCGCCAAGGAAATCACGGCGGGGCGCCGCCTCTACGGTCTCATCGGCCCCGACCTCGGCTGGGCCTACGACATGGCGGCGATGGGACAGCCCCTGCAGTCGCACGTCTCGGCTCAGCTGAAGCGTGTCAGCTAGGCCCGGGCGAAGCCGACAAAGAAGAAGCCCCCGGGCCTCTCTCGCGTCAGGCCGGAACGCAGCGCAACCAAATGATCGCACCACGAACTGGGGCCCACCGCGGGGATCGGCTGGACAGGCCGATCAGCCCGGGGGTCCGGTGTCTGCCGTGAATTCGCCGGCCTCCGTGGCCGGTGATGCGCTCGCGCGGGCATACCCCGACGAATCGCTTCACGCAGGCGGCGGCTAGCGGACAGCCACCTCGCAAGTCCGACATCTATGCATACTGTTGGACCACCTCCTTTCCTGCGTTAGGCGAAACGCTACGTCACGCCGGCTGCAGCAGGCAAGCGTGTTATGCCCTGGGGCGTCACTAGACTCAGGAATATGGTGGAGACGTGGGATGACACCCTGCGAGCTGGCGGCTACCGGGTCACGCCGCAACGCCAGCTCGTGCTGGAAGCCGTCGGCCGGCTCGAGCACGCGACGCCCGAGGAGATCTACGGCGAGGTCCGGCAGACAGCACGCGGTGTCAACGTCTCGACCGTGTACCGGACTCTCGAGCTGCTCGAGCAGCTCGGCCTCGTCCAGCACACCCACATTCATCACGGCGCCCCGAGCTACCACCTCGCCGAGCACGCCACGCACGTGCACCTGGTCTGCCGTCAGTGCGGGCTGGTGACCGAGGTTGACCAGGCAGCCGTGTCGCCGCTGGTCGCCGCCCTGGAGGAGCACCAGGGCTTCCTGACCGACGTCGGGCATCTGACAGTATTCGGGCTGTGCTCCGCGTGCCGCCGATGACAAGCCCGCTGCTGGCTGAGCCTGGCGCGGTCGCCGCCACCGCGCCGGACGCCGACGTCGCCGCGCACTACGGGGACCCGTTCGCCGAGCAGCGGGCGCTGGCGACGGGCTGGGGCGTGGTCGATCAGTCCCACCGGGATGTGCTGCGAATAACTGGCGCCGACCGGCTGAGCTGGCTGCACACCCTGACGACGCAGGACGTCGAGCACCTGGCGCCGGGTGCAGCCGCGGAAGCGCTCATCCTGAGCCCGCAGGGCCACGTCGAGCATCAGCTCACGCTGACCGACGACGGGACAGCCGTCTGGGCTCATGTCGAGCCGGGCACCGGCTCCGCGCTGCTGGAGTTCCTGACGTCGATGAAGTTCATGCTGCGCGTCGACGCGCAAGATGTGTCGGCCGACTACGCCGTAGTGAAACTGGTCGGCCCGGACGTCCCGGCCGAGGACGCGACGCCGGCGGCGGCCCGCCTGGACGTCGGCTTCGGCACCGACTTGATCCTGCCGCGCCGCGAACTTGGCGAGCGGGTTGCCGAGCTGCGTGCGGCCGGAGCCGCGCTCGCAGGCGCGTGGGCACTCGACGCCCTTCGGATCGCCGCCGGGCGGCCACGGCTCGGCCTCGACACCGATCACCGGACCATCCCGCACGAAGTCGGCTGGATTGAGACGGCCGTCCACCTCACCAAGGGCTGCTACCGGGGTCAGGAGACGGTCGCGAGAGTGCACAACCTCGGGCGCCCGCCCCGGCGGCTTGTCCTGCTCCATCTCGACGGCAGCGAGGACAAGCTGCCCGCGCATGGCGATCCGGTTCTGCTCGACGGCGGCAGCGTCGGCTTCACCGGCTCGACCGCGCGGCACTACGAGCTAGGCCCGATAGGCCTGGCGCTGGTGAAGCGCACGACGCCGGTCGACGCGACACTCACCGTCGACGGCGTCGCGGCCGCGCAGGAGGTCATCGTTTCGCCGGATGCTGGAGCTAATATCCAGATTGAGCTCAAGCGCCAGCGCAGCGGCCTCATGGGCCGCGCCCGCGAGTAGCCTGGGCCCGCAGCGGACAACGTCGTTCCCTGGAGGTCCCCCTCAGTGCTGCGCCAAGCGCTCCTGGCCTTGTCGGCCAGTCACCAGGCTCGTGACCTCATCATGGCGACGCCGGTCACCAGGGATGTGGTGGCGAGATTCGTGGCGGGCGCGGCAGCCGCCGACGCGCTCGCGGCTACCGAGCGGCTCCTCGCTGACGGGCGCCTCGTCACCATCGATTTCCTCGGCGAGGACACCACTGATCCAGATCAGGCCGCAGCCGTGGCCGAGGAGTACATCCGGCTGCTCGCCCTGCTTTCGGCAGCCGGGCTGGCGGCCCGCGGCCGCGCCGAGGTGTCAGTCAAGCCAACTGCGGTCGGGCTCGGCCTCGCCGATCACGGCGAGAAGACTGCGCAGGAGAACATCGCGCGCATCGCTACCGCTGCCCGCAACGCGGGTACCACCGTCACCCTGGACATGGAGGATCACCCACGGGCAGAGGCCACGCTGCGGCTCGTCACCGACCTTCGGGCCGACTTTCCGGACCTCGGCTGCGTGATCCAGTCTTACCTGCGCCGCAGCGCCGACGACTGCCGCGCGCTGGCGGTCATCGGATCCCGCGTTCGCCTGTGCAAAGGCGCCTACCAGGCGCCAGATTCGGTAGGCATGACGAAACGGGCCGAGGTGGACATCAGCTATGCCCGGTGCATGCGGATACTCCTCGATGGGCCGGGATATCCGATGCTGGCAACTCATGACCCGCGGCTGATCAGGATCGCCGGATTCAAGGCCAGCACGGCAGGCCGGGCACCAGAGAGCTTCGAGTATCAGATGCTGTACGGGATCCGGCCTGCCGAGCAGGCGCGGCTCGCGGCCGCAGGCGCCCAGATGCGCGTCTACCTGCCGTACGGCGGCGACTGGTACGGCTACCTCGTGCGGCGGCTGGCCGAGCGCCCGGCAAACCTGGCCTTTTTCCTGCGCGCGCTCGGCTCGCACCGCTAGCCCGTCGTCAGCCCGCGGCTAGGGCGCCCCGGTAGGCTCCCGACTGTGATCGCCATACTCGGCGCAGGCCAGATGGGCGAAGCGCTTGCCTCGGGCCTGCTGCGCGCGGGCGTCGTGTCGCCCGGCCAGATTGTCGGCGCGGCGCGGCGCGCCGAGCGCGCCGACCAGCTGCGCGACGCCTACGGCATCGACGTGCTCTCCGCAGCGCAGGCAGCCGCGAAGGCCCAGACGCTCGTCATCACCGTCAAGCCGCAGGACATGGACGCGCTGCTCGCGGAGATCAGCTCGGCAGTAACGCGCGACCAGCTGGTCATCTCCATCGCAGCCGGGATCACGACCAGCTACATCGGACGCCGGCTGACAAGCGACGTCCCGGTGGTCCGCGTCATGTCCAACACGCCGGTCCTGGTCGACGAGGCCATGAGCGTCATCTCGCCGGGGCCGCACGCGACAGAGGAGCACCTGCGGCGAGCCGAGGAGCTGCTGCGGCCCGTCGGGAAGGTGCTGCGTATCCCCGAATCGCAGCAGGATGCCGCCACGGCGCTGTCCGGAAGCGGGCCGGCCTATGTGTACTTCCTAGTCGAGGCCATGGTGGACGCGGGCATCCTGCTCGGCATGCCCCGCCAGACTGCGCTGGAGATGGTCAAGCAGGCGGTTTACGGCGCGGCGACCATGCTCCGGGATTCCGGCGAGCACCCGGTGCTGCTCCGCGAGGCCGTCACCTCGCCCGGCGGGACGACCATCAACGCCATTCGTGAGCTGGAACGGCATGGGGTGCGAGCAGCGATCCTGGCCGCTATAGAGGCAGCCAGGGACCGCGGCCGGGAGCTCGGCGCGGGCTAGGCGTCGCCCCTGTTCGCGGGCTAGCCCGGAGTGGTCTGCGTGAGCGCTGAGTATGGCTGGCTGCAATGGCACCAAAATGGCGCCTGAGATTTTCTGCCGATGATCTGCGTCTAGCCTTTCACCTGCGGAAATGCGGGAAACCCGGTGAATCGACGGCGATCGGCCCGACCAGCGACGAATTGGCAGGGCTCGCACGGGGTTGCCCTTTTCCATACAGGACTTACGCTGGAGACGGGCGTGACTGATGCGCCAGGTCTCGCATGGCGCGGCAGTTCGGTCGGAAGAGGGCTATCAATGGCAGCAGACGCTACTCCGCTCAGCGACGTCAGGTTCCTGACCGTGGCCGAGGTGGCCGCGATCATGCGCGTTTCCAAGATGACTGTCTACCGACTCGTTCACTCAGGCGAGCTTGAGGCGATCCGGGTCGGACGCTCGTTCCGCGTGCCTGAGCAGGCAGTGACCGGCTACTTGCGCGAAGCGTTCGTGGGATCGGCCTGACGGCGGAGCGCCTCCGCCGGACTAAGGCGGCCGCCGCCGGGGAGTCGGCACAGCGGATCCGGGGCAGGCCGCAGATGCGGCAGATGCTGGGCGATGCCGGGCAATGTGGCCTCGCGGAGGTACGCTGTGGCGTTGGCATGTGCCCGGCCGCCGGATTGGCGAGCATGCAAAGCGGACATGCCCGTCAGCCAGGAAGCAATTGAGGGTGGTCTCGTGGGTTCGGTCATCAAGAAGCGGCGCAAGCGGATGGCGAAGAAGAAGCACCGCAAGCTGTTGCGCAAAACGCGTGTCCAACGCCGCAACAAGAAGTAGCAAGCCAGCCGGGCAGCCGTGACCGTCGGCCGGCCGGGCGAACTGCCGCACTGGCAACGGCGACTGGCGGCTGCGACCGACTTCGCCCGCCGGCGCCTGACCGGTGACTTCGAGATCGATGAGTTCGGCTTCGATCCGGATCTGAACTCCGCCCTGCTGATGCCCGCTGCGCTCGCCCTGTACCGGAGCTGGTTTCGGGTCCAGGCGCGCGGGCTGGCGAACATCCCGGGCAGCGGTGCCGCGCTGATCGTGGCGAACCACTCGGGCGTGCTGCCGTTCGACGCCATCATGCTTCAGGCGGGCGTATACGGCGATCATCCCGCCCGGCGCAATGTGCGGCTCCTGGGGGCCGATCCGGTTTACACGATGCCGGTGCTCGCCTCGCTGGCCCGCCGGAGCGGCCACACGCGAGCGCATCCCGCCCAGGCGCGGCGCCTGCTGCTGGCCGGCGAGCTCGTCGGAGTGTTTCCGGAGGGATTCAAAGGCATCGGTAAGCCGTTCAGCCAGCGTTACCGGCTCCAGCGGTTCGGCCGGGGCGGATTTGCCCGGACGGCGCTCAAGGCCGGCGTGCCGATCATCCCGTGCGCGATCGTCGGGGCCGAGGAGATCTACCCCATGCTCGGCAACTCCCGTGTGCTCGCCGATGCCCTTGGCCTGCCGTATTTTCCGCTTACGCCGCTATTCCCGTGGCTCGGCCCGCTCGGCGCCGTTCCGCTGCCGTCCAAATGGATCATCGAGTTCTGCCCGCCCGTCAGGATGTCTGAGCGCCCGCTGGCCGAGCCCGATGAGGACCTCGTCGTTCGCCTGGCAGACGGCGTCAGGGACACCGTCCAGTCCAAGCTCGACGAGCTTGTTGTCGCGCGCGGCCCCGCATTCGGCTAGGGCTAGCTGGCCGCTCGCCGCCGTTTCAGCGCGAACGCGGCCGCGGTGCCGCCGGCTATCGCGCCGGCGCTCGCGGCCACCGGTAGGGCGATCATGGTCACCTTGCGCCCCGACCGGAACTCGTGCACCGGCCAGTTCCTGCTTCTTGCCTGCCGCAGCAGGTCACCGTCCGGATTGACCACGTTCGGATGGCCGACTAGCTCCAGCATGGGCAGGTCGTTCGACGAGTCGCTGTACGCGCTGGACCGGGAAAGATCGAGACCCTCGCGCTCGGCCAGCGCACGCACGGCTGCTGCCTTCGCGTCGCCGTGCAGGAGACCTCCGACCAGCTGGCCCGTGTAGACGCCGTCCGATGTCTCGGCGACAGTTCCGAGTGCTCCGGTGAGCCCGAGGCGACGCGCCAGGATGTTGGCCAGCTCCACTGGGGTGGCCGTGACGAGCCATACTCGCTGGCCCGCGGCCAGGTGCTGACGGGTCAGCTCCCTGGTTCCCTCCCAGATGCGGTCTGCCATGGTGTCGTCGTAGATCTCTTCGCCGAGTGCCACGACGTCGTCCACCCGGTGGCCCGCCACGAAGGCGAGCGCCGCCTCCCTGGCGGCATCAATGTGGTCAGCGTTCTCGGCACCGCGGAGCCGGAACGTGAGCTGACCCCAGGTCAGCCGCAGCAGGTCTTTCGGCCCGAACATCTTGCGCGCGGCCAGGCCGCGCGCGAAGTGATAGATGGACGCGCCCCGCATCAGGGTGTTGTCTACGTCAAAGAAGGCAGCCGCGGCCGGATCGGGCAGGACCGCGGACGCCACGTCTGCCATCGCTGCCGACGCCTCGCCGGCGACGACTGCCGGGCTCTTCCTGGCAAGGCCCAGCCGGGCCAGGGTGCCGGTCCGGCCGCCAGCACGCTGCCTGCCTGCCAGCTCGGACTCGCCGCTCATGACTCCGAGCCTACCGGCGCCTGCGACGGCACCTGGTGGCGTGCACCGCCGTCAACCGAACCGTCAATGAGTAGCCATCTGCCCGCCGGGCGAAGGTCGCAGAGCCGCCACCGTGAGCCGCTGGATGTTGCTAGCCCAAGAGGCCGTAACGGCACGGGCCGGTCAAACCGGCAGCTGCGCGCTCGCAGGTCAAGGCTTTGGTCACATCATCGCCTTGCGTCGTGCACCATAGCAGCAATGCATATCTCACTTGTCCTCGCCGGGATTGGCGCAATCGTCGCGGCAATCGGCGGCGGTGTGCTGCTCGCACGCTGCTTCCGCGAGCCCCGCAGCGATCTCGTCGCCTTTGCCGTCGCCCTGCTTGGCCTGCTCATCAGCCTGGGTTCCCAGGCCGTCGGCTACCTGGCAGGTTTCGACGGGGCGATGTTCCGCGCGATGGAGCTCGGC
>DATIOU010000124.1:0-14381 GCA_035472835.1 Streptosporangiaceae bacterium | reverse complement strand
GTGAAGATCTTCGCGTCCCGATGCCAGCGCTCGACCGGGTAGTCGCGGGTGTAGCCGTTGCCGCCCAGGATCTGGATGGCTTGCTCGGTCACCCTGACAGCTGTCTCGCCGGCGACCAGCTTGGAGATCGACCCTTCGGCGTGATCGAATGGCAAGCCGTTGCGGGCCATCCAGGCCGCGCGCCATGTGAGCAGCCGCGCCGCGTCGACTGAAGCCTGCATGTCGGCCAGCATGAACGCGACGCCCTGGTTCTGCCCAATCGGACGGCCGAACTGTATGCGCTGGGCCGAGTAGTCGGATGCGAACTCCAGTGCGGCTCGCGCGACACCGACGGCCATGGCAGCGACTGTCGGCCTGGACCGCTCGAACGTCTTCATCGCTGCCTGCTCGCCGCCGCTGCCGCCCGCGGTGATCCTCGCGAGCCGTCCGTCCAGGCGCTCTTTACCGCCGACCAGGCAGCGGCCAGGCACCCGCACGTTGTCCAGAACCACCTCGGCCGTGTGAGACGCCCGGATGCCGTGCTTGCGGAACTTCTGGCCTTGCGACAGCCCAGCCGTACCGGGCGGAACGATGAAGCTGGCCTGCCCCCGGCTGCCGAGTTCGGGAGCGACAGACGCCACGACCACGTGCACGTCCGCGATCCCGCCGTTGGTTGCCCAGGTCTTTGTCCCGCTGATGACCCACTCGTCAGTGGCCTCGTCATACCGGGCGCGAGTGCGGATCGCCCCGACGTCGCTGCCCGCCTCGGTCTCGGACGAGCAGAAAGCGCCGAGCTTGATATCGCCCGGACTGCCGAACATCTGCGGCAGCCACTCGCCGATCTGCTCAGGGGTCCCGCTGCTGGCGACCGCGATCGCGGCGAGGCCCGACCCGACCAGCGACAGTCCTATCCCCGCGTCGCCCCAGAACAACTCCTCGAACGCAACCACTGTGCCGAGGCCGCTCGGGTCAAACCACTGGGTGCTGAAGAAGTCGAGTGAGTACAGCCCGATCTTGGCCGCTTCCTCGATGATCGGCCAGGGCGTCTCCTCGCGCTCGTCCCATTCGGCGGCCGCCGGCCGGATCACGTCCCGCGCGAACGCATGTACCCAGTCCCTGGACTGCTTGACGTCGTCCGAAAGCGCAAACGAGAACCCGCTTGCGCTCTCGCTGGGACTGGTCATCTCGCTCCCTCAGGCCTAAGTTACTCCTTAGTAGGTACTCTATGACGCCGGCTGGCGTGGCGCTACCAACGACCCCGACACGATCGGAACGAGCTATTCGGCGCCTTTCGAGCCCGGCCTGACGCCGAGCACTTGCTGGTTCCGGTGCGTAAATCCGAGCTCGGCATACTTCGCGATCGTCGCCTCGCTCGAGTTCTGCACCATCATCGCGACGCGCCCATGGACCGCCATCAGCGATTTCAGGACGAACGCGCAGACATCCCGGCCCTGGCCGGTCTGCCGGGCTTCCGGGACGACCGCCAGGCCGGCCAGGAAGCCGAGGCCAGGCGCGCTCCAGGCGTCAGCGGCAATGCTGGTCAGCAACCCGGCGCGGTCCATGATGCCGGCCCACCGGCTGACGCCGGGCACGCCGGGCCGAGCGAATGACTTGGGATAGGCGACGCTCAGCAGCTGGTCAGCGGCGCGCCACTCCTGCCGGGACAGCCAGCGCGGCTCGTGCACTGGCCGGCACGCCGGCCGTTGGATGCAATCCAGCCAGCCAAAGAAGCCGCGCGGCTCCAGCCAGGAGAAGCGCGCCAGCAGCGCGGTCATCAGCGGCGGATCACCGACCAGCGCGTATGAGTGGCCGACGGCGTCGAGCGCAGTACGCACGAGGCTGGCCGCAGCGGTAACAGAACCGCGCACAACCAGCCGATCACGCCCGCCCAGAGCTGGGCAGGCCACAACGAGCGCGCCGCCGAGGGCCCAGGCAGCGCCGCCCGCTAACAGGCCCTGCGCCGCCCACATGCACTGCGGGTCGCCGCCGGAAGCCTCGGCTACTTCGTCACGGAAGTGAAGCCGTCGCACGTGGCCGAGCGTCACGACCCTTAGATTAACGGCACTCGTCCAGCTCGTTCCGGCTTGTCCCGTTAAATTGGCGGCCGACGGCCACACGCCGGCTCGCAGGCTGCGAGCGGCAGAATGCTTGCCAGCACAGCTCAGCGCACCGACGCCTCGTGTCCCGACAGGAGAGACGACTCGCATGGATCTTGCCAGTTACCAGCACCTGAAGTTTGACCCCCATCCGCACGGCGTGCTGCTGATCACCTTGAATCGACCCGAGGTGCTGAACGCCGCGCACGAGCCGATGCACGCCGAACTGGCCAGGGTATGGGCCGACATCAGCCTGGACGATGACATCAGGGTGGCGGTCGTGACGGGCGCCGGTCGCGCGTTCTCTGCGGGTGGCGACCTCGGCATGGTCGAGCGTCAGATCGGCAACTACGACCTCGTCACCAGCATGCTCAAGGAGATGAGCGACCTGGTGTACAACATGGCCAACTGCGACAAGCCGATCGTCTCGGCCATCAATGGCGTGGCGGTGGGAGCCGGCCTCGTCGTAGGGCTCATGGCCGACATCAGCATCTGCGCGGCCGACGCGCGTCTCGGCGACGGCCACGTCCGGCTCGGCGTCGCCGCTGGCGATCACGCTGCCATCATCTGGCCGCTCTTGTGCGGGCTGGCTAAGGCCAAGTACTACCTGCTGACCGGCGAGATGGTGACCGGTGCGGAGGCCGAGCGGATCGGGCTGGTGTCCAAGGCACTGCCGCGTGAGGAAGTCCTGGCGGAGGCGATGACGGTGGCGGACAAGCTAGCCACCGGCCCGCAGCTGGCGATCCGGCTGACCAAGCGCGCGCTCAATGGCTGGGTCCGCAACGCCGGGCCGATATTCGACCAGTCCGCCGCCTACGAGATGCTCACGTTCCTCGGTGCGGACGTTAAGGAAGGCCTGGCTTCGCTGCGCGAGAAGCGCGAGCCGCAATTCGGCTAGCGGCTTGGCTGATCGGCAGCGTGCCGGTCGAGGAACTCGAACACATCGGCCTCGTCGACCCCAGGGAAGCTGCCGGACGGGAGCGCCAGCAGGATGTGCGAATGCGCGCGCGCTGACGGCCAGGCCAAACCCTCCCACCGCGCGGCCAGCGCGATCGGCGGACGCTGGCAGCACTCCCCGCCCGGGCACCGCGACGTCGTACGGAGCGTCGTATCCCGGCCGCGGAACCAGCGACTGTGGTCGTAGGGCACACCGAGAGTGATGGCAAAACCCCGTTCCCGTCCTGAGTCGATGAACGCCGTGCACCAGTACGTGCCAGACGGGGTGTCGGAGTACTGAAAGTACGGGCTGAATCTGTCGGGCGCGTGGAACACCTGCCGACCTGACCACTGACGGCACATCCGCTGGCCCTCGATCGCTCCCGCCGAGTCGGCCGGGAACACCACGCCGTCGTTCTCGTAGGCCTTGTAGATGATGCCACTCTCGTCGTTCTTGACGAAGTGGCACGGGATGTCCAGGTGGTGCGTGGCCAGGTTGGTGAACCGGTGCGCTGCCATCTCATACGACACCGAGAACACATCGCGCAGGTCTTCAAGGGACAGGTCCCGGGCATCCTTCGCCTCTTGCAGGAACTTGGCCGCCGCCTGCTCGGGTACCAGCACGGCCGCGGCGAAGTAGTTCGCCTCAACCCGCTGACGCAGGAACTCGCCGAAGTCGGCGGGCACGGAGTGCCCGAGCAGGAAATGCCCCAGCGTCTGAAGCAGCACGGCACGCGGGGTGTGCATGCCGAGCGCTTCCTGGCGAAGGTAAATGCGCCGGTTGCGCAGGTCAGTCACCGACCGGGCCGAGCGCGGCAGGTCCTGCACGTAGCGCACCGCGAACCCGTAATGGCTGACGACGGACAGCAGCATGCCCTGAGACAGCGCGCCGCCGGAGTACCCGACCGGCGCGACAGCGTCCGCGGCTACCTCTTCGATCTCGGCGAAGTAGTTGCCGCGCTCGGCCATCATCATGCGCAGATCTGCGTTGGCCGCGCGCGCCTCCTCAGGCGTCGCGGTCGGCTTGACGCGCTGCCGCCGTAGTTCTGCGTGCAGGGCCAGCACGTGCTCAAGCACATCGCTCGGCACCTTGGCCCCAATGCGCAGCGGCGGCAGGTTCAGGTCGGCCAGTATCGGATCCCGCTGCGCCTCGGTCAGCGCGACCTCCAGCTGTGCGCGCCGGCTCGGCGGCTGCTTGCGCATCAGCTCGTCGGCCGGCACTGACAGGGCTGAAGCGAGCGCCTCGATGAGTGACAGCTTCGGCTCCCGCCGCCCGTTCTCCAGCAGCGACAACGCTGACGGCGCCCGGCCGACGCGCTCGCCGAGCTCGGCCAGCGTGAGCCCGCGCGCGCGCCGGATATGCCGGAGCCGCTGGCCGAACATACCGAGGTCAAGGCCGACTACTGGCAAGGACTTCGATTCTTTCTCGGTGAAATTCGTCACTTCTTCACTATAGCCAAAGACTCGGAGAAATTCAGCCGCGTGTTCCCTAGCGGTCGCGTTGCATGCTAGGCAGCCTAGATGCATCACCCGGGGACGACTGACCAGGAGGACATGCAGTGAGCGACCGTCGCCTCGAGGGCACCTTGAACGGCAAGGCCCAGACATACACCAACGGCCACTCCGTGGCCAGCAAGATCGAAAGCCAGGCGACGGCGTTGCACCACGCGTGGGCGACAGATCCGCGCTGGTCAGGAATCGAGCGCACGTACAGCGCTGCTGACGTGATCAAGCTGCGCGGCTCAGTACAAGAAGACCAGACGCTGGCGCGACTTGGTGCCGAGCGGCTCTGGTCGCTGCTCCAGGAGGACGGCTACGTCAACGCGCTGGGCGCGCTCACCGGCAACCAGGCAGTCCAGCAGGTCAAGGCCGGGCTGCAGGCCATTTACCTGTCCGGCTGGCAGGTCGCGGCTGACGCGAACCTGGCCGGCCAGACGTACCCGGATCAGAGCCTGTACCCGGCCAACTCGGTGCCCGCGGTCGTGCGCCGCATCAACAACGCGCTGATGCGCGCCGACCAGATCACGTGGGCAGAGTCGCAGAACGAGGGAGCGCCTTACTGGCTCGCGCCGATCGTTGCTGACGCTGAGGCCGGCTTTGGCGGGGTGCTTAATGCGTTCGAGCTGATGAAGGCCATGATCGCCGCCGGTGCCGCGGCGGTGCACTGGGAGGATCAGCTCGCGTCCGAGAAGAAGTGCGGTCACCTCGGCGGCAAGGTGCTAATCCCGACCGGACAGCACATCAAGACGCTGAACGCAGCGCGCCTCGCGGCCGACACCGCAGGCGTGTCCAGCCTGATCGTGGCCCGAACCGACGCGCAGGCCGCGACGCTGATTACTAGCGACGTGGATGAGCGCGACCAGCGGTTTGTCACCGGTGAACGCACGGCCGAAGGCTTCTACCGGGTCCGCAACGGCCTGGCGGCCTGCATCGCGCGCGGCCTGGCCTACGCGCCACACGCCGAGCTGCTCTGGATGGAGACCTCGACGCCCGACCTCGCGATCGCCCGCGAGTTCGCTGAGGCCATCAAGAGCATCTACCCCGATCAGATGCTGGCCTACAACTGCTCGCCGTCATTCAACTGGCGTGCGCACCTGGACTCCGACACGATCGCCAAGTTCCAGCGCGAGCTCGGCGCGATGGGCTACAAGTTCCAGTTCATCACGCTGGCTGGCTTCCACGCGCTCAACGAGTCCATGTTCACGCTGGCCCACGACTACGCGGAGCGCGGGATGTCGGCGTACGTCGAACTCCAGGACGCCGAGTTCGCCGCCGAGGCAAACGGCTACAGCGCGACCCGGCACCAGCGCGAGGTTGGCACTGGCTACTTCGACCAGGTCACCTCCGCGATCAACCCGGACGCGTCCACCACGGCCCTCGCAGGCTCAACCGAGAGCGAGCAGTTCGCCCACGCGCACTGAGCGCCGACGGCTTGTCACGGTCGCACGGGAGTAGCGTGCGACCGTGACCCATTACAGCAGGCTGGCAAAGATCGTCATCGACGTCCCGCCACAGGCGCACGATGCAGAACTTGCCTTCTGGCAGGCAGTGACTGGCGAGCAACTCGTCCACTACACCAAGTATCCCGAGTACCACGGCGGTCGGCTCCATAGCGACGACATCGGCCTGCTCATCCAGCGTCTGGACCGGGGTGAGCCTCGGGTGCACCTCGACATCCACACCGACGACCTGAACGCAGAGGTGGCCAGGCTGGAACGAGCCGGCGCGCAGCGCGTCCAGCAGGTACATGAGTGGTGGGTGATGCGGGACCCGGCCGGGATGCTGTTTTGCGTCATCCCGGAGGAGCTCGGCGCGCTCACCAAGGCCAATGCCTGGCGCTGGGACTGACCAGCGCCAGGCGCGGCTCCCGCTAAGGCACCTCGGCGCTGGACGTGCCTGCCACCGCGGCGCCTGCAAGCGACTCGTCGGCCTGCTGATCCATTTGCAGCTTGGACGGCCACCAGTTCCACCGGCCGAGCAGCACCACCGTCGAGGGCACTAGCAGCGTCCGTACCAGGAAGGTGTCCATCAAGATGCCGAGCGCGAGCCCGAGGCCAATATCGCGGACCTGGCTGTTGCCGCTGCCGCCCGCAATGGTGAGCACGATGAACGAGCCGGCCAGCACGAGCCCTGCGGAGGTGACAGTGGTGCCGGTCACGCCGATGGCTTTCGCCACGGCTTCGCGCAGCGGCAGCTTGTGCGCTTCCTCGCGTATTCGCGTCATCACCAGGATGTTGTAGTCCTCGCCGAGCGCCAGCAAGAAGATGAACATCAGGAACGGCATGAAGAAGACCAAGCCGTCGCTGCCGCCTAGCTTGACGAACAGCAACACCGAGAGCCCCAGCGCGGCCAGGTAGGACAGGCCCACCGAGGCGATCAAGTACAACGGCGCGACGAGGCTGCGCAACACCAATGCGAGCAGGATCCCGATGGCCAGGATCGCGATCGGGATGACCTTCTTGAGGTCGCTGGTCGAGATGGTGCTGATGTCGTACAGAGCGGGCGCCTGACCGCCGACCGCAGAGTCGATGCCACCGACCGACCTTTGCACCTTGGTCGTCTCCGCCCGGATAGCCGGGACCGCATGCAGTGCTGGCGTAGTTCCAGGATCACCTGCCACCAGCCCAGTGGAGAACTGCACTGTTCGCCCGTCCGCGCTGACGAAGTTGCCGGTCGCCCGGTACAGCTGATAGGCCTGGGCCGGGATCCGGCCGCCCAGGATCGGGCCGACGTGGGTTGGTGGCAGCAGTTTCGCCGGGCCGAGCGCCCCGCACAGCCCGGCGTACTGAGACGGCGTCAGCGTGATGCCGCCGACGGGGTTGAGCGGACCGCTCACCTGCGTGAAAAGGTGGCTGGAGCGGAGCTCAGAGGTGATGGTCGCCAGCGGCGCCGGATTGGCGCATACCGACTGGCTGAACTTGAAGATCAAGCTGGTCGGGTTGGCGGCAGCCTGCGGGAAGTGCTTGGTCAGCAGCGTCTGGCCGACCGCGGAATCGCTGCCGGCCGGCGGCGTTGTGTTGCCGCCGAAGCCACCCGCGCTGTAGCCGAGGACAGCGAACGCCAGCCCGCCGAAGAACACCACGCCGGCCAGCAGAGTCGGCACCGGATTGCGGACGATCCGGCCCGCGACCTGCCCCCACACGCCCGGCCTGCCGGAGCCCTGGATGCTCCACCCGACGAGCTTGGGCTTGCCAAACCAGGAGTTGAACGCTGTGCGCTTCGCCGCCAGGATCGTCAGCCGGATAGACAGCAGCGCCGGCAGGAGAGTCAGCCCGGCAAGCAGCATGACGACGACGGCGATGGCGAACGGCCACGCCAGGTCGGAATAGAACGAGAAACTGGCTAGCAGGAGGGTGAGCACCGCGGCGATGACCGTGAGCGCCGACGCGCTGATGGACTCGCCGACCCTCGTGACCGCGCGTACGATCGCGTCCCGCGCGGGTGGCCGCGGGCGGGCAAAGTCGGCGCGGATGCTCGACCCCGTTCCCGTCTTGCCCGGGTAGAGCTCTCCCCCGGTCTCGTGTCCGGACAAGCGCAGTTCCTCGCGGACGCGGAACACAAGGAACAGTCCATAGTCGGTGCCGGCGCCGATGATCAGCACGATCAGCAGCAATTGAGCGATCGGCGAGACTTGGAGCCCGTGTTTGGCCGCCTCGGCTACCAGCGGCGGCGCGACCGCAACCGAGAACACGGCCGGCAGCACAGTGACGATCGCGAGTGAGAACGACCGCAAGATCAGTAGCAGCAGCACGATGACGAACAGAATCGATAGGCTCTGGACCTTATTGCCAGTGTTGCCAGACGCCTTCTGCTGATCGACCTGGACCGCGAAGCTGCCGGTCACGTGCGCGCTCAGCCCTGGCGGCAGGTGGGCTTGCGCGATCTTCGCGCGAAGTCCGTTGACCAGGTCCGTGGCGTAGGTCTGGTTGCCGCTTCCGCTCGCGCTTGCCAGCGCGATGAACTGGTGCGCCTGGCCATCGCTGGCCTGGCCCGCGTCAATCACCTTGGTTACATGCGGCACCGTGGCCAGCCGGGCCTCCAGCCCCGTGAGCGCGGCGTTGTCAGCAGCAGTCATCGGCCCGTTCGCGGACGCTGCCACGACGGGAATCGGGAACTGTCCGCTGGTGCCGAACGGCTGAGCCAGCACGGCCGCATGTGAGCTGGGCGCGTTGGCCGGGAGGAATTTCTGATTGTTGCCCTGGGTCACGCTGCCCAAGGAAGGGAGCTGAGTGGACGCGGCAATCGCGCCAAGCACCCAGACGAGCAGGACTAGCCAGCGGAACCGAACGCTGAATCGCCCGATGCCCCCGTATATCGCGTCGACATGCATGGCCGCGATATTACTTGACTTGGCCCCGGGCCTTGCTCCTGGGGCTGCACCTTAATCCGGCTTTCACGCACTTGTTACCTGAGCCGCTAACGGCCCGTCTGGACCTGGCCTGATTCCGTGCCACCGGGTTATCCAGACTTTGCCTGCAGACGCCGCGCGATGAATAACCTTCGAACTGGAGCCGGCACTAGGAACGCCCTGACCAGAGCGGGTTCTATGGCCGGATAGTGCAGGACATGCCGGGCGTGGTGCTGGCCAGTTTCGGCTGTTGCCGACAGACTCGGTTAGGGCAGGCCCGGGCTCCGCCTCCGCGCGGCCGGGCAGCCGCAGGAAGGACACCGATGCAGGAGCTGCGCCTCGTCGCAGTCAGCGAGGACGGCACGTACGCCATCCTGGCGGTGCCGGGACGCAGCGGTCGGTTCCTGTTGCCCATTGATGAGCGGCTGAGGACGGTGGCCAAGGGTCAGTTCTCCCGGCTCGCGCAGTACGAGATCGAAGTGGAGAATCCGTTGCGACCCAAGGAGATCCAGGACCGAATCCGGGCTGGCGAGACAGCAGATGAAATCGCAGACGCCGCGGGCATCCCGCCGGACCGGGTCCGCCGATTCGAGGGTCCCGTGCTAGCCGAACGGCAGTACCGGGCGCAGGAGGCGCAGCGCGCGACGATTCGCGGGCGCGGGGACTCGGGCCCGGGGCCGAGGCTTGGCGATATCGTCGGCGAGCGCCTCAGCGGCGTGGGCGCACACCCGGATACCTCTGAGTGGGACTCGCGCAAACGGCCCGACGGCAACTGGCAAGTGCAGCTCCAGTTCAGCATCGGTGGCCGGGCCAGCACAGCTGAATGGATCTACGATCCCCGCCGACGCCACGTCATCCCGGACGACGATCAGGCTGTCCGGTTGTGCTTGCCGCCCGAAGAGTGGGCCGCCGTAACCTTCGCCGAGCGCAGTCGGTCGACGGCAACTGTGACGCCCATCGGGTCCAGGCAGCACAGCCCGTACGCCGAGCAGGCGCGGGAGCATGAGCGCAGGGCCGCGGCAATACCACCCCGGCCCAGAGAGGCCGACCTCGCTGTGCCTGACGCTGAGCTCGGACGGCCGCTGCCACCCGGATCGGCCGTCGCGAGCGCCGCGCACAGTGATAGCGCCGACCATCCGGCCGATGCGGCGGCGGGCGGAGCGAGCGCGACCCCAGACCCGGGCGAGACAAGGGCGCCGGCCAAGAAAGCCGCCAGCGGGAGGTCCAGGCGGGCCTCGGTGCCGTCGTGGGACGAGATCATGTTCGGCACGTCGCGCCAGCCGGACTAGCCGCGCAGGCGCAGCCCGGCGCCGCGCCAGAATTCACCGTCGGCTGAGCGACGAGCCGCTGACAGTCCGCGGCAACCGCGGGCGCCGCGTAGGATGCAGGCCGCCGCCTGGGCAACGGCGGGATAACGGACCGGGACAGGGTGAGGCAGCGTGCGCTGGGGTGGAGATGGCCGCCGCAGCCGCCGCGGCGCCAGCGCGGCGGCCGGGTGGCTGGCCGGTATCATCGCGACCAGCCTGCTACTCGGCGGCTGCGGACTGCTCGGCAAGCCCAAGCCTCTGGTCGCAGACGCCCCGCAGACCATGTCCATCAACAGCCCGGTCTTCACCAACGGGGTCATCCCGGCCCAGTTCACCTGCTACGGGGCGCATGTAAGCCCGCCGATCTACTGGTCGGCGGCGCCGCCCGGTACCAAATCGCTAGCCCTCGTCGTCGACGATGCGGCCACTCCGATCTCGCCCCGCATCTACTGGTTCGTCTTCGACATCAGCCCGGCTACGACCGACCTCCAGCTCGGCTCATTGCCGCCGCACGCGAGGGTAGCCGACAACAGCGCTGGCAACGCCAGCTACCAGGCGCCGTGCCCGCGCGGAAAGCCGCACAATTACCGGTTCACCGTCTACGCGCTGAACACGTCCTTCGGGAACCTGCTCCCGCCCAGCCCGCGCCTCCTGCAAGCCCTGACGACGATTGCGCCGCACGTCACTGCCCGCGGGACGCTCACGGCCCGGGCACTCCCAGGTCCCCGCTCGAGATAACGCACGCGCCACTAACTTCCTGTAGCCAAATGCGCACTTCGAGCGCAGACACTTGGCAAAAGTTCCCGAATTGCGTGACAAGGCGTAGAGCGTCCGACACAATCGCTAATCAGCGGGTCAGCCGCAGTAATCAGGGTGCTTGCACTTTCGGGGGAGGCTCGCGCTATGGCCGCGCGAGTCTTGCTAGCGCCACCCCTGAGCCATGTCAGTGGGATGGTGGAATGATCACAAAGATCTTGATTGTCCTTGTGGCCGTCGTCCTGCTGATCATCATTATTGTCGGCCTGTCCCTGCACTTCCTGCGAGCTGACGATTCCGACACCTTCGACGACGAGATGCCTGCCGAGCCGCGCGGCACGCGGCGTTCGCCAGCAAAACCGCCCCATCGGCCGGCCTCCGACCCAGCAAGCGGCCGTCGGACACGGCCTCCCGAGCCGGCCCGCGCGCAAGCAACCCGCGACTCGTGGGCAGGCGACCGGCCGGTCCGCCCCGAGGACAGCGGCTACCGCGATCGCGACACAGGTCCGCGGCCTGCCGCCCCCGCCCGCCGGAACGGGCAGTCCAGCGGACCCCGCCCGACCGCCGCGAGCGCCCGGCCCGCCAACGCCGCGAAGGCTCCCGGCCCGGACGCGACGGCCAGCGACTGGGACTCAATGTCCGACGTGGACTACTGGGCCCAGCTCGGCGCCGACAAGCCGCAAGTCACCCCGGCCGCGTCCGCGCCGCCACCAGCGCGCCCGAACGGCAGCTCCCGACGCGGACCCGACGCCAAGCCGGTCGGCCGCACGGCTCCCCTGGGCCGGCCTGGTCAGCGGGACTCAGGCCCGATGCCCGGCGGACCGGCACCCGCGGGCTCGTTGCCGGTTCGGCCGCGACCACAGGCTGCTCGTGCCGGGTACGGCGAGCCAGCCACGGAGAGTCTGGCCGCACTAGCCCGGCTTTCCGGCCCTCCGGCGACGCCACCGCGGCCTGATGCCGGCTCGCGCCCGGGCAGCAGCCAGCGCCCCGGGTCCGGCGCACGGTCGGCCGACGGCCAGCGACTAGGTTCCAGCCGACGGCAATCCCAGCCGCCGCTCGCGGGCGGTCCGGCCGCGCAGCTACCGCAGCCGACTGGATACGCCAGGACGCCCGCGCCGTTGGACGACGACCCGCTGACGAGTCCCTCGTTCCCGGCTATTAATACCTCGGATAGCCGCTCGTACCGCGGTCGGCGCTCCAGGGATTCCCATTCTGGACCGCACACAGGCCCTCAGCCCGCCGCCGACTTCACCAGGCCCACGACGCAGCACCTGGTCCCGCCGCCTGTCGGCCCGCCGCAGATATCGGCGCCGCAGCCCGTCGCGAATCCGTACGGAAGCTATGTCAGCGCGTCGCAGCCGGCCTACCAGGACATGGCAGTTTCCCACGGCGACCTTCCTGCTTACGGCGGCTACGGCAACGGACAGCAGCCGGACGCGGCGTGGTACGGAGACGCCGCCACCGGCTACCTGCCTGGCGATGGCTACGCCGGGAATGGCAACGGGCACAACGGCAACGGGTACGCCGTCCCCGACCAGCACGACGGTCAGGGCGGCTATGGCGCGGCTGATTACCAGGACTTCCCCTACCAGCGTGCGGACTACCCACCTGCGCCGTCGGTCAATAACGGCTATCCAAATCAGCACCAGCACGCCGGCCAGTTCGACGACCGCGGCTACGGCGCACCTGACCCGGCCTATGGCCCGGACGGGTACCAGGGCTACCAGGGCTACGGACCTGGCAGCCGGTAGGAGTCAGGTCTCACCTCCCGCCAGTGACGCAACTGCCGGGATTGACAAGACCCCGCCGTCGGTGCCCACAATGTGCCGACCCCCAAAGCAGGTGACATGCAGCCCATCGCCCGAGATCATGCGCGCAGTTATCACCTGCACAAGCTCGCCACTGCCCTCGACACCGAGGGCTTCCACGCGACAGTGAAAACGTCCTACCCGGCGGCCCTGCACGTGTTCATGCCGGGTGCCTCGATGCTCACCGAGAGCATCGACTGCGTGCCGGGGACTGACGACGATGGGCGTCTGCACTGGTATTACCGCTGGTCCTGGGGCGAGCTCCTGCATGACGCGAGTGACCCGCCGGCCGCCGCGGCAAAAATCGCCGAAGTGCTCTCTGCTCGCTAGCGTCAAAGCCGAAGCGGCCGGCTCGTCGCGTGATCTAGACCACTCTCGCGGTAGTCTGTCCTGCATCATGAGCGCCCCTGGCGCCGACCGTGGCCGGCGACCAGGGACGCCTGTTTTTGCTCGCCGACCGGCAATCCGGCGGGGTCAGAGCGGAGGCTCGTCAAGTGGAGGTTGTGCAAGCAGGCAGGCTCAGCAATGTCAGGTATGACATCCGCGGCCCGGTTCTGCGGCGAGCTCGCCAGCTCGAGGCTGCCGGGCATGAGATCATCAAGCTCAACCTCGGCAACCCGGCTCCGTTTGGGCTCGACGCGCCGGACGACGTACTGAGCGACGTCGTCAAGCACGTCAGCGACTCGCAGGGCTACAGCGACGCCCGCGGGATTCAGTCAGCGCGCGAGGCCGTGGCCCAGTTCTTCGACCGGCGCGGAGTCGCCGGGATCGGGCCGGACGACGTGTTCCTTGGCAACGGCGTCTCGGAGCTGATCGTCATGGCGCTGCAAGCGCTGCTCGATGCCGGTGACGAGGTGCTGGTGCCGAGCCCCGACTATCCGCTGTGGACCGGCGCCATCAACCTGTGCGGCGGCCAGGCTGTGCACTATCGGTGCGACGAGCAAGCCGGCTGGGAGCCCGACCTGGAGCACGTAGCGAGCTGCATCAGCGCGCGGACCAAGGCGCTGGTGATCATTAATCCGAACAATCCCACCGGTGCTGTCTACTCCCGGCAGACGCTGCTCGGGCTCCTGGATTTGGCGCGCACGCACGGCCTCCTCGTACTGACGGACGAGATCTACGACCAGATCCTGTACGACGGCGCCGTGCACTGCTCGGCGGCCGCGCTAGCTCCCGACCTACTGGTGCTGACGCTCGGCGGGCTGTCGAAGACCTATCGCCTGGCCGGATTCCGATCTGGATGGCTCGTGGTGAGCGGACCGCGCGAGCACGCTGCGGATTACCTTGACGGTCTGGAGCTACTCGCCAACATGCGCCTATGCCCCAACGTCCCGGCGCAGCACGCGATCGAGCCGGCGCTCGGCGGCCGCGTCGACATCACGCATTTGCTGGAGCCCGGTGGCCGGCTCCGCGACCAGCGCGATCATGCCTGGCGGCTGATGACCGCCATACCCGGCGTCACGTGCTACAAGCCGGCCGGTGCCCTTTACCTGTTCCCGCGGCTCGACCCGGCGATCCACCCGATCCAGGACGACGAGCAGATGATGATCGACTTGCTCCAGCAGCAGCACGTGCTGTTGTCGCACGGCAGTGGCTTCAACTTGCCGACAACCGATCACCTCCGCCTTGTCTTCCTGGCAAGCGTGCCCGT
>DATIOU010000123.1:0-51198 GCA_035472835.1 Streptosporangiaceae bacterium | reverse complement strand
CCTGCTGCTCCTGCGCCCCGTCCCGCGACCCGGACGGCAGCGGCTAGCTATTCCAGCAGGTCACCATCCGGCTGCCCGGGAGCATCGAGCCCGCCGAGACGGCGTTCGCGCCGGTGAACGATGCAGCCAGCGCGCCTCAGGGTGCCAAGGCCGCCTACCGCCCGCACCAGAAGCGCACGAGGCAGCGCGATGCGAACTGGCGCGCCCGGCGCGCCGCATACATGGTGGTGGGCCGGGCCGGGACCGAACTACCGGCGTGACCGACGACAACGCCTGGAGGAACCATGGCCACCACGATCAACTCTTCGCCGGTGCGCCGCGACCGGGACCTGCGCGGGCAGACCGTCCTCGTCATCGGGGGCAGCTCCGGCATCGGGCTCGAGACGGCCCGGCTCGCGCGCGCCAAGGGAGCGGACATCATCCTCACCGCCCGCGACCCGGACCGCCTGCACCGCGTCGGGCTCGAGCTCGGCGCCAGCATCGCCGCCTTCGACGCCACCGACTTCCACCGGCTCGGGCGGTTCTTCGACGCGCTGCCCGCGCCCATCGACCACGCGCTGGTCACCGGCCCGGGGCCCTACTACACGCCGCTGGCCGAGTTCGACCTCGACGCGGCACACCGCGATGTCGACGCCCATCTCCTGCTGCCGCTGCGGGTCGCCCAGGACGCCGCGAGCAAGGTCCGCCCCGGAGGGACCCTGCTGTTCATGGGCGGCACCAGGGGCCGCCGCACGGCAGCGGGTCTCGGGTTCATCGCGGCGCTCTCGGCCGCGCTTGCCGCGCTGACCAAGATCCTCGCACTTGAGGTCGCGCCCGTCCGGGTCAACCTGATAGCGGCAGGGTTTGTTGACACGCCGTTGTCGGCCTCGCTACTCGGCGACCAGATCGGCGAGCGCCGCGAGCAGCTCCGCACCACGCTGCCGATCGGCCGCGTCGTCGGCCCGGCCGACATCGCCGAACTGGCGGTCCACCTCATGACGAACACCGCGGTCACCGGCGCCACCTTCGACATCGACGGCGGCCAGCAGCTCGTCGAGGGATGACCGCGTCGACTCCCCGGCAATGAGAACACCCAGGTCAGCGGTGCTGACTCCGGCGCTGATCTGGTCGTTGCTGACCGCCCAGTAGAACAGCGACAGGTACCTGCCAGGCCGGATGCCGGAGATGGTCGAGGCGAGGGAGCTGAGCAGGTAGGAGGCGGCGGCAAGGCCTGCGCCGATGCCGAGGGCAGTTCCCCGCCGGCTGGTGACCGCTCCGACGGCCATGGTCAACAGGCCGAAGTCCAGTCCCATCAGCACCAGAGCGACGGAGACAGCGAACGTGTTGGCGGGGCTGATGCTCAGCAGGAAGCCGCGGCCGATGACGACGCAGATTGTCACCGAAGCCGCCACGAGGAGAGCCTGCACGGCCATCGCGGCGGCCTTCTGATGGAGGATGGTCCGTCGGCGCGCCGGCAGGGCCGCCACCAGGGCGAGCATGCCGTCCTCGTCCTGCCCGGCCAGCGCGGCCGCGCCGTAACCGATGGTCAGCAGCAGCATGATGAGCGGAAAGAATTTGCCGTAGATGTTGCCGTTCAGCCAGCCGCCAGGCGAGGTCAGCGGACCGGTGACACCGAACAACGCGGCAGCGGCCGACCCGCTGAGACCCTTCAGCGAGGTGGAGTTCCTGAACGACGGATACAGCGCGACCGCGATCAGCGTGTAGAGGGCCGTCCCCGCCGCGTAGCCGGTCGCGCCTGCGGCGCCGCAGGCGCAAGTCCAACCTGGTGATGCGTGCCCCGTGCCGCGCGGCTCGCCGAAAGCCGATCGTCCCGCGGCGGATCCGGGAGCCGAGCCGATTCAGCCAGACAGTGTAGTTCAGCTTGCGTACGCGTACCCGTCCTCTTAGTAGTCGTGCACCAGCCGGGCATGTCCGGCGTCTAGCTGATTGCGGCGTCCCTGACGCTTCCCGGCCCTGGGACAGGTCCGGGCGCCCCTCACCGGTGGCAGCCGCGCCGATGTCATTGTGAACAAGGTCATCAGGGCGCGTCGTAGCAGCCTGCGTTGCGGGAACGGCGTTAACTGGAGGGCATGAGCTTGCTCACCATCGAGCAGATCGACGCGAAGATCGCGACCGCGCAGGAACGCTACGACGCCGCCACTGATGAGTACGACCGCAATGTTTGCGCGCAGATCCGCGACGAATACCGGGCGTACCGCAAGGAGCGGCTGGAGAAGGCGGCGAAGCAGACGCCGTGACGATACCGGCGTTGGCAGCGCGCGCCATGAGAGTACGCCGCACCGGCGGCCATCTTCGGTGAGCGTGTGGCCGCAAATTGAAAATTCTGAATCAGCCGTCAGCTTGTCGCATTCGTCCTTGACAGTCGCCTCCAGCCGGACGAGGGTCGCAGACAAGGCACCGGCCGTTGAGCGCACATCTGACTGGGTCAGGACGGACGCCCGGCAACCACGAAACGTCCGGCCGGTGCCCCCTAAGACGGGCGGGCGTTCAAGGTCAGCGCGAGCCGGGCGGCTAGGCCATCCGCGCGGGCGACTCACCTCCGACAGTAGCGATGAACCCGTCGGGGTCATCGAGGCTCACGATGATTGAGCTCACCCGCTCCCTGACGAACATGGTGCTGAGCGTTCGGCCGGTATAGCAGGGCGGTTCGATCGCCAGCTTCACCAGGCCATCAGCGGAGCCGTTCACGAGCAACTGCCCCCGTCCGGCGTGCACGCCTGTCGTTCCCCGAAGACGGTCCTGAGACCGGGCAGCCCAGCGGATAGAACTCCGGGGGACGGTCAGGGTGAAGTCGTCCATCCGAACCCGGATCTGGTCCGGGTTAACCTCCACACCCGCTCGGCCCGGACCGCCGCCGAACAGTGTTGTACCGAGCCAGGCAGTAAGCCTGGATGTAGCGGCCTTGCTGTAACTGATCGCGAACCACGTCGCGCCCGGACGCGGGCTCTCGCCCGCGGCCACCTCGTGCTCCCTGATCACCTCGCGCCGGGCGACGGCATACGGCTCACCCGTCTCCGCCATGCGCTTGCGAGCCGCTGCCCTGATCTTGTCGTGCGACATCGTGCCCTCACTCCGGTGGCTTGTCCCGGCGCCTGGCCACCGCCAAGTGATCACGATGGAACGAGGGGAGAATCCACGCGAGGGCTGCGCCGCTCTTGTCCTCTGCCGCTACCCCAGCGCCGGGCCGGCGTAGCTCGGATCAGGCAGACGTGGCTGCCAGTGCGACGATCATACGTCCGGCAGCTCTTGCGCGATAGCGCGCTTTTGACCCGAGTGCAATCCGCCGGATGCCACTGACTCCCATGACGCACCGACTCAGATGGCGTGGCGGCCGGGGCGCAGGCCGGTCCAGGTCGCGCCCGGCCTTGGCGGCGGGATCCGTGGCCGGCGCCATCAGCTTCTCCGCGCCGGTCAGATTGCCGCCGGCCAGGAGGCGGTTCAATCCGGCGGCGACGGCCCCGGCTGCCTGCTGCGTGGTCTCGCGCGCCGCGAGCAGCGCCGACTACGATTTGCCTTGGTACGTCCGAGGTATTCCGGCGGTCCGCCTCGGATTCGGGAAGTCCGATGGCCCTAGCGGGCAAACGGGTCGTGCTCAGGCTTGGCGGAGTCTCGCCTGGAGCGTCTTGAGGCTGCCTGCCGCGGACACCGCCTCATGGCGTAGGCGATCTAGAACCTCGAGATATGTGTCGACGACGTCGGGCTTGGCAAGGTACTGGGCGCTGGCCAGCTGCTCCAGGTAAACCAGGTCGGGCAGTTCGTCCTCAGCGAAATGCAGCAGGCTGAATGAGCCGCCGGCAGCGGCGTGCCCGCCCGAGGTGAACGGCATGATCTGGATCGTGACGTTGGGCCGTTGCGACATCTCGATGAGATGCTTCAGCTGGGCCCGCATCGCGCGAGGGCCGCCCAGCGGCCGCGTCAGCGCAGCCTCGTCAATCACCGCCCACAAGCTGGTCGGATTGGGGTTGGTCAGTATGGCCTGGCGGGCCATCCGGAGGTCGATCCGGCGGCTGATTTCTTTAGGGTGCGAGTACTGCAGCATGATGACCGCGCCGGCGTAATCCTCGGTCTGCAGCAGTCCGGGCACGAGCTGAGCCTCGTACGTGCCGATCTGGACGGCGGCCTCCTCAAGGCCGAGGTACTCCTCGAACCAGCCGGCCAGCATGTCGGAGTAGCCCTGCCACCAGCCAGGCGAGTTAGCGCGGGAGGCAAGCCCGCGGATCTCCTCCCGGCGGGTCTCGTCGGTCACGCCGTACAGCGTTAACAGGTCCGCGATGTCGCGGTCCTTGAAGCCCACCCTGCCGGTTTCAAGCCGGCTAATTTTCGAGTCAGAAGCACGGATCACGTACCCGGCCTGTTCCGGCGAGATCTGCTTGGCCTCGCGCAGCCGGCGCAGTTGCGCGCCGAGCAGAATGCGCGACGCAATTGGGCTGCCGCCAGCCGTCGGCGCGACAGCATTCTCTGCCGGGCCCCCACGCGACCCGGTTCGTGCGACCACCGCAAACCCCCCTCATCGACCAGGCGCAGCAGTTCAACAATGAGAAGTCTCACATGCGAAAAGGCCATTGCGCCATTCAGCGCAAGCCGATATCGCCAAGAAGGGACGCACGGTGTCACAGGCACCTGCGGGACAGCTGAGACTCGCCGCGCAAGGCACGGCCCGGGCTCGCGATCGCGGTAGGCAGGGCGATAACCTCCGACCTTGCGCTCACGATCGCTATCGTGTTCGAAACATATCAATGACGCAGCTCTCGCAGCTGAACGCGGCCACCTTGACGATCTCAGCCTGAACGAGGAAGAGTCCGCAGCTGTGGCCGAGGGGATGTACGACCGCAAGCTGCCCCTCGAGGAGATGCCGACTGAGCACGCGGCCCGTTTCGCCACCTTCGCGGACATTGAGAAGGGAGTAGTTGATCAGCTTGCGTCTGATGCATTCCGGCTGCATCAGTCCGGATCGGGCCTGGATGAGATCGCTTTCGCTGGAGCTGGCAGCGCACCTGCGCGACTGGCCCGGCGAGACGCTGCCGACAGACGGCAGCGGCCGGCAGGCGGGGCTGCGGGCCCTAACCTCGCCATCGCAGTGCCTGGCCAGGTCAGCGCCTCCGAGGTGCCTACACGTCGTAGTAGAGCTCGAACTCGTGCGGGTGCGGGCGCAGCCGGATCGCGTTGATCTCGTTGGACCGCTTGTAGTCCAGCCAGGTCTCGATCAGGTCCGAGGTGAACACGCCGCCCTCGAGGAGGAAGTCGTGATCGGCTTCCAGGTTGGTGAGCACCGCCTCAAGCGAGCCCGGCACCTGCGGAATGGCCTTGGCCTCGTCCGGCGGCAGCTCGTACAGGTCCTTGTCGACCGGCTCCGGCGGCTCGATCTTGTTCTTCACTCCGTCGAGGCCGGCCATCATCATTGCCGCGAAGGCCAGGTACGGGTTGCACGACGGGTCCGGCACGCGGAACTCCAGCCGCTTGGCCTTCGGGTTAGGGCCGGTAATCGGGACCCGGATGCATGCTGAGCGGTTGCGCTGGCTGTAGACGAGGTTCACCGGCGCTTCGAAGCCGGGCACGAGCCGGTGGTAAGAGTTCATCGTCGGGTTCGTGAAGGCCAGCAAGGCTGGTGCGTGCCTGAGCAGACCCCCCACGTAGTGCCGCCCCGTGTCCGAGAGCCCGGCGTAGCCGACCTCGTCGTAGAACAGCGGTGCGCCGTCCTTCCACAGGCTCTGATGGCAGTGCATGCCGGACCCGTTGTCGCCGAACAGCGGCTTGGGCATGAAGGTCACAGTCTTGCCCGCAGCCCTGGCGACGCTCTTGACCACGTACTTGTAGAGCATCAGCTTGTCGGCCATGCGCAGCAGCGTGTCGAACTTGATGTCGATCTCGGCCTGGCCGGCCGTGCCAACCTCGTGGTGCTGCATCTCGACCGTGATGCCGAACTCGATGAGCTTGCGAACCATCTCCGAGCGTAGATCGGTGTAGTGGTCCATCGGCGGCACCGGGAAGTAGCCGCCTTTGTAGGCGGGCTTGGCGCCGAGGTTGCCGCCTGGCTCGTCGCGGCCGGTGTTCCAGGCGCCCTCAATCGAGTCGATGTGGTAGTAGCCCTGATTCGGCCCGGTCTCGTAGCGGGCGGAGTCAAAGATGTAGAACTCGGCCTCCGGCCCGAAGTACACGGTGTCGGCTATCCCGCTGCCGCGCAGGTAGTCCTCAGCCTTCCGGGCGATGTTGCGCGGGTCCCTGCTGTAGGGCTCGCCGGTCAGCGGGTCGTGGACGAAGAAGTTCAGGTTCAGCGTCTTGTGGGTGCGGAACGGGTCAAGGACCGCCGTCGTGGGATCGGGCAGCAGGAGCATGTCGGACTCATGAATCTGCTGGAAACCGCGGATCGACGAGCCGTCGAACATCCGGCCTTCGGTGAAGACGCTCTCATCGAAGGACTCGGCGGGCACGGTGAAGTGCTGGACGGTGCCGGGCAGGTCGCAGAACCGCACGTCGACGAACTGAACCCCCTCGGACTCGATAAACCGCAGTACCTCGTCGCCGCTTGTGAACATCAGGCTCTCCTTAGGCGCAGCCGCGGGGTCGCCGCGGGCGCAGTGCTTGCCGCCACCCAGTTAACTGCCACCCAGACCGCGACGCGCGGCGTACCTGGAAGCTCGGTCCGCGCAGCACGTCATATCGCGCCGCTGTCAGGGGCGATTGTGACGCTATCGCCAGACAGTTTCCTCGCGGTGTCCCGGATGTTTCGCTGGTGTTACGCCGGTCGCACAGCCTCAGCCTGTGCAGCGGGTACAGGTCGCTTCCTTACTCCCACCATGCCAAACCGCAGACGACCCCGGGCAACCGGCCCGGAGCAGCGGATACCGTTGGCCTGTGAGCAACCAGCAGGCGGCTGCCGGCGACGGCTTTTATCCGGGCCGGAATCTCGGACTGCCAGAGTTCGGACCGGGGTCGATCGCGGGCTGGAGCAGGCGGTTCGGCGCCTTGCTGATCGACTGGGTGGCGTGCAGCTTTATCGCGATCTTGTTGTTCTACCACCCGCAGGCCGGGCACGTAGCCACCGTTTTGAGCCAGCCGCGCCCTTGGACCCCAGTGGTGTTCGGCGTGGCCGACGTGCTCCTGACCGCCCTGACCGGCTTCACTATCGGCAAGCGCCTGCTTGGCCTGCGCGTCGTCCGCCTTGACGGCCGGCCGGTCGGGCTGTGGGCCCTGCCGCGAACGCTGCTGCTGATGCTCGTGGTGCCGGCCTTGATGATGGACCGCGACCTGCGTGGATTCCAGGACAAGGCGGCAGGCACCGCGGTTGTCCGAATCTGAGGCGGGCGAGTAAGAGAGGCCGAGCCGGCCCCCCGAGACCCTAACGGATGCGGGGCCGCGGTGGCTTGGGCATCCGTGCCGACCGCGGTATCGGGCCCTTAGGCATCTGGACCTGCTGCGGCAGAATGCCGAGCCGGAAATTAAGGTCCGCCACTTCGGTGCCGCGCAGGTTGCGCGGCAGCTTCGTGATCTTCTTGTTGAGCTGCCGGATGGGGATCTGCCCGTCGCCATCGCCGACCTGGAAGTCGTAGATCGGGACCTTGCTGGCGATCCGTGAAATGCGCTTCTTCTCAGCGGCGAGCAGGCTGGGCAGCCGCGTCGGATTGCCTTCCCCGACGAGGATCACGCCCGGCTTGCCGACTGTCCTGTGCACGACGTCCATATTGCGGTTGGCGGCAATCGCGGGCGTGGTGGTGAAGCCGCCACGCAGGCCCTGCAAGATGGAAGCTGCGGCGCCGAGCTGTCCCTCGACGGCTGCATATTGAGCCGACGACGCGAACTTGCCGAACAACACCATGGCAGCGAGCAAGCCGCCGAGGATTCCGAGCGGGATAAAGCCCCAGATCAGGTTCGCAAAGTAGCCGATCAGGATGATGACGGCCGCGGTACCGACACCGGCGAGGGCAACGAGAGGCAGCGCACGCGGATTCGCCTTGCGCACGAGGCCCGCGACCATGCGGATCTGCTTGATCCGCCCCATGGACGCGGGATCGGCGGGGTTCTCGGCGCGAGACTTTTTCACCATGATGGCGAGGATACCGGGCCGGCGCGCCATTCCATTGCCTGCCGGTAGAGGCGGCCTGCTCGATATGACGAGCGGACAAGCGGACCAGACTGCACTCCGGCGAAGCCGAGCTCGCTCGCTTCCTCGGCCAGCTCGGCGAACTCTTCGGGCGGGACCCACCGGACGATGGGGTGATGGCGCACCGATGGCCGCAGGTACTGGGTGATCGTGAGCAGCTCGCAACCGGCGGCCCGCAGGTCGGCCATTGCCGCGCTGACCTCGGCCCGTTCCTCACCCATACCAAGGATCAAATTCGATTTGGGAACGAGGCCGGCCTCGCTCGCCGCCGTCAGGACCTCGAGTGACCTTTCATAGCGAAAGCCCGGCCGGATCCGGCGGAAGATTCTCGGTACGGTCTCCAGGTTGTGCGCGAGTACCTCCGGCTGGGCCGAGAAGACCTCTGCGAGCTGCTCGGCGTCGGCGTTGAAGTCCGGGATCAGCAGCTCGACGCCGCAACCAGGCACGGCCTGATGGATCTCGCGGCACGTCTGGGCATACAGCCAGGCGCCGCCATCGGGCAGGTCATCCCTGGCCACACCCGTGACCGTCGCGTAGCGGAGGCCCATCGCGGCCACGGACTCGGCTACCCGTCGCGGCTCATCGGTGTCCAGCGGCTCTGGCTTGCCGGTCGCGATCTGGCAGAAGTCGCATCGTCTCGTGCACTGGTCGCCTCCGATCAGGAACGTCGCCTCGCGGTCTTCCCAGCACTCGAAGATGTTCGGGCAGCCGGCCTCCTCGCAAACCGTGTGCAGGCCCTCGCGTCGAACAAGCTGCTTGAGCTCGGTGTACTCCGGCCCGGTCCGGAGCCTGGTCTTGATCCACGGTGGCTTGCGCTCGATCGGGGTCTGGCTATTGCGGGCCTCGAGCCGGAGCAGCCGCCGGCCATCGGGAGCTAGTACCACGCTTCCAGCCTATTACGCCTGGCCAGGCCGCTGGGCATCAGCAACCTGAGGCAATCCAGAGGGAACGCTCAAGTTGCCCTCAGCCGATCGGAAGCTAACGGTCAGGAAGTCGCGAGGGGCACCACAGGGGGCCGGCCGACTATCTAACTGCACGCACCGCGGAGCGGCGTACCGAAATGCCGAGGGGACGGGTTCTGATGACCACCGAGAACGGCCCGCACTTTCACCACGACGACGAGCAGATGCCGAGCGAGCGGACCAGGGCGCAGGACGAGCAGTACTTCCGACATGGGGCGCACGCTGCCGAGGACGAGCAGTACTTCCGGAATGGCCCGCAGGCCACCCACCCTGCGTATGCCGGGCAAGCTGCATATGCGGGACATTCCGCTCCGTCGAGCCAGGCGGGATTCGGCGCCGTGCCGCCGCCTCCGCCCCCGCCGCCGATGTGGCTCGGCGACGTGCCGGCGGGGTACGCCGGCCCGGCGCACGCTGCGGAGCCTGGCGGCCGCCACAGGCGCCTGGGTCTCACGGTGGCGGCAGGCCTGACAGCCGCGGCGCTTGTCGCAGGCGGCACCGCCTGGGCCACCGCCGGCTCGGGCACCCTCACGGCGGCGCAGATCGCGAGCCAGACCAACCCGGGCTTGGTCGACGTGATATCGACAGTTGGGTTCCAGCACGGCACCGCCGAGGGCACAGGCATGGTTCTGACCCCGAACGGCGAGGTGCTGACCAACAATCACGTGGTTGCCGGGGCTACCGCGATCAAAGTCAGGGACATCGGCAACGGCCGCACCTACACGGCAACGGTCGCGGGCTACAGCGTTACCAACGACGTGGCCGTGCTCCGGCTCGCGGGCGCCAGCGGGCTGAGCACCGTGAAGGTCGGTAACCCGGGCAGCGCCGCCGTCGGCCAGAACGTCGTGGCGCTCGGCAACGCTGACGGCCGGAACACGACACCGTCGGTAGCGACCGGAAAGATCACGGGACTTGGGGCCTCGATCGCGGCGCAGGACCAGGGAGCCGGGACGGTCGAGCACCTGACCGGGATGATCCGCACGGACGCCAACATCCAGCCCGGCGATTCAGGCGGCCCGCTGGTCAACACCAAGGGCGAGGTCATCGGCATGGACACCGCCGCGTCATCGGCCAACTCGGGCGGCTTCGGCACGACGGCGGCCTCAACCACGACAGCCTTCGCGATCCCGATCAACAAGGCGATGGCCATCGCTCGCCAGATCGACGCTGGCCAGGCCTCAACAACCGTGCACATCGGGGCGACAGCGTTCCTTGGCGTAGAAATCGCCACAGCCAACGGCGGACAGTTCGGTCAGAACGCGTCCGGCGTCCCGGTCGCCGCAGTCGTCCAGGGCACGGCGGCCGCCGCCGCGGGGCTCGGCAACGGCGACGCGATTCAGTCGATCGACGGCCAGCAGATCGCCTCAGGCTCGGGCCTGCAGGCCGTGATGCAGCGCCACCACCCCGGCGACAAGGTGTCGCTGACCTGGTCAGACGGGTTGGGCCAGACCCACACGGCGACTGTCACGCTGACGGCGGGCCCGCCCGGCTAGCGGCTGTGCGATGCGGCGCGTGCGCATCTGGGATTCCGGCCCAGATGCGCACACGTCTGTCTGTGCCCCGAGGGCGAGGCTCGAGGTATCGCGGGCCTCGCCCTCGGTTGGAGATACATCTTGTCTTCGCCCAAGGAAGCGACATATCTTAACTGCGCGACGGCAGCCGCGACCTGAACAGGAGCCAGCCAGCGGCAGGGCAAGCGGCGAGTGCATCCGGCGTACCGAGTCGAGTGGCGGTGGCTGCTGCCTCCCGGCAACGGCGAGTACATCCCGCCGCTGTCCTGTGCGGACCTTCGCGCCGAGGAGGCTGCCGCCCGCTAGATGCTGCCGCGCAAGGTGTACGTCTCGGCGAAGCTCCCGGAGCAGGTCGTGCCGCTGCTCCTCGCAGAGCCGGAACTGTCGGACCGGGCGGTAGCCACGGAGGCCGGGTGCGCGTACAGCTCTGCGGTGCCAGCGATACGGCGCGAGCTTGAGGCGGCCGGCCAGATCCCGGTGCTACGTCGGCGCGGCCGGGGAGAGCCGGTCCTCCTCTTTCCGGCTCACTGACGTAGGCGCCGCGGCCCTGTACCGACCAGCCCCTCGGCCACTACCACGCGGACGGCCTTGCGAGCAGTCAGCCTGGCCACGCCGTGCCCTTGCATAAGCCAGGTCTCGGACGGGATCGCCCGGCCGCGCAGTATTTTGCCCGACTCGCCGCGTGAACTGCCACCTCCGCCATCGCGGTTCCATGAGCGCATGCCCGGTTTGGTTGACTGGGCGTCATGAGGTGGTTCGAGGTCAGGGAATCCAGGAGTAGCGCCAGCACCCCGGGCGGGAAATTCCGGGTCTTGGGGCGTCAGGCGCCAGGGGCCGGTGTCTTGGTGGTGCAGGAAGGCACCGGCTGGGTTACAGGGCAAGACGGCACGAGGGAAGCCGTCAGCGCGAAGAGCGTGGTGGTGTGGGATGCAGGCGACTGGGTCGAATACGGCAGTGACGATGCGCTGAAGGCTGAGGAGTACTGGGCGGTCCAAGAGCCGGACGAATCCGCGGAGACCCGGCTCGTGGCAGCCTTCGGTCACAAAGGCAGCTGAATTCAACTTGGGAGGGCGCTGCTCGTATCGCTAGTGGTCGCGATGGCGATGTGCTGGGTGTCCGCGCTGATCGGGATGCTGGTCAAGACCCCGCAGGGCGTGCAGACGTTCGGCTTCACTGCGATGTTCCCGATCGTGTTCGCTAGCGGCCTCCTAGTGCCGATTCAAACGATGCCGGGCTGGCTCCAGGCGTTCGCCAAGGCAAACCCGATGACGCTACTGGCGGCCGCGGCGCGTGGCCTCATGCGCGGCGGCCCAATTGCCGTCTATGCAGGCGAGTCGATGCTCTGGGCGCTCGGCATCCTTGTAGTCTTCGCTCCGCTGGCAGTCCTGGCATACCGCCGCCGCACCTGAGGAGAGCACGTTTTGATCGAGCCGACAGTGCCTCGGCTGGTCGAGCAGGCCTACGCCGTCGCGCGGCAGCTTGGCTTCCCGCTGACCACGGAGCAGGCTGCCGGGCGGCCGTCGGCCTGCCTCCCCAGCGTCGGCCGGTTCCTGGCCATGCTGGCAGCCGGGTGTCATGGCGGCGTGATCGCCGAGTTCGGCACGGGTGCGGGCATCAGCGCGGCATGGATCGCGAGCGCGATGCCCGGCGATTGCACGCTGGTCACTGCCGACCTAGACAGCGGGCTGGTGGCAGCCGCCGCGGGGTTGTTCGCCGGCGATGCCCGGGTCCGGGTTCTGTCCGGCGATGCCAACGATGTTCTGCCGCCGCATGCCCCCTTCGACCTGATCTTCGCCGACTGCGGTGTACGGGATGCGGGGTCGTTCGCCGCGCTCTGCGCGATGCTTCAGCCGGGTGGCCGCATCGTGATGGATGACCTCACGCCCACTCGGTCGCTGCCGGCGCACTCGCCGCTGCGCGCATCCGACGTCAAGCGCGACCTGTTCGCTGGGCAAGACCGTCTGACCTGGACCGAGGTAGTGCTGCCCGACCTGGCCAACTCGCTGCTCGTGGGCACGCGTCGTTAGGCCCGCTCAGTTAACCCAGCACCGCGGGCCGGCGGGCCGATGTGACGAAGCGGCCCGTAATCGGGGAGCATATTGCTTATGCCGAGCCAGTTTGACCCGCCCTCCGGTACTCGCGACCTCCTCGCCGCCGACGTCGAGCGGCGTGAGCACGCGTTCGCGGTCATTCGCTCGGTCTTCACGCGCTACGGCTTCGAGCCACTCCAGACGCCGGCGTTCGAGCGACTGGATGTGCTCCTTGGCAAGTACGGCGAGGAGAGCGACAAGCTCGTCTTCAAGATCCTGCGCCGCGGCGAGCACGAAGCAACCGGCGAGGCCGACCTCGCCCTGCGTTACGACATGACGGTTCCGCTGGCGCGCGTCGCAGCCGCCTACGGCAGTCAGCTGCCCACCCCCTACAAGCGCTATGCGATGGGCCTGGTGTGGCGGGCCGACCGGCCGGGCAAGGACCGCTATCGGGAATTCGTGCAGTGTGACCTGGACACCCTGGGATCGCTTTCGCTGCTCGCGGACGCCGAGACCCTGAGCGCTCAGCACGATGCGCTGGCCGAGCTTGGCCTGCAGGACTTCACGGTGCTGCTGAACTCTCGGCGCGTCCTGGCTGGCCTGCTCGGGGCGTTCGGCATCGGGGCGGACAAGGGCGCCGGCGTGCTTACGTCGCTCGACAAACTGGACAAGCTGCCGGCTGGCGAGGTTGTCGCCGAGCTGACCGGGCGCGGCCTGCCGGTGGAGCAGGCGTGTGAGCTGGTCACGACGCTGACGGCGCCCGACTCCGTCGAGCGGGTCCGCGTGGCTCTGACAAAAACCGATGAGGGGACGGCTGGGCTGGATGAGGTCGACACGGTCTTGTCCCTGCTTGGTGGTCAGGTCCCGGCCGGCCGCGTCGTGTTCACGCCGCGCATGGTGCGCGGGCTGAGTTACTACACCGGGCCGATCTGGGAGGTCGTCGCCGCTGGCGTGGCGGGTTCGATCGGCTCAGGTGGCCGGTACGACAACCTGATCGCACAGCTCGGCGGCCCCGATGTGCCAGCGACCGGCGCCTCCCTCGGCGTGGAGCGAGTTCTGGCGCTCTTGCCCGGACCGGAGACCGATCAGCTGCGCCGACTCGATGTTGCCGTTACCGTGATGCGGCCTGACCTGGCCATGCAGTCTTTCGCTTTGGCGGCCGCAGCCAGGCGAGCGAGCCTGCGTGCGAGCGTGTACCTCGGTTCCTCAAGCAAGCTCGGCAGGCAGCTCAAGTGGGCTAGCGATAGCGGCGCGCGGTGGGCGGTGATCTACGGCGAGCGGGAGCACGAGGCCGGCGTGACGACGGTGCGCGACATGCGCAGCGGCGTACAGACGCAGGTGCCAACCGCTGACCTCGGCGACTTCCTTGTCCGCGCCGCACGCGCAGATAGCTGAGTGCCGGCAGTCGGCCGCATGAAACCGGAGGGCTTCATAGAGCCGGTTAAGTGGCACGCGAGCCTTCCAGGCGTCGTCGTCAGCGCCGCGGCGCTGATCGGTGACGGCGCCGGGGGAGTACTGATCGTCAAGCCCAACTACCGCGACCACTGGACGCTTCCGGGCGGCATCTGCGAGTTCGGCGAGGCGCCGCGCGCTGGCTGCGCCCGCGAGGTGACAGAGGAACTCGGCATCGAGCCCGCGCTTGGCGCGCTGCTGGCGGTCGACTGGCAGCTGGCCCAGGACATCTACGGGCCGACGGCACGGCCCGCGGTCTTCTTCATCTTCGACGGCGGCATCCTGCCGAGTCTGTCCGGCATCCAGCTGCAGCCAGAGGAACTTGACGACTGCCAGTTCGCTGCTACCAGCGACCTGGAGTCCCTGCTCGCGCCCGCATCGTCGCCGCGCGTCGTCGCGGCGCTTACCGCGCTCCCATCAGGATGCGTCCGGACCGGGCCGGGTCTAGCGGCGCTGTAACGAGCGCGCCTCAGCCCGCGGCGGCCGCGGCCGCGCGAGCCGCCGGCAGCCCGGCCACGCTCTCGACGCTGGTCGCGCCGAGAACCCTCGCGAGCTCTTGCTCGACGACCGGCACGACGTCGCCAGCCGTGATCCGCCGGCCCGTCTCGGCCGACAGCGACGTGACTGCCGCGTCCGAGATGCCACACGGGACGATCCGGTCGTACCACGACAGGTCGCAGTCACAGTTGAGCGCGAAGCCGTGCATCGTCACGCCACGAGCGACACGGATCCCGATAGCCGCGATCTTGCGGTCTGGCCTGCCCTTTCCGTCGCCCCGAAGCCAGGCGCCACTCCGCCCCTCCACGCGACCAGCCGTCACGCCGAACGCGCCGCACACTCCGATCATGGCGTCCTCGATGAGACGGACGTAATTCACGACATCCAGCGGCTCGTCGAGCGCGACGATCGGATAGCCGACGAGCTGGCCGGGTCCGTGCCAGGTGATCTTCCCGCCACGGTCGACGTCGATGACTGGCGCGCCCGGATCGCCGAGTGGGCGGTCCAAGGGGCTGGTGCGCTTGCCGGCTGTGTACACCGACTGATGCTCAAGCAGCAGGCACGTGTCCGGGATCTCGCCCGCGACGCGACGCTCGTGGACCAGACGCTGAAGATCCCACGCAGCGGAGTATTCGACGGCGTCCGCGCCCATGCCCAGTCGGGCGAATACCAGCTCACCATGCACAGCATCAGCTTAGCCCGGAGGCGTCGGCCGCTAGGCGGGCCAAGCGACGCCAATGACGCGATATAGCTTGACGTCATAACGCGATAGTACTTATCGTCAGCACTACGGGCGGCCTGACTAACGCGAGGGGACACATGGACGCCGTCGAGATCTTCACAGCACTGAGCACGCCGGCTGGGCGAGCCGACCCATACCCGCTCTACGCAGGGCTGCACGAGATGGGGGAGGCGGTCAGCCTGGCGCCGGGCGCCCTGGTCGTCGTCGGCTACGACGCGATCAACGCCATCCTGCGCGACCCCGGCTTCCGGGTTAGTGACGAGGCGACATTCGATCACGACTTTCCGGGCTGGCGCGCGAACCCGGTCTTCGTCCAGGGGATGGACTGGATCCTGAACCTGAACGGTCCCAAGCATGCTCGGATCCGCAGCCTGATGGCGCGGACGTTCACCGCTCGGCGGGTGGCCGAACTAGCGCCTGCCATCGACAGGATGGCCGACGACCTGCTGGATGGGATGGCCGATCGCGGTGCGGACGGTTCTCCCGTCGAGTTCATGCATGACTTCGCGTACCTGCTGCCGGTGACCGTGATCTGCGAGCTGATCGGGATTCCCGAGGCGGACAGGGAGAGCTTCCGCCCCGTCGCCCGCGATCTCGCCCAGGTCTTCGAGTTCCACGACGTCGCGACTCTGCCGGCTATCAACGCCGCCGCCGTCGAACTGCTCGCTTACTTCACCGGTCTGGCCGCGAGCCGCCGTACCAATCCGCGCGATGACCTGATCAGCGACCTGCTTGCCGTCAGCGAGTCAGCGGACGGTCGGCTCAGCGACGCCGAGTTGCTGCACAATCTGACGCTCTTGCTCGTCGCTGGCTTCGAGACCACCACGAATCTGCTCGGCAACGGGCTGCAGATCATTCTCCAGCAGCCGGAGACCGGCGCGGCGCTGGCTGCTGGCTCGGTGTCGGCCGGGGTGTTCGTCGAGGAAGTACTGCGTTATGACTCGCCCGTCCAGCTCACCAGCCGGATCGGCTACGAGACGAAGATCGGCGGCGTGATGGTCTCCGACGGCGACTCTGTGACCACGGTGCTGGGGGCCGGAAACAGGGATCCACGGCGCTTCGCCGATCCCGATGTCTTCCGACCATCTCGCTCCGAAGGCGCGCCGCTGAGCTTCGGCGGCGGCGCCCACTTCTGTATCGGCGCTGCGCTCGCCAGGCTCGAGGGCGGCATCGCGTTCCCGCGCCTGATGCGACGGTTCCCGAAGCTGAGCGCCGCCGGCGAGCCGGTCCGACGGGAGACGTTCCTGCTGCGCGGCTTCGATGCGCTGCCAGTCACGATCGCCTAGTCGAATCGCGTGCAACGCGGACGCAAAACCGTGATCACGACAAGGGCATAGCTCGGCCCCAGACGGGGCACAAATCTCCCAGATTCACCGGCGGGAATGCGCTGAGCGCCGTTGCGGCTACGTCAGCAGGAGGTACGTGCCGTGTATGACGAGCAGGAACTGCGCCGCATGACTCCCCTGGAGCGGCAACGGCTGCGACGGATCCTGGCCGATATTGACGCCCAGGATCTGGGCGTGCGGGCCGGAGATCGGCGGCGCCGGGCCATCATGCTCAGCGTCATCATCGTCTGCTGCATCGTGCTCGCGGCGTGGATTGGCCTGCTAGCGGCGACGCTCCCGCGGTATTACCGCTCCGGCGACTGGCGCGGCGCCTGGGTAGGGTTCGACATAGCACTGTTGGCGGCGTTCGCCGCGACCGGCTGGGCCTCGTGGCGGCGGCGCCAGCTGCTCATCGTGTGCCTCGTGGTTCTGGCGACACTGCTGTGCTGCGATGCGTGGTTCGACGTCGTGCTCAATGCGCGCACAAGCGACTTCTGGCTCAGCCTGGTGTCCGCTCTTGTCATCGAGCTTCCGCTGGCGGCCGTCGCTGTCCTCGGTGCCCGTCGGCTAATCCGGATGACCAATGCGGTGATGCTGCGGTACCGCGGCGTGCGAGGGCCTGTGCCGCGGCTGCGCGATATCCCGCTGGCTGGCGTCGAACCAGGCCGGCCGCTGACGGATCTGCTGGTGGAGCCCGACGCGCACCTGCCGTCCGTCGGCGAGAATCACCTGACTGGCGAGGAGGTCGATTCCGGCCGGCGGTCAGGTTAGCCGGCGTTCGGCGATCGCCGCGGCGACGGCCAGGCCGATCGTCGGATGCCGAAACGTGAACCCAGCCGATTCAAGCCGGGCCGGGACAACGCGACTGCTGGCGAGTAGCTCGGTCGACAACTCGCCGAGCGCCAGCCGGACCACGGCAGCTGGCACGCGGAGCACGGCAGGACGGTGCAGCGCGCTGGCCAGCGCCCTGGTCAGCTCAGCGTTGGACGCGGGCACCGGCGCGGTGACGTTGACGGGACCGGCGATGTCGTCGCGGCTGAGCAGGAACCGCGTCGCCGCGACGTGGTCGGTCAGCGTGATCCAGCTCGTGTACTGCGTGCCGCCGCCGATCTGCGCGCCGAGCCCGAGCCGGAATGGCAGCATCAGCGGCTTGAGCATGCCGCCGCGACCGGAGAGCACGACGCCGGAGCGCAGGTTCACCACCCTTATGCCGGCCGCGTGGGCGGGCACCGTGGCTTGCTCCCAGTCGCGGACGAGCGTGGCGAGGAAGCCGCTGCCATTCGGCGCGGTCTCGTCCACCGCCGTCGATCCGGTGTCGCCGTACCAGCCGATGGCCGATGCGGTGAGCAGCACAGGCGGCGGCGCCGGGGCGGCGAGCATTGCCCGGATCAGCGCGCCGGTGCTGTCAATTCGGCTGGCGCGCAGCTCGCGCTTGCGGGCCGGCGTCCACCGGCCTGCCGCCAGCGGTGCGCCGGAGAAGTGGACGACGGCGTCGACGCCGTCGAGCGCGCTGGCCATCAGGCCGCCATCCGGTCTGGTGGGATCCCACTGCAGTTCGCCGCTCCGGGCGGGCCGGCGGACGAGCCGGAGCACGCTTACGCCGTCCCGGCTGAGTGCCTGACTCAGCGCGGAGCCGATGAGACCTGTCGATGCCGTGATAGCGATGCGCACAACGGACTCGCCGGTGGCGTTACAGCCCGAGTTCTGTCTCGAAGGCGCCTTCCTCGAGCCGTTCCTTGATCGTGACCAGGAACCGGGCCGCGTCCGCACCATCTACGAGCCGGTGGTCATAGGTCAGCGCGAGGTAGACCATCGACCGCACCGTGATCACCTCGCCGAGGGCGGAGTCCTCGACCACGACCGCGCGCTTGACGACGCTGCCGGTGCCCAGGATGCCGACCTGGGGCTGGTTGATCATCGGTGTGTCGAACAGCGCGCCCCGGCTGCCTGTGTTGGTGATCGTGAAGGTGCCGCCAGACAAGTCGTCCGGGCTGACCTGACTCGCCCTCGTCCGGCTAGCCAGGTCGGCAATCTTCCGGGCGAGTCCGCCGATGTTCAGGTCGCCAGCGTTCTTGATAACGGGAACCATCAAGCCGCGTTCGGTGTCGACGGCTATGCCGAGGTGCTCGGCGTCGTGGTAGGTGACCTGGCCTGATGCCGTGTCAATGACCGCGTTCAGCCTGGGATGAACCTTCAGCGCCTCGACGGTCGCGAGCGCGAAGAACGGCAGGAAGGAAAGCCTGACGCCCTCGCGGGCTTCGAAGGCGGCCTTGGCGCGATCCCGCAGCCGGGCAATCGCGGTAACGTCGGCCTCAACGACCGTGGTCAGCTGGGCCGAGGTCTGGAGCGATTCCACCATGCGCTGCGCGATGATCTGCCGGGCGCGCGACATCCGCTCGGTGGTCCCTCGCAGGCTCGACGGCACGATAGCCGGACGCTGCCTGGCGGGGTACGGCTCAGCCGCGGCCGCTACAGGCGCGGCCGCGGGTGCGGCGGGCTGCGCGGGAGCCTGCGGTGCGGCGGGCTGAGCTTGCGCTGCCGGCGCGACGGGCCCCGGCAATGGCGATCCGGGCTGTGCTACTGCTGGCTGGGCAGGCCCAGCGGCCGGACCGCGCTGGAGGGCAGCGGCATCCAGGATGTCCTGCTTGCGGATGCGACCGCCGACACCTGTGCCGGTCACGGACGCAAGGTCGATGCCGTGCTCGGCCGCGAGCTTGCGCACCAGGGGCGTGACGTAGGGGCCGTCGGCCGTCTCGGTGAACTGCGCCGCGGCCGGTGCCTGGCCGTTGCTGCCGTCGTAGTCGGGGTAAGCCGCCACGGCCGACTCGTAAGCGGGCGTCGGTGGCGTGTCGGCGGTCATGATCTCGGGATCCGGGGGCGGGGCATAGCTCGGCGCGGGCGGCTCAGCCGCAGCGGCCGGCCGTGGCGCCACGGGCTCGGGCCGCGCCGGCTGTGGCTCGACGGGCGGTGGCTCGACGGGCTGTGGCTCGACGGGCTGTGGCTGGATCGGCTCTGGCGGGGCTTGCTGCGCGGCAGGCTGTGCCGGCGCCGCCGGAGGAGCCGCTGCGGGCGGAGCGGCGGCCTGCGACGCGGCGGCCTGACCGGCCTGGGCAGCCGAGCCGTCCTCATCGATGATCGCAAGCTCAGCGCCGACGGCCACCGTCTCGTCCTCGGCGACGGTAATTCCGCGCAAGATGCCCGAGACGGGCGACGGAATCTCCGTGTCGACCTTGTCGGTCGACACCTCCAGCAACGGCTCGTCAGCCTGAACGTGCTCGCCTTCCCGCTTCAGCCAGCGGGTGACAGTGCCCTCGGTGACGCTCTCGCCGAGTTGTGGCATCGATACGGAGACCGACATCGCTTCCGTAGCTCCTTCTTCGCTTATACGTGACTCTAGCGCTCAGACTGCGGCGGGAACGGCGCCAGCAGGTCAGCCATGGTTATGGAGCGGCTTACCGGCAAGGGCAAGGAATGCCTCGCCGATGGCCTCGGACTGGGTGGGGTGCGGGTGAATGAGCTGGGCGACGTCGTTCGGCACGGCCTCCCAGTTGACGATCAGCTGGGCCTCGGCGATCAGATCGCCGGCCCGGGCCCCAACCAGGTGCACGCCGAGCGTCGGACCGCCGCCCGCCGTGACGATGACCTTCGCCGCGCCGCTGGTCTGGAGGATCTGGCTCTTGCCGTTCCCGGCCAGGTCGTAGGTGAACTCGGTGAACTCGATGCCGCGGGCAGCGGCCGTGGCCGACGTGATGCCGACCGAGGCGACCTCGGGATGGGAGTAAGTCACCCGCGGCGCGCCGTCGTAGTCGACGGGAATGACGGGGAGCCCGGCCAGGCGCTCGGCGACGAGAATCCCCTCGGCGAAGCCGACGTGCGCGAGCTGCAGGCCGGGCCGCAGGTCGCCCACGGCGGAGATCGTCGGGATGTTGGTCCGGCATAGCTCGTCTACCAGCACGAAGCCGCGATCCATGGCGACGCCGACCTCGTCATATCCGAGCCCCGCTGACACCGGCCCGCGGCCTACGGCGACGAGCATCAGCTCGGCGTCGATGGTCGCGCCGCCCTCGAGTGTGACGGTCACGCCGGTGCCGGTGTCCTTGACGCTCTCGAACTTGGCGCCGAGTTTGAAGCCGATCCCACGGCGGCGGAACGCGCGCTCCAGCAGCTTGGAACTCGACTCCTCTTCCGTCGGCAGCAGGTGCGGCAGCATCTCGACAATGGTGACCTCAGCACCAAACGAGCGCCACACACTGGCGAATTCCACGCCGATCACACCGCCGCCCAGGATGACGACCGAGTCGGGCACGCGATCGAGCTGCAGAGCGTGGTCGCTCGTGATGATCCGGTTGCCGTCGGGGATCAGGCCGGGCAGGCTGCGGATCTGCGAGCCCGTGGCGAGCACGACGTGGGCGCCCGTTACGATGCGGTCGCCGACCTGGACAGCGGTGGGCGAGATGAGCTTCCCGTGGCCTTCGATAACCTCGATCCGCCTGCTGGCAACAAGGCCGGTCAGGCCCTTCCAAAGCCGGGTGACGACCTTGTCCTTATAGGCGTTGACGCCGTTCATGTCGATGCCGTCGAGCGTGGTGCGTACGCCGACGCTCGGACCATCGTTCGCCAGGTCGGCGACCTCGGCGGCGTGCAGGAGGGCCTTCGTGGGTATGCACCCGCGGTGCAGGCAGGTCCCGCCGACCTTGTCCTCTTCGATGAGCGCGACGCGCTTGCCCAGCTCGGCAGCGCGAAGCGCACAGGCGTAGCCGCCGCTACCTCCGCCGAGTATGACGATGTCGTAGTCGCCGTTGTTCGGGCCGGCGCTACTGAAGTCGGCGCTGTCGGTCACGTGCGTACTCCTATTCACGATCTCTCAGGAGGCAAGCGTCGTTGCTTGCCCCCGGCGTCAGAGCCGTCCGTCCGCGACGTCGGTCGCGACCTGGACGAGCATCCGCACCGCGGCGCCGGTCCCGCCTTTGGGGGTGTATCCATAGGGCTCGCCCTCATGGAAGGCCGGGCCGGCGATATCCACATGTGCCCAGCGCACGCCGTCCGGCACAAATTCCTTCAGGAACAGACCGCCGACCAGCATGCCGCCATGCCGCTCGCCAGTCACGTTCGCCAGGTCGGCGACCGTGGAGTCCAGACCTTTGCGCAGGTCCGGGGGCAACGGCATCGGCCACGCCTGCTCGCCGGCGTCCCGGGCGGTCGCAGCGATCGCGGCGGCGACGTCTTCGTCGCTCCCCATGACGCCGCTGATCCGAGGGCCGAGAGCGACAAGCTGCGCGCCGGTGAGGGTGGCGACGTCGATGAGCAAGTCGGGGGCGTCCTGCGCGGACCTGGCGAGGGCATCGGCCAGGACAAGCCTCCCCTCGGCGTCGGTGTTGAGCACCTCGACGGTCTTGCCGCCGAAGATCGTGATCACGTCGGACGGTCGCTGGGCGCCGCCGCCAGGCATGTTCTCTGCCATGGCCAGGTAGCCCACAACGTTCACGGTAGGCCTGAGGGCAGCGATCGCCTGAAGCGCGCCGAGGACAGCGGCCGCGCCGGCCATGTCGGACTTCATGGCCTCCATCGCCTTCGGCGGCTTCAACGACAGCCCGCCGGAGTCGAATGTGATGCCCTTCCCGGCGAATACGACGGTCTTGCTGGCCTCCGGATGCCGGTACGCCAGCCGGACGAGTCTCGGTGGGTGCACCGAGCCCTGTCCTACGGCCGTGATACCGCCGTAGCCGCCACCCGCCAGGGCGACGTGATCCAGCACCGTGATCTCCAGGCCGGCGGCTACCGCGACCCGCTGGGCTTCAGCGGCGAACGTCTCGGGATACAGATCCGCAGGGCTGGTGTTGACGAGGTCGCGGACCAGGGTTATAGCGTCGGCCAGTTCCTGCGCCCGCCCGGCGGCCGCTCCCACCGACGACACCACTGTGAGATCGGGTGTGCCAGCTGCGGCGCTGCCGTTTCCGCCGCTGCCGTTGGTGCCGTTGCGATATCTGGTGAAGCTGTAGCGGCCAAGCAGCGCGCCGAGGGCCACGGCTTCGGTTTCGCCCTCATCGCGGGCAGGAAGTGACAGCGCGATCGAACGCGCCGTGCCGCGGAGCGCCCGAACGGCCGAGCCGGCGGCCCGGCGGAGCGATTCAAGCCGGCCGCGTTCTCCGCCCTGATCGGCCCGGCCGAGCCCGACAGCGACAATGAGGGGAGCCGCGACGGCACCCGACGACGCGATCTTGGTCAGTTCGTCCTGCTTGCCTGTCGCGCCGAGGGCGGCCAGGATGGCGGCGAGGGAGCCGCCGAGCGCGGCGTCGGTGCCTTCCGAGCCATGGGCCGGGACGGGGCCGCCTGGATCCTCCGTCACACCGATAATGAGGGCATCGGCGTTGATACCGCGCGCGTCGGCGGTGCTGACTGTGAGAGGCTTCGTGGTCACGGGTCCTCAGCCTAGTGCCTGGCGCAGCTGTACCCGATCTGTGGTAAGCCGCGGTAACAATCGTCACCTGGTAAATGTGACGGCTGTTATAATGACTAGGTCATGCCCCTAGGGCCAGCTGGAGGACCGTCATGAGTGCCGCCGGAAGCGCGCTCTTCATCGCTGTATTTCTGGCCTGTGCGGTCGAGGCAGTCGAGGCGACCACCATCGTGCTCGCGGCCGGGACCGCAAGGGACTGGCGATCGGCCGGGACTGGCTCGGTTGCTGCCCTCTTCGTGCTCGCAGTCGTCGTCGCCGTGCTCGGCCCGGCCGTCTCGCACCTGCCGCTGACGACCCTGCGGGTTCTCGTCGGAGCCCTGCTGCTTGTCTTCGGGCTGCAGTGGCTGCGGAAGGCCATCTTGCGGGCTAGCGGCCATAAGGCACTCCATGACGAGGCGAAACTGTTCGCCGAGCACCTGGCTGAGGCGAAGGGACAGCAAGCCCGACGGTCATTCCTGGCTCCCGACTGGTACGGCTTCACCCTGTCCTTTAAGGGCGTCCTCCTTGAGGGCCTCGAGGTCGTGTTCATCGTCCTGACGTTCGGCGCCAACGCCAAGAATGTCGGGCTGGCGGCCATCTCGGCAGTCTGCGCGGTTGTGCTCGTCGCCGGTGCCGGTTTCGCGATTAGGGCGCCACTGGCCCGCGTCCCCGAGAACACGCTGAAGTTCGTGGTCGGGATCATGCTGACCAGCTTTGGCATCTTCTGGGGCGGCGAGGGCGCGGGGGCGCAATGGCCTGGCTCTGACGCCGCTCTGCTGGTGATCATTCCCGCGGTCGCGCTCTTCGGCCTCGGGCTGACGGCGCTGCTGCGGCGATCCGTCGAGGGCGGCGGCGGGAGTGGCATTCGCCTGCCCGCGCCGACGAGCCCAGTCGCACGCTAAGGAGGCGTAGACGTGTCAAAGCTGCGGGCGTTCGGAGCGTTCTGGTACGACTTCGTTGTAGGCGACGACTGGGTCGTGGCCGCGGGGATCGTGCTCGGCCTGGCCGGCACCTACGGCCTGCACCGCGCCGGCGTGACCGCCTGGTGGTTGCTGCCCCTGGTGCTCGTCGTGCTGCTGCCATTGAGCCTCTCGCGGGCGGTCAGCGGCCCTCTCCTTCCTCGGCGTACACACGGGCCGCGTACGCCTCAAGCTTCTCCTCGCACTCCGCCAGCGCACTGACCGCTTGCTGGAGTCCGCTGGCGCCGAATACGTCGCGCTCGCGGACTCGCTGGAGCCAGGTGCGCAGTTTGACGAGGTCGACTTCGTTCTCCTCAAGCTCGGCGTAGCTGAAGTGGTTCTCGCGGTACTCCTTGTCGATCCCGGCGATGAAGTCGGCGCACTTGTCGACGATCTCCTCGTACTCGTCGTCGCGCGCATGCTGGAACTGCGCCCGGATCTCAGCCTCCCCGGCCAGGACCTCGCAGGAGAGGAGTATGGCCGTCCCCGCCATGTCGAGGATCTCGCTCCGCAGCTTGCGCAGCGCGCGCTCGGCATTCGTGCTGGCTGGCAGCGCAGCCGCCGAGCTCTGCACGTAGATGGCGCCGAGGCTCTTGATCCGGCGCCAGACCGTCGCGCGCAGCCTGCTCGGCTCCGACGGAACGCGGTAGATCAGCAGGAGCCACCGGCCAGGCGGCAGGCCTTCGGTTGCGACGGGATCGCTCACGGGGTCGCTGGCTGGCATGCTCGCCATTGTGCCAGCCGGTTACTGGGCCAGCCGGTTACCTGGCCAGCCCGTTACTGGGGCCGCGATCGCTGTGCCCGCCGGTCAGTGGCGTGAATATGGCTCTTCGCGCTCGGCCTGCCGGCGCGCCTGGGTCGCGCGGCTGATGACCGTTGCCGACTGGACTGCCGAGGGCAGCGGGCCAGCGCCACCCGTCTGACCGTTCATGCCGCCCTGAGCTGCCTCGATCCGCTGGAGGAGGGCGGCGTCGGCGCGAATTTCCTCGTCGGTCGGCGACAGGGCGAGCGTCGCGGTCATGATGAAGGCGAGGATGCTGATGCCGATGAGCAACGGAAGCAGGAAGGTCTCCGCGGTAGCGCCCCCGCCTGCCATCTCCATGCCGCCGCCCGCCCCGGGGGGGAATAGGTGCATGGCGGCCATACCGGTGTAGTGCATGCCGCTCACGGCGACGCCCATGATGAGGGAGGCGGCCAGGTTGGCTCGGGCGCCGCTGAGGTTGAGCGCTGCCCACAGCGCCGCGGTGGCGGCGACGACGGCGATGACGACAGACAGACCGAACAGCGCCGGGCTGTACGTCATGCGGGCTGGCAGCCGCATCGCAGCCATGCCCGTGTAGTGCATGGCCGCGACGCCGACGCCAGTGAATGTGCCTGCGAGCAGCAAGCTGGTCCACTTCCTGCGGGCGAATCCGACGATCAGCAGCCCTATTCCGACGACGATCACAGCGATGAGCATGCTGCCGATCGTGACGAGCACGTTGTAGTGGATGACCTGGCCCGGCACTGTGTAGCCGAGCATCGCGATGAAGTGCATGACCCAGATGCCGGTCGTGCCGATAGACACCGCGCCCAGCAGGAGCCAGCCCAGTCGCTCGCGGCCCGTGCACGCCATCGCCCGTGCCGTGCAGCGCAAGCCAAGGAACGCGCCCAGGCAGGACATGAGGTAAGCGAGCGCGGGCGTCAGAAGCCCGTAAGAAAAGTTGTGCGCCGTCAGCATGGTCGTCCGCCCTTATCGCAGCCACGTGGGAGATTACTTGGTGAAGGCCACGTAGGCTCCTATTTTGGCCATTCTGTGACAGTTGAGCACTGGCGTCACCGGGCCATTTCCGGCAGTCGGCTACGTGGATCGATGTCCGGCCCGCACGAGGCCGTGCTCGTAGGCGAACACCACTGCCTGGACCCGGTCGCGCAGGCCGAGCTTGGCGAGCACGCGCCCGACGTGCGTCTTCACCGTTGCCTCGGAAACGAACAACCGCTGCGCGATCTCGGCGTTCGAGAGCCCCTGGGCGACGAGGATGAGGACCTCTCGCTCGCGGTCGGTCAGCTCGCCGAGCTCGTCCGGCGCCGCCTGGCTGCCAGGCAGCAGAGCGGCGAACTGATCGATGAGCCGGCGCGTGGTCGACGGCGCGACCACCGAGTCGCCGGAGTGGACAGCCCTGATCGCGAACAGCAACTCTTCCGGCGGGACGTCCTTCAGCAGGAATCCGCTCGCGCCTGCCTTCAGGGCCGCGAACGCGTATTCGTCGAGGTCGAAGGTCGTCAGCATCAGGACACGGGGCAGGTCGCCCGCCTGCCTGATCCGCCGCGTCGCCTCGACGCCGTCGAGCCGGGGCATCCGTGCGTCCATGACCATCACGTCAGCGTGCAGGCGGCGCGCCAGGTCAACGGCACCGAGGCCGTCACCGGCCTCGCCGACCACCTGCATGTCGGGCTGCGCATCCAGCACCATCCGGAACCCGGCCCGGACGAGTTCCTGATCATCGACGAGCACGATCCTGATGAGGGCGGCGGCGTCAGTCATCGCACACCGCCGGACAAGCTCGGATTCGGCGACCAGCCTTCGGCGAGCGCGATCTCGGGCCTGGCATCGGTCACACCTAGGCCGGCTGGGGCTGTGCCGGCTGGGGCTGTGTCGCGAGCGCCTGTGTCGGCTGGGGCTGTGTCGCCAGTGCCTGCGTCGGCTGAGAGCGTGTCGCCTGCGGCCCGGTCAGCTGAGAGCGTGTCGCCTGCGGCCCGGTCGGCTGAGAGCGTGTCGCCTGCGGCTGGGTCGGTGGCGGTCAGCGGGCACGGCAGCCGGGCCGTGACGCCGAACCCGCCGCCGGGCAGCGGTCCGGCGATCACGGTGCCGCCGTACATGGCAATCCGTTCCCGCATCCCTGCCAGGCCATGGCCGCCAGCGTATTCGCTGGTGACGCCCAGGCCGTTGTCGGTCACCTCCACGGTCACGCCGGTTGGGTCGTATCGGAGCGTGACGGCGGCTGTCGCCGCCAGGCCCGCGTGCTTGCGGGTGTTCGTCAGCGATTCCTGGACGACCCGGTAGGCCGCTAGCTCGACGCCCTCAGGCAGTTCCCGGGGCGTGCCGCTCAGTGTGTAAGACACCTCTAGCCCGGCTGCCCTGGCCTGATCCAGCAACTCCCGCAGCTCGTCCAGCCCGGGCATCGGTGCGAGCGTCGCCCGCTCGTCGGCCGAGCGCAGGACGCCGAGTAGGCGACGCATCTCCGTGAGGGCCTGCCTGCCGGTCCCGGCGATGGCCTGCAGCGCCGCCTCGGCCCGCGCCGGGTCGGCGCGCAGTGCGTAGCCGGCGCCGTCGGCCTGAACAACCATGACGCTGACGTGGTGGGCGACCACGTCGTGCAGCTCGCGCGCGATCCTGGCCCGCTCGGCCGCCGCGGCGATCCTCGCCTGGGCGTGCCGCTCGGCCTCGAGGCGGGCAGCTTTGTCCTCGAGCGCGGCGTAGTACCCGCGGCGATAGCGCATCGAGTCGCCTAGGATCCAGACCGTCAGCTCCAGGCCCCCGAACAGGAAGGCCGAGAAGACCAGCCGCCAGAAGAGCTGGACGCCCACCACCGGTCCCCACTCCATCACCGCGATGGTCGAGCCAGCCAGGCACACCAGCAGCGCCATGATGGAGGCCTGGCGCGGCCGGTACGCCGCGACGGTGTAGAGCAGGATCAGCACGGCGAGATCGGCAGGGCTAGGCCGGGCGGTTGTGACCTGAATCGCGCCGCCCACAGCCGCGATCGCAAACGCCGTGACCGGTGCGCGCCGGCGGACTGCAACAGGCACGACGAGCAGGAAGGTCGCCGGGATCTCCTCCCAGGGTCCGCGCACGAGCTGGGCGAGGCTGAAGAGCATGAGCACCGCCGCCAGCACGCTGTCGACCAGCAGCGGGTGCCGGCGTAGCCAGGCATAGACAGCGGACACGCATCAAGGTTATGTGCGATGCCGCGGCCCCACGTCAGCCTGCTGGCTAGTCGCGGTCAGCCTCAGGACGTATGCCGGTCATGGCTCGGCGATCAGGCGGGCGGGCAGCGCGTACTCACGGCAGCCGCCTTGGCCGTCGGGCTCGACGCGATAACCGGTCGCAGCAGGCCGCTCCGCGACGATCTCGGCGAGGTCGTCGTCGGCGAAATGCGCCCCGGCGCCGTCGTCACAGGCGATCCCGGCTGGCAGCGTGCCGCCGGTGACGAACCCCTGATAAGCGGGCCGCCGGGCAGGCTCGCCGCTGTAGTGCGGGCAGTAGCTGCCTGTCAGGAAGCGCAGGCCGTCGGTGAAGGGCCGCAGCTGCGGGCCGAAGGAATCGGTCGTGCCGCCGAGGAACCAGCAGATAGCGCCCGCGCTGACGCCCGCCAGGACAATGCCCGCCGCCCAGGCCTGGCGCATAACGGCATCCAGGCCATGCACTCGCCAGACGGCGACCATGTTGGCCACGCTGCCGCCGCCCACGAAGATGACGTCCTGCGACAGCAGCAGACCGGCCGGATCGCGCACGTTGGGCATGGTGAACAGCTGCAGGTGACTAGGCCGGGCGCCGCACTGCGACAGCCGGGCGTACATCCGGACGTAGCCAGCGGGATCGTCGCCTGCAGCCGTGTTGAGCACGCAGACGCGCGGGGTCGCAACGCCAGACAACTCGAGCGCGTGCGCGATTAGTGGCGGCAATGGCCCGTCGGCTGGCGCCGAGATGCCGCCGATCGCCAGAATGTGCCGTCTCCCGTCCGCCGCCATGCTGAGGGCAGGCTATCGTCCGGACAGAACGGCCGAGCGGGAAGGTGAGTGCCATCAGCGACTGCGTGTTCTGCGACATTGCGGCCGGGCGCGTACCCGCGCACATCGTCCTCGAGGACGCCGAGGTCGTCGCGTTCCTCGACGCCAGGCCGGTGTTCAAGGGCCACGTCCTGGTCGCGCCGCGCCAGCACGTCGCTACGCTGCCGGACCTGCCTGCCGCGGCGGTGGGCCCGTACTTCCTGCGGGTGCAGCGCATCAGCGCGGCGATGCCCACGGCGCTGGGCTCTCAGGGCACCTTCGTGGCCGCCAACAACGTGGTGAGCCAGAGTGTGCCGCACCTGCATTTTCACGTCGTGCCCCGCACGAAGGGCGACGGGCTGCGCGGGTTCTTCTGGCCACGCCTGCACTACGAGTCAGACGCCGAGGCCGGGCAGTACGCCGACCGCCTACGGTCGGCGCTAGCCGACTCAGCTAGCTGACAGCGGTGACGAGCAGGCACACCGCCGTGGTCGTCTCGGCGACAGCGCCCAGCACGTCGCCGGTTATGCCGCCCAGCCGACGTACCGCGAGCGCCGTAAGCGCGAAGGAGGCGACCAGGCTCATCCCGATTGCAGCCGCGTACCTCCAGCCGACAGCACCGGCACCTGCAACGGCCGCCGCGGCGAGGAGCGTGCCGGCCAGGGGATGCACGGTGCCCGCCACCATGGCGCCCAGCCCGTCCGAACGAGCGGCCGGGACGCCCTGCCTGCAGGCGAGCATGACGGCGAGCCGTGCCGCCAGCGCTGCCGCGACGATCGCGAGCGGACCGTGGCCGGCCTGCTCAGCCCTCGCCAGCGCGCTGACCTGGATCAGGAGCACCAACATGAGCGTGACGACGCCGAACGGCCCAACGTCCGAGCGTTTCATGATCTCGAGCGCCTGCATGGGCGGCTTGCGGCTGCCGAGGCCATCGGCCAGGTCGGCGAGGCCGTCCAGATGAAGGCCGCGGGTCGCGATGGCGAGCAGCGCGACGGCCAGCACCGCGCCGAGAAGTGATCCGGTGTGCCCGGCCCGACATGCGAGCAGCACCCCGGCGGCGGCGGCACCGAGCACGACGCCGACGACTGGCGCCCAGTACAGTGCAGCGGCCGTGGCCCGTCGATCAGGTGCTCCGGCGCTGGACCCCACCGCCGGACCGCCCGGCAGCGGCACGGCGGTCAGCAGGGTGATCGCCAGCCGCAGTCCAGTCCAGGCCATGACACCCGAGCCTACGGTCTCCGGGTAAGTTCGCCTCGACGGCGGCGAGGAGGGATCAGCGTGCACGTGCTGCTGTCGGCGGCGATGTCATCGGATGGCTACCTTGACGATGCGTCCGCGACCCGGCTGACGCTGTCGGACGCGATCGACCTGGACCAGGTGGACGAGATCCGGGCGCAGAGCGACGCGATCATGGTGGGCGCGCAGACGATCCGCGCCGACAATCCAGCGCTCGCGGTTAAGTCCGCGGCGCGCAGGCAGCAGCGGCTCTCCCGCGGCCGGCCAGCGAACCCGCTGAAGGTGACCATCACCAGCAGCCCCGACCTGGATCCTGGCCGGCGGTTCTTCACCGACGCTGACCAGCCCCCGCTCGTCTATGCGAGCGCCGCAGAGGCCGGCGAGCTCCGCGCGCGGCTGGCGGCAGTAGCCGACGTCGTCCCCGTTCCCGGTCTGAATCGTGTCGACCTGGCCTGGGTGGTGGCGGACCTGGCGGGCCGGGGGATCGGAAGGCTCATGGTGGAGGGCGGAGCGCAGGTGCTCGAGCAGTTCCTCACCGCGGGGCTCGCCGACGAATTCCGGCTGGCCATCGCGCCGGTGTACGTAGGCGACCCGGCCGCGCCGCGCCTGCGCCTGGCCGGCTTGGGTCGGCTGCGGCTGGCCGGCGTCACCCAGGTCGGGCGCATGTCCGTGCTCAGGTACCTTCCGGGTTGCCTGCCGGGAACGACGTGAAGTCGGCCCGTGTGGTCATTGAAAGGCCGCGGACGGTGCAGGATGGGGGGATGAGCGATACGAAGGCGGCTTCGAGCGGCATGCAGGCCGCGATCGAGCGAAGCGGCTACTATCCCGGCCTGGTGTACGACGCGGTGTCGTCGGCGGTGGGGCCAGAACCCGTCATCTCGTATGTCGTCGTCCACGACGCTCACTTCGACCCCGGCATGGAGGTGCGCCGGCATGTGACGGTGATGGCGCTGACGCCGACTCGGCTGGTGTACTCGCACACCGACGAATACCCGGCGGACGAGGCCGATCCTGACTCCCGGCCGCAAGCCGAGACCAGCACGGAGGCGGTCCGGCACGCACGGATCTCTTCCGTGGCGCTCACGAGGGTGATCCCGGATCCCGCTTCCTACGTTCCCGGCGTGACCGCGCCGAGCGAGGTCGTGCTGACGATCGGCTGGAACGTGCTGTCGCACATCGAGATCGAGCCGGCCCACTGCGGGGACGAGAACTGCGAGGCCGATCACGGGTTCACCGGCACCATGACCGCGGACGACCTCACGGTGCGCGTGAGCAAGGCGGCCGACGGTCCCGAGGCGGTCGAGCAGGTGGTGTCGTTTGCGCGCGCCCTCACCGAGGCGACCAGCCGCCCGTGACCGACGCGGAGGAGGCCGGGGAGCCGTTGCTGCCCGGCTACGGGCGCAGCACGCTGGCCGACCTGAGTCAGTCGGTGCTCGGGTCGCTCGGCGTGCCCGGTGAAGAGAACGTTCTCGGGCTCCCGCAGATGCGCCGCGCGTGCCTGCTTGTCGTCGACGGCCTTGGCTGGGACCTGCTCCGCGCGCACCGATCGGCCGCGCCGTTCCTGGCCGGGCTGATGGCGACCGGCTGCTGGCTGACGGCGGGCTTTCCGTCCACGACGGTGACGAGCCTCGGCTCGCTCGGCACTGGCCGCCCGCCGGGCCAGCACGGATTGCTCGGATACCAGGTGCGAGTGCCGGCGTCTGGTCAGCTGCTGAACGCGCTGCGCTGGGACAAGGCCGTCGATCCGGTCGGCTGGCAGCCAGCGTCAACCATCTTCGAGCGGGCAGCGGCGGCGGGCATCGGGGCGTTCCGCGTCGCGCCTGGAGCCTTCCGGCAGAGCGGTCTGTCCACGGCGGCCATGCGCGGTGCCGACTATCACCCGGCGGACAGCCTCGGGGCGCTGGTGGAGTCCAGCGCAACGGCTCTTGCGTCGCTGCCGCGGGGCCTGGCAATGGTGTACACCGGCGATCTCGACTCGACCGGCCACGCGCGCGGCTGCACATCACCGGCGTGGCGGTTCCAGCTATCACACGTGGACCGGCTCGCTGAGCAGCTTGCGGGTGCGCTGCCGGCCGGGACAGCGCTGCACATCACCGCGGATCACGGCATGGTGGACGTGCCGCCGTCACGGCGCACCGACGCTGACCTGATTCCGGCGCTTCGGGAGGGAGTGGCTGTCCTCGGCGGCGAGGCGCGGGCACGACACGTCTACGCGGTACCCGGGGCAGCCGCGGACGTCCTCGCCGCGTGGCAGGCTACGCTCGGTGACGGCGCCTGGACGGTCAGCCGGGACGAGGCGATCGACGCCGGCTGGTTCGGGCCTGTTGACGCGGCCGTGGCCGACCGCATCGGAGACGTCGTGGCCGCGGCTCGAGGTCCCTCGGCGGTCGTCGCGACCGTCGCCGAGCCGCGCGAATCGAGGCTCGTCGGGATGCACGGATCCCTTACGGCGAGTGAACAACGGGTGCCCTTGCTGACTCACGTAGCGTGATCACCGGATGGTGTTTATCCACAGGTCCGTACGGGAACCGCACCGGCCCGCGCTTACTTGTGCACAGAATTCGCGAAGTTATCCACAGGGAAAGAGACGGTCAGGCGATGCCAGCCGATGTGACTGGTGATTCGGATGTGGCAAGTGATATCGGGATCTACGGTCCCCTCATAAATGTGGCCGAACTAGCCGACAGCATCGCCAGCGGCGCGCAGCCGACGGTGATCGACGTACGCTGGCGGCTCGGCGGCCCACCGGGCATCGACAGCTACCGGGCCGGCCACCTGCCGGGTGCGGCGTACGTAGACCTGGACGCCGAGCTGGCCGGCCAGCCCGGTGCCAGCGGCCGGCATCCGCTGCCCGCGACCGAAGACTTCGCGGCTGCCATGCGCGCCGCCGGCGTCAGCTCGTCGAGGCCGGTGGTGGTGTACGACGACGCCGATGCGACCGTCGCCGCGCGAGCGTGGTGGTTGCTGCGCTATTTCGGTCACGACCGGGTGCGAGTGCTGGACGGCGGGTTCCGGGCGTGGCAGGCGGCGGGCCAGGCGATCAGCACGGCCGACGAGACGGCTGTCCCGGGCGACTTCGCGGCCGACTCAGGGCAGCTGCCACTGCTCGAGGCGGGCGGGGCCGCGGCGGCAGCGCGGTCCGGGATCCTGCTCGACGCACGGGCGCCGGCCCGGTACCGCGGCGAGACCGAGCCCATCGACGCCGTCGCGGGGCACATTCCCGGTGCGCTGAGCGCGCCGACAGCCGAGAACGTGACCTCAGCCGGTTTCTTCCGGTCAGCGAGCGAGCTGCGGGCCCGGTTCGCGAATCTCGGCATTAAGCCTGGCGACGGCCTGGTGGGTGCCTACTGCGGCTCTGGCGTTACGGCAGCGCACGAGGTGCTGGCGCTCGAGCTGGCCGGGGTCCGCGCAGCCCTGTACGTCGGATCGTGGTCGAACTGGATCGCCGATGCCGAGCGGCCGGTAGCAACCGGGCCGCAGCCCGGCCGAGCGGCCTGAGCCGCCCGCCTGGCGGCCTGAGCGGGCTACCACCGCCCGCCGTGGCCGAGCGAGTAAATCGTGATCGTCCAGCTACTCCAGTTCACGTGGGCGCCGAGATCGCGCTGTATCGCCTGTAGCGCAGTCGCGACGATCGTCTGGTCTACCGACGCCATGAGCAGTGCGATGGAGACGATCGCGAAGATGACCACGCGCCTGGGCGCTGGCGCACCAGCGACCCCGGCGGGAGCGGCGTCAGCGTGCGCGAGTTGATCGGCCATCGGCCATTACCGTAACACTGCTTGCCGGCAGGCAACTAGTTCGCGGAGCCGGTACTATCGCGCGCATGGATGACGAAGGCGCTATTCGCCTCCGCCGGGTGATCGTCAAGGTCGCACGCCAGCTCAACGCGTCATCGACCGGGGCAGGCCTGACTCCATCCCAGGCCTCGGTGCTCGGGCTCATCGTGGCGCGCGGACCCATGAGCCTGCCGGATCTGGGCGAGCTCGAGGGGATCAACCCCACCATGCTGTCGCGGGTCATCGGCCGGCTGGTCGAGCTTCAGCTGATCGACCGCATTCCCGATCCGGCCGACTTGCGCAGCGTGTCTGTCGTCGCCACCGCAGCTGGCCGGCGCGTCGACAAGCAGATCAAAGCGCGCCGCGCGGCCGCCGTCTCCCAATGCCTCGCGCTGCTGGCAGCCGAGGACGTCGCGGCGCTCACCGCCGCACTACCCGCGCTGGAGAGCCTGGCCGAGACGATGCGGCAGGTCAGCGCGACCGACCGCCGGGTCCGCGCCGAGTGACGACGCCGAACCGGGCGGCACTGGTCCTGGCGTCTGGGTCGACCGGGCGCCTGCGCATCCTGCACGGGGCCGGGATCGATCCGGAGGTCGTGGTCAGCGGCGTCGACGAGTCCAACCCCGATGGCCGGCCGACCGCCGAGCTTGTCGTGGCACTGGCCGAGCGCAAGGCGACAGCAGTGGCGCGTCTGCGACCCGAAGCGCTCGTCCTCGGCTGCGACTCGCTGCTGGACCTAAACGGCGCCGCGGTCGGCAAGCCCGCCTCGGCAGCCGAGGTGGCGCAGGTATGGCGGCTGCTGGCCGGGCGGACGGGCACGCTGTACACGGGGCACTGGCTCATCGCTGGAGCGACAGGACAACAGGTCAGCGGCGTCGCCGCCACGACCATCAGGTTCGGCCGGCCGAGCGAAGCCGAGATCGCCGCGTACGCCGCCACCGGTGAGGCGTTGACCCTGGCCGGATCCTTCAGCATCGACGGGCTGGCGGCGCCGTTCGTAGATGGCATCGACGGCGACCCGAGTAACGTCATCGGCCTCTCGCTGCCGTTGCTTCGTCAGCTGCTGGCCGCGGTCGGCATCGTCATTACGGATCTCTGGCAGCGTTAGCCGCCGGGGAGCGTGCGCTCCTCGAGGTCCAGCTCATGCTGCACGATCGGCTGAGCCCGCAGAGGACCAGGACTATCGTGTACGGCACTCGAAGCCGGCCAGAGATCAGCCGCGCGAGCACGACGACCGCCAGCATCGCCAGGACGACTGCGATCTGGCCCGCCATCTGCGTCATTGTGGCAGAGCCAGGCCGCCCTACCGCGGCCTGGCTCGGGGGGGGATGACGTTCGCCGGTTTTTTCCCGGCCCGTCATCGCGTGGTCGCGCCGAAAGGCTGGCGGCGGATGTCAGGTTTGTTCAGACTGAATGTCATGCTGACTCGACGCACCGTACTGCAGCTCATGGCGGCCTCCACCGGACTGGCCATCACCGGCACGGAGGCCCTCGGGCAGACCGCGGCCAGCGCCGCCTCCGCCCATTTTCCTAACGGTTCCAACGGGATCGAGCACGTCGTCGTGCTCATGATGGAAAACCGGTCGTTCGACCACTTCCTTAGCTGGCTGCCCGGTGCGGACGGGCGCAACGACATGATCTACCTGGCCACCGACGGGAACTACTATCCGAACTACCCGCTAGCGCCCGACTTCCAGGGTTGCGGGTACTCAGATCCCGACCACAGCTGGGAGGGCTTCCTCATCCAGCACAACTTCGGGCGTATGAACGGCTTTCTGCAGCGGCCGACGCCGCCGGCGAACAATCCCGGCGTGGCGCCGGCGAAGGCCAATACGTTCCCGATCGGCTACTACTCCAACTTCGACCAGCAAGGAAACCGCAAGGCAGTGCCCGACCTGCCGGTCATCGGCGCGCTCGCCGAGCATTACACAGTTCTTGACCGGTACTTCTGCTCGTTTGCCGGCGAGACCTTCCCGAACCGCTTCTACCAGCACGCGGGCCAGACCGACCGGGATCACAACAGCTTCGTAGCCACGACGCTGCCGAGCATCTGGGACCAGCTGTCGCCGGTGCCGAACACCAAGGGCATCCCGACCGGCGGTTACTTCTTCCGGGACCTGCCGTTCCTGGCGCTGTGGGGCAGCAAGCACTTCGCGTTCTGGCACCCGTTCGCGCCAGGTGATGTCGACGCGCTCGGCATCCCCGTTACCACACCGTCGTTCATCGATACGGTCGCCGCGGGCAACCTGCCCAACGTGAGCTATATCGACCCGGCATTCGACACCGAGGGCAACGGAACGTCGGCCGACGACCATCCCCTCGCCGACATCCGCCTCGGCGAGCGGTTCATCGCCGACGCTTACCACGCGCTGTCGGACGCGGGATACCTGGACAGCACCGTGTTCGTCGTGACGTTCGATGAGTGGGGCGGTTTCTTCGACCATGTCCGGCCGCCTCAGGTCATCGACAACACCAACCCGGCCAACGTCAGTCACGCCGGTGACAGCACCACTCCGACGGACGGTCAGCTGATCCCTGACTACACACAGCTCGGCTTCCGGGTTCCGGCCATCGTGATCTCCAACCGCGCCCGCCGTGGCGTGATCCATGCTGGCCCGTTCGAGCACACGTCTACCCTCGCGCTGATCGAGTCGACGTTCGGCCTGCAGCCGCTGACCGCGAGGGATGCCAACGCGCTGAACCTGCGCCACGTGCTGACCAAGACCGCCAAGCCGCCGGTCCGCGCGGGCGCGATCCCGAGAAGCACCGACGTGCCAGGCCCAGCGAACGACGCCGCCGCGGTGTGCAGTGCCGCGAGCGTCCAGTCGGTCTCGCCGCCGCCCGTGCGGCAGGATCAGCAGGGTCAGAAAGGTCAGCGCCTGGTCCGGTCCGGCTGGCCGACAGGATCCGGCATGGCTGGGCTCGGCGCCCAGCTCAGGAACAAGGCACAGAGCGGCGCCTAGGCGACGTCGTTCCGGGCGGTTAGCAGCAGCCACGTCAGCGCTCCCGTCGTGACGGCGGCGCTGGCAGGCTGCCAGCCAACGGCTGCGACGGCGGCCCAGGACACCGCGGCGACGGCGAGCGCCCGCAGCGCCAGCCGCGCCAGCTTGCCATCCGCGCTAAGACTGGGAACGGGGACGCGTGGGCGCCTGCCGGCCGAGCGCTCGCGGTCGGCTGCTAGCGCCTCTGTGCGTCCCGCGTGCGTTCGCAGCACGGTGTAGGCCGCGGCCGCGGCGGCGAACGCGGCCGGGTCTCCGCCATCATCTCGATCCGGGTGCGTGGCTGCAGCCAGCCGCCGCCACGCCGCGCGGACGTCGTCATCGGTCAGGTTTGCGCTGGCAGGCAGGCCGAGCGCGGCGAACGGGTCTGTCATCGTGCCCTCGCCGGGCCGAACGCTTCGTCCAGGAACGCCGCCACGGCCGGGTCGGCCTGCATCCTCGCGAGCTGCGTCGCTTGCGAACCGGCGAGCATTGCCTGCGCGGCCGGCGGCGGCGCGGCGGCCGGCGACGGTGAGGTGAGCGCGGCCGGGCCGGCGATGAGGCGCTTGACCTGGATATAGGTGACGCCGCCGCGATACAGGTACGCGGCCTGGCCGACGTCAAGCCCGCGAATGCGGTCCGGATCGGCGACCGGCGCCGACGCGATCCTTGACGTTCCGGTGCGGCTCCAGCGCAGCCACCCGGTGAGCTGGCGGGTGCTGTCCACGCGCGAGCGCTGCCCGGCGAGCGCGGTCACCGGGTCCGGGTGCGGTGTCCGCAGTAGCCAGGTGCCGCCTTCGGCGGTCGCGGCCAGCCGGTACCTGTCGTCCTCGCGAGCGGCCAGGCCGTGCCACGACTGCGACGACACTTGGACCGCGAGCCCCAGCGACCGAGCCCGCTCATACAGCTGCCAGATCGGCAGCCGCCGGGACACGGCGCTGAACTCATCGACCGCCAGCAGCACCTGGCGGTGCGCACCAGCGACGTACGTCGTGAGCAGGTCGACCAGGGCCCGCGCCTGCGCCTCGGCGACAGCGACCTCGGTCGTTCCCTCGAGGATGCAGTACCAGGCGTCGGCGTCGTCGAAGGCGCCGGGTCCGTCCAGGCCTGCGCCCAGCCGGCGGAAGAGGGTGCGGAACCGCAGTGCGACGTCCGGAACCTGGCGGGCCGAGGACCGGATTAGAGGAAGCCGATCCTCGTCGCCAAGCCACGCCTGCGCGAGCCAGGCTGGATCCAGCCGGGCCAGGAAGTCGGCGGTACTGACGGGCGGTCCGGCCGGCGCCTCGACCGCGAGCGCGACGACGGCCTCCATGACGTCGGCGTAATATGCGGCGCCGCCGGTGCCGTGCTCGATGAGATCGACCAGCGTGGTAATGAGCTGCCTGACAGGCAGCGACCACAGCGACAGGGCGGCGTCATCGGGCCAGACGGCCACGTTCCGTGCTCCTGATTCGCGCAGCACGCGGCGGCAACGGTCGGCGATGCGCCGAGCGTCGGCACCGCCCTTGCAGTCGAGTATCACCAGCAGCGGCGCGCCAGCCTCGCCAGCAACGTGCTGGCGCAGGCCGGTCGCCATGAACGCCCCCCAGAGCCTCAAGAGGAGCGTGGTCTTGCCCGTACCGGTGCCGCCGAGAACTATCTGATGCGCGCGGAGGCGACTGGCGGGCAGCCGGGCGAGCGGGCGGCCGGGGTGACCAACCGCCCGGATCACCGCGCCAACGACGACGTCGCCGTTCGCGGCCAGCAGCGGGACCGGGCCCGCGATCCTGGCCTTGGCGCTGCGCACCTGGTGGCGCCACTGCCGAAGGTCGAAGTTCACCGCGACGGCGGGCGAGCGACCGCCGGCCCGCGCCGCCATCGACGCCAGCCGGATCGACCAGGCCCACGCGCCCGCCAGCAGGCCGGCGGGCACAGCGATCGGGACGACTAGGACGGCGGCGGCTAAGTAGTCGCCGCGCTGCACCGCAGTCAGCGGCGCGCGCGCGATCGAGGCGATGGAGTGCCCGGCGACAACGGTCGCTATCAGCCAGACCGCAGCCATGGGCAGGCACCAGGCCGCGGCCCGGTAGAGACGGCCAGGTTGCCAGCCGCGCCGCCAGGCCACCGCGACGCCGATAGCTGCGACCAGCGAAACCGGCGCGAACGCGACGGCCAAAACGAGCGCGCCGACAGCGGTGACCGCCGCGCGTCGGCTCACTGCGGGACCTCGGCGCTGGCCGGTAAGTCGCGGATCTCGATTCGCGTGCCCAGGCTGCCGAGCGCGTCACGGGCGCGAGTCACGGTGCCGAAGGCGGCTGACGAGCACAGGTACACCGCCCTCGCGTGGCGCGACGGGGCACCGGGAACCCGCGTTTCGCCGGCGGCGCAGCCATAGTCGCCCGTCCGGGTTAACAGTTCCTGCATGATCGCGGCAGTGCGGGCGACAGTCTTGGCGGTGCGCTCGGCCTCGATCGCCCAGCATTCGCCGGCCCAGTGCACCGCTGCGACATCGGGCCAGTGCACCTCCGCGTCGGGCAGATGGTCGCGCGTACGCGCGCCGACGCGGGCGCGCAAATGGCGCTCGCTCCGCCAGTGCGCGCCGGCCTGCTGGTAGGCAGGTAAGGCCTCCAGCGCGAGCCGCACGGCGGTCACCGCGCGGATGTGCGCCAGCCTGGCGAGCGCTGGCGGCGCTGTCGCGTACCGGACGCCGCACGCGGTCAAGCCCGCCCTGGTTAGCCACACCCAGGCCGGCCCTGGACCAAGCGTCGCCGAATCGGCCAGGCCGCGCCCGCGCCAGCGCGCGACGAGGGCACGCGCCTGCGCCCCCGTCAAGCCGAGTAACGCCGCGAGCTGATCGAGCTGGAGCCCGTACATCTCGGCCGTGAACGTGAGCCCCGCGACGTCCTGGCTGGCGAGGGTCTGATCCGCCGCTCCTCGCACTCTTCCATCAGAACACGCAACCGGCGGCATGGACAGTCCCGGCATTTCACCCGGGCTTAGTCGCGGCGCGCCCGGGTGGTGCTGGTTACTTCGCCGGCGGTAGTGCACAATGAGTCGCGGAAGATCGCCAGGACGGCACCTGATGCTGCAGGCATGCGAGGTCGTTGGGGAAGACGCATCCTCGTCTGTCGCAGGGAGGTCTGGGTGTCCGTACGAGGCGTGCTGCAGGTGCACTGTGCGCCCCCGGCGCTATGCCCGCACATCGAGTGGGCAGTGGCCGGCGTTCTTGGCGTGCCCGTCAGCATGCCGTGGGTGGATCAGCCTGCCTCGCCCGGATCCATGCGGGCTGAGTTGCTCTGGCACGGCAAGCCAGGTGCCGCCGCGGCGATCACGTCGGCGGTAGCGAACTGGAACCTGGTCCGGTTCGAAGTCACCGAGGACCCGAGCCCCGGCTGTGATGCCGTCAGGTACAGCAGCACACCGGCGCTCGGGACCTTTTCGGCGGTGGTGGCCGCCAACGGTGACATCATGATCCCCGAAAACCGGCTGCGGGCCGCGATGGCGCTCGCCGCCGCCGCGAACACCGGGGATAGCAAACTCGGGAGTCTGCGGGACCTGCACGGACCGCGGCACCCGGCGCTCGGCGGTTCACTCGAGGACGAGCTCTCGCTGCTTCTGGGCGAGCCGTGGGACGCGGAACTCGAGCCGTTCCGCCGCGCAGGGGACGGCGCGCCGGTGCGCTGGCTGAACGCCACCGGTTAGCCCGGTTTAGCCCGGTTCGCGCATCCGCGGGGCGCTGACCTGCGCGCCTGCGCGGCACGGTTGCGCCCGTGCTGCCTGGGTTTATGCGGCTCGGGTGGCGGCTAAGCTGCGGCCTCTCACCAGCCCGGCTACGGATTCCGTCGCGTAAATGGGTGTTGCTGGAGTGACGCGTGTTGACATTACGTTGAGTAGCAATTTAAATACTTCGGGTTCACATCGTAAGTGGTGGCGGCGCGCTGACCCCCCGAGACTGCGACGCCTCCCCGTTGTAACACCCCGTGGGGCACCCCCCGTCCCGCGCCACTGACTCTTGCGCGGCTCGTTGAGTGCTGGGTCAGCGCTGTCCGCCTCCTCATGAGGAGGCGATTGCACTCATGTCAGTGAGCGCGCCTGCATCTGAAGCTGATCTCGTCTACGAGAAGGAAATAGCAGGTCATCGGCGTGACCTGTACCCGGCTGCACTCCGGATGACCCGGAACCCGAGCGACGCCGAAGACCTTGTCCAGGAGAGCATGGCCAGGGCATATGCCGGTATTCGGCACTTCACGCCGGGTACGAACTCGAAGGCCTGGCTCTTCCGGATCTTGGCTAACACGTTTGTGAGCGGCTACCGCAAGCGTCAGCGAGAGCCAGTCCACGTCCTCGGCGCAGAGTTCGACACCCTGTCGGCCGCCGATGAAGGCCCAAGAGGGGCTTCGCCGTCGGCTGAGGACGCCGTGCTGAGCCAGTTCGTTCATTCTGACGTCCGGCAGGCTCTAACCGAGTTGCCCGAGTGCTTCCGGGCCACTGTTTACCTGGCGGACGTCGAAGGCTATCCGTACCGGGAGGTCGCCGAGATGCTTGGCGTACCGATCGGAACCGTCATGTCGCGCCTGCACCGGGCGCGGGCCATGCTGCGGAAGCGACTGACTGCGTACGCCTAATCTCCGGTGAGCCCTATCCGGCAACCATGGGGCCACGGATCCAGTCGACTTTCTGCCCTCGATCAACCGGATCCGTGGCCACTCGTTGTTCGTCATCGTTGCCTCGATAACGTGACCGCAGCCGCAGCCCGTCACTGTACAAATCTTGCGTGACAAGACATCATGTGAGGCATGGTCGGCGAGGGCGGTGCTCTGACCGAGTTGAGGCGCGGTGTTCTCGCTCCGTGCGTTCTTGCCTTGCTTGAGGTAAGACCGCGATTCGGCCTCGAGCTCGTCCGCGACCTGGCCGCCGCCGATGGGCTGCTGACCAGCGACGGCACCGTGTACCCGCTTCTCAACCGGCTGCGCGACGCAGAGCTCGTTACCAGCGAATGGCGCGACGATGAGGGCGAGCGGGCGCGCCGGTACTACTCGATCACCGAAGCCGGCAAGCAGAGCGTGAAAGCCTTCCGCGCCGACTGGGCTCAGTTCGCGGCCACGGTCGGTGCCGTGCTGAACCACGCTACTCCGGGCGGCGCGTTAGACGCCGCGAACAATGGAGACGAGCGATGAGCCGCACAGCTGTCGATCACGGGGATGTCCGGGTCTACCTGTATCGGCTCGACATCGCCATGCGCGGCTTGCCGGCCGTGCAATACCGGGAGCTGAGAGACCAGATCATTGCGCACCTGGATGACGCGCTGCCGCCCGAGGCTGACGACCAACAGGTTGCCGCCGCGCTGAGCCAGCTTGGCTCTCCGGCCGACCTCGCCGCGGAGGCGCGGGCTGATTTCGGACCCACTATCCGGGCAGTGCTGGCCGCAAGCGCGCGCAGGAAGTGGGCTCTGATAGCAGGCGCACGCACGCGAACCAAGGTCTTGGCTGCTGTAATCGTGCTGGGGCTGGTCACTGGCGGGACGTACCTAGGTGTTCTGCTATCCGCACCGCTAATCGAATTCGGCGATTCGTCAGTCCCGTGGTACACCCGGGATGCTAGCCGCCAGGTCTTCGCCACAGCGGACGGCGCACAGCAAGTCACGTTTCCCATTCGCTCCGGCCAGCGGCAGGGATTCTTGTTCGGGATCTACAACCCGAGCAACTTCACTGAGACGGTCCGCGGACCAGTCACGATTTACGGGACGAACGCGATATTCGGCGGCGGCGGGTTCGACAAGGTTGAGATGGGCGTCTCGGTGCCAAACCGCGTAGTGGCCGGGGGTGGCACGACGCGCGATGTCGCCTTCACGCTGCCGGCGTCGATCCCGCCGCACCAGTACCGATTGCTTCGCATCACCTGGCTCTCGACTATGTGCCTGGAAGGCAAGGGCAGCGGCTTCCTCATCGACAACCTCTACATTCGGGTGCGCGTCGGCTGGTTCACCAGGACAGACGTTATCCACTTGGGTTTTGGCTGGGGGCTATCCGGGCCAAGCACCCACCCGGACACCCAGCCTGGGCCGAACTACAACAAGTGCCTCTAGCACGCGCGCGGACTGCCGACGGATGGTCTGCTACCAGATCTGCTCGGCGGCGCGGACGAGGATCTCGTTGACCGCCGCGCGCCGCTCGCGGGTTTGCACGAGGGTCGCGCCATTCAGCGCCGATATTGAGCACAAGAATACGGCTGGCTAGCGGCGCTGAAACTCCCCACGAGACAGGATGTTGCCATGACCTACCGATACTCCCGGGGCTGGCGCGGTGTCACGACCGCGGTCGTGCCGCCCCTGTCGCGCGCGATTGCCAGTCGCGACTGGCGCGGCATGGAGCAAGTCCCCCGAACTGGCGGACTGGTCGTGGCAGCCAACCACATCTCTGAGGCGGATCCGCTCGCGCTCTGCTATTACCTGTGGGCTAGCGGTCATTATCCGGTGTTCCTTGCGAAGTCAATGCTGTTTGGCCGCGGGTTCGTGGGCCGGGTCGTACGAGGCACCGGGCAGATTCCCGTCGACCGCGACGGCAGCGCGGCTGCAGCCCTGAAGCCAGCGGAGGATGCGCTTGCGGCCGGTCAGTGCGTGGTCGTCTATCCCGAAGGCACCTGTACCCGCGATCCGGATCTGTGGCCTATGACCGGGCAGACCGGCGCGGCGCGGCTGGCACTAGCCACCGGCACCCCGGTACTTCCGCTGGCGTCATGGGGAGCACACGAGCTGCTGCCTTATCGCAAGGGAGAGAAGGGCGGCCTGGCCGGAAGTCTCAAGCCCGGCTTCCATCCGTTCCCACGCAAGTCGATGAAGGTCATCGCTGGCCAGCCGGTAGACCTCAGCAGGTACCAAGGGCAACCGCTGACCGCAGCCACGTTGCGGGCGGCAACAGCAGACATCATGCACGCCATTGCCCTGCTCGTCGGCGAGCTACGCGGCGAATCGCCGCCCGCCGAACTGTATGACCATCACAAGGCGATCGAACAGCGCCGGGCTGCCGCGCCGCCGAGTTAGCAGAATGGATCCCTCGCGCGCGCTGCGGCAAATCGCGTTTCAGCTTGAGCGAGCTGGCGCGCCGACCTATCGCGTGCGCGCATTCCGCCGCGCCGAGCATGTGATACGCGATCTGCCAGCTGCTGAACTCGGGCGGCGACTTGAGGCAGGCACGCTACAAGACCTGGCTGGGATCGGCCCCGCTACCGCTGAGGTGATCAGTCAAGCGGCACGCGGGGCGGAGCCCGCTTACCTGCGACGGCTGCTAGACGACGCGGAGCAAGCGCCGCGCACCGCCATGCGCAGTGCGTTGCGTGGAGATTGTCATACGCACTCGGACTGGTCCGACGGCGGCAGCCCGCCCGACGAGATGGCCGCCGCCGCCCGCGCGCTCGGCCACGAGTGGATGGCGCTCACCGATCACTCACCGCGCCTGACGGTCGCCAACGGGCTATCCGCTGCCCGCCTCGAGCAGCAGCTCGACGTAGTTGCCCGGCTAAATTCCGAGTCGGCGCCGTTCCGTATTCTCACCGGGATCGAGGTTGACATCCTGGAGGACGGTGCGCTTGACCAGCGCGAAGACCTGCTAGGCCGGCTCGACGTCGTGGTTGCGAGCGTCCATTCTCAGCTGCGCATGCCGGCCGAGCCGATGACCAGGCGAATGCTGACCGCGATCGCCAACCCCCACGTCGACGTGCTTGGGCACTGCACCGGCCGGATGATGACCGGGCGCCGCGACCGGCCTGAGTCCGAGTTCGATGCGGATGCGGTCTTCAGCGCGTGCCGCGATCACGGGGTCGCTGTCGAGATCAACTGCCGGCCAGAGCGCCAGGATCCGCCCGATCGGCTGCTCGGTCTCGCCGCAGAGCTCGGCTGCCAGTTCGCGATAGACACCGACGCCCACGCGCCCGGCCAGCTCGACTGGCTCGACAGCGGCTGCCTGCGAGCCGAGCAGGCTGGGATCACGCCCGACCGCGTCGTGAACGCCCGCGCCGCTGATGCCGTGGCCCGCTAAGAATCTGGCTGTCAAATCCGTTGTCAGATAGAGTTCGTGCAACTGATTTCGCACAAGAGGACGTGATTCGTGTCCGGTAACGTCGAGCGGCTGTCGGCTACACCGCGGACGCGGCATCGGCGGTTGCGCGCGCAGGGGCGCACCGACCGGGCTGAGCTGATGGCGATCCTCCGCGCCGGGTTCATCGCCCACCTCGGCGTGCCCACCAGCCAGGGCGTCATGGTCATCCCGACCGCCTATGGCTTCGATGCGCAGCACGCTTACGTGCACGGATCGGTGGCGAGCCAGAGCCTGGCCGCGGACGCCGAAGTCACCATGACTGTAACGATCGTCGACGGTCTAGTGCTCGCCCGTTCTGTCTTTGAGCACGGGGTGAACTACCGCAGCGCGACGATCTACGCCCGGCCACGCATCGTGGACGATCCCGCGGATAAGCTGGCCGCCCTTCGCCTAGTGTCCGAGCACCTTGCCCCCGGCCAGTGGGAGTACGCACGCCAGCCAAGCCGCAAGGAGCTGGCCGCCACGAGGCTGCTGGAGCTGTCGCTGGCTGAGGCGTCGGTGAAGATCCGCACCGGACCGCCCGATGACGCGGACAGCCCTGACGTCCAGCTCGGCCTCTGGGCTGGTGAGCTGCCGCTCGACTCGCGCTGGGGAAAGCCAGTCGGCGATCCGGCCGTTCCGGACGGGCTCGCGCCGCCCGCCCACATCTCTTCCAGAGCAGGGAACGAGGTCTACCCGCGCTAGTCCCGCGCTGACTTCCCCGGGGCCGGGCCCGGTCGCGTTGACCCGCCCCATCGAGATGACGACGGCCGCCGGCCATTTAATTCGGCCGGAGTGTCCGAGCTACCTGGGATAATGGCTGTGTGCTTGATACCGCGCGCCTCGCATCCGGACGCCCCGAGCCTGGTCACACTGCCCTCGTCGGCCGGGCTTCCGAGCTTGGGCGGATGCGGGAGCTACTGCGCGATGCCGAGGCTGGGCAGCCCGTTGTACTGCTCGTCAGCGGCGACGCGGGCGTCGGCAAGACGAGGCTCCTGACCGAACTCGCCGCCGAAGCCGCGGAGCGCGGCTTCACGATCCTGTCCGGACGCTGCGCTGAGCTGGCCGAGACCGTCCCGTACCTGCCGCTGGCCGACGCCCTGCGCGCCGCGTCCGGCAGCCGTCTCGCAGACGCACTCGCGACTCGTCCAGTGCTGACGCGACTCCTGCCGGATCGCGAAATCACCCGCCAGCCTGGCGATCTTCCCGGCCTCGCGCAACAGCAGCTGTTCGGCGCGGTTGTCGGCATGCTGACCGAGCTGGCCGAGGCGCAGCCGGTGCTGCTGATGCTCGAGGATCTGCACTGGGCCGACCGCTCCACCCGCGACCTCGTTACGTTCCTCAGCCGGGTGCTCCGGCAGGAGCGGATCGCGCTCGCCCTCAGCTATCGCACCGATGACATGCACCGAGCGCACCCGCTGCGTCCCGTCGTGGGCGAGTTGCTGCGGCTGCCCAGCGTGACCGCGATCGAGGTCGGACCGCTCGAGCCGGAGCCGATGTCACTGCACCTGACGAGCCTGGCTGCCGGGCGGCAGGACGCAGCGGCCATTCACCGGGTCATCGAGCGCGCAGAAGGCAACCCCTACTTCGCTGAGGAACTGCTCGCGTCGTCCTCGGCCGGTAACGACCTGCCGACTGGCCTGGCCGACCTGCTGGTCGCGCGCACCGTTGACTTGTCGCCAGCGGCCCAGGAGGTTCTTCGCGTCGCGGCGGTCACAGGTCGCAGGATCGACGACGAGCTTGTCATGAGCGCTACCGAACTGCCGCCGACCGACTATGACGCGGCCGTGCGGGAAGCCGTTGCGCGGCAGCTCCTCGTCCCCGACGGCACCAAGGGCCTTGCGTTCAGGCATGCGCTGCTCCGCGAGGCGATTTACAACGACTTGCTGCCAGGGGAGCGGAGCAGGCTGCACGCCCGGTTCGCCGAACTGCTGGCGGACCGCGCGGACTCCGCGGCGGAGCTTGCCGGCCACGCGCTGGCCAGCCACGACATACCCGGTGCGTTCGCGGCCTCGGTGGCAGCAGCCGAGGAGGCCTGGCGGCTGGCGGCGCCCGCAGAGGCACACCGGCACTTTGACCAGGCCCTGTCCTTGTGGGAGCGGGTGCCGGAGCCGGAGAAGCTGGCTGGAATGAGCCGCGGCAAGCTGGCGTTCAAGTCGGCGCTCAGCGCCGCCGACAGCGGGCAGGTTTCGCCGGCAGTCAAGCAGTTGCGCCGGCTCGTGGGCTTCCTTCGCGACCAGCCTCAGCGGGATCTCGTGCTCCTGTGCCGCGCGCAGGAGCGGCTGGCTTATTTCCTGCTTGACATCGACGAGGACGCGGAGGCGATCGCCAGTGCCAGCGCGGCCGTCGAGGTACTCCCGGCTGAGCCGCCGACCTGGGAGCGGGCCCGGGCGCTGGCAACGCACGCCAGGACGCTACTCAGCCTGACTGATACGGGGCCAGCGCGGGCGCGCGCGATCGAGGCCGAAGCCGCTGCGCAGGCGGCCGCGGCGCCCTGGATCGAAGCCGACGCGCTCGCGACGCTCAGCTCGCTGAGCGAGCGGGCCGGGCTCGTCGCCGACGCGAAAGCCACCGGCGCCCGAGCGCTGGAACTCGTCAGCGCGTCCGACATGTCCGGCGTAGAGCTGCGGGTTAGGACGCTGCTTGCCCGGATCGAGCTGGAGTCCGGCGACCTCGCCGCGGCGGGCCAGACCGCGCACCTCGGTGTCGAGCGCGCGATCCAGACCGGACTGAGCATGGCGCCGTATGGGACCGATCTGCAGTACCTGCACTACCTAGCGCACTACAACGACGGCAACTGGGACCATGCGCAGGAGATCTCCGACGGCTTCCCGGTACGGGTCACGAACATCTCGGAGGCACGGCTGTCGGCCATGGCGCTGTTCATCGATGTCGCCAGGGGTAGCTCGCGGGTCGCCGAGCGCCGGGCCTGGCTTGAGCCATATATGGCGGTGGACTCGCTCGCTGAGTACATCGCCGAGGGCTTGTTCGCCGAGGACGCGTACTGGTCCGGCGATCTGGTGGGCGCGCTGACTGCGGTGAAGGCGACGATCGGGGCCGCGACCGCCTGGGGCGGCGATGAGTACAGCGCGCAAGTGATCCGCCCGGCGGCCGTCGGTATCGCGGCCCTCGCCGATCAGGCTCGCCTGGCTAGGGCCGCCGGGCAATCTGCCGACGGTATCGTCGCAGAGGCTGCCGAGCTGGCCGAGATCGCGCACCGCGGCCTGGACAGCCCGCACCGGGCGGCCGCGGCCATCGGCGTCGACGGGCGGGGCTGGCTGGCCCGAGCGGAGGCCGAGCTGCGGCGCGCGTCGGGTGACAACGCACCCGACAACTGGAGCGCGGTGGTCGACACGTTCGGTTCCGGATTCCTGTACGAGGCCGCCAGGTCGCAGTGGCGACTCGCAGAAGCACTGGCCGAATCCGGCGACCGGGATGAGGCACAGCGTCAGTGGCACCTTGCGGCGGAGACAGCCAGCAAGCTTGGTGCGACGCGACTGCGGGCGGCACTAGCCGACCTAGGCCGGCGCGCGCGGTTGGGTACCAGCTCCAGGGCGGTGGCCGGAAGCCCGTTGAGCATCCTCACCAACCGCGAGCTCGAGGTGCTTCGCGCGCTGGCGGGCGGCCGCAGTAACCGGGAGATCGCTTCGGAGCTGTTCATCTCCGACAAGACGGTGAGCGTGCACGTCTCGAACATCCTGGCCAAGCTCGGCGCAGCGAGCCGAACCGAAGCGGCCGCCATCGCGCACGATAACGGTTTCCGGTAACCAGTTCGGCGTGGCCAGCGTCAGCCTGCGCCGTCTTACAGCGGCCTAGCGAACCATGACGACGATCCGCTATGTAAGCGTTATCTCGTCGCCGACGCGCACCGTTCCGGGCTCGCGAATGTGCCCGCCTATCGCCAAGCACGGCGTGCCGCGCTGACCAATCTGCTTCAGCACGTCGCCGGCTTCCAGGCCAGGTTGAGCCATGCTCACCATGACGCAGCGCATGAAGACGCGGTCGAAGACTGCTTCCACACCGCCGAGCCGCACAGGTCGATCGAGCCATTTCTCTTCGGCGAACGGCTCCTTCGTTCGAACCACGACGTTCGGCCGGAGTCGCCTTGCGTCTACAGCGACGCTGACCTGCGCTGCCAGCCAGTCGAGCGTGGCGGTGCCGACAAGACTGAACGGGACCTCATCGAAGTGCATGATCCCGCTATCTCGCTGGACATGAACCGCGTTGCCGGTCATAGCCTGCAGGTAGGAGTCCGCCGAGCCGGTCGCGACGGGATGCTTGGTGCCGTCCGGCGCGAGAACGACGGGCGGTTCGGCCTCGTCGACGTAGTACGAGGTCAGATTGAGCAGGCCGAGCATGCGCGTGAACCGGGTGCTGTCCTTGCCGGAGCCGAGCTTCCCGGCTTCGTTCTGCACGGCCCACACCCGGTCACCGCGCAGGCCGCGATCGTCAGCGAAGCTGAGTTCGAGACGTTCGCCGCCGATCGACTTGATGGGATAGCGCCAAATCTGCTCGACGACAAGGCTCACGTACTCACCCTAACTGGTTGACACGCACGGGCACCCTGGTCAGGCTTTGAGCCTGCCGAACTGCCACTAGGAGAGTTGAGTGAGCCAAGCCGGCCGGGTCGGACGCAGGACAAGGATCGTCGGCGACTACCTGAGTGGCGCGGCGATCGTCATAGCCCTGGTCAATAACGACACCCTTAAGTGGGCGATCGGCCTGCCCATCGTGCTGGCCATAGTGGGTGTCGGCTTGCGGGTCGAGGCAGCAATCACCACCAGCCGGTCGGCCTTGGAGCAGGACGCGGTGGACTCATGAGCGTTTCGCGCCGCCTGGTGAGCTCCGGCTCGCCGCTTGAGCCCGAGATCGGGATGTCCCGCGCCGTGCGAACGGGCACCTATATCTGCGTCGCCGGCACCGCGCCCATCGCCGAGCGGCGGTACGGCAGCCCCCGGTGATGTCTACGGCCAATCGGTCCGCTGCCTCGATATTTTCCGAGCGAGCGCTGCTCGAGGCGGGCGCGTCAATGGCCGACGTAGTGCGGACGCGCGTGATGCTCACCGACATCGCGCACTGGCGGCACGCCGCCCGTGCCCACGCGCAGCGATTTGCTCAGGTGCGGCCAGCCTGCACGTTCGTCGAGGTGTCGCGGTTCATCGACCCAGAGTGGCCTTGGAGTTCGAGGTAGACGCGATCGCCGCGGACTAGCGCCGTGGTCTCGCTGCGCTGTAGGACAATCGGGCTCGGCGCCCCGGGTACTGGTGCGTACAGTTTGTATACGGCCGATGAGTGGCGCGTGAGCTTGACCTTCGCGGGCCGTGAGGCAATGAAGTACCACCATCACGGCCAGATCTGCGCTCTGTTGCGCAGCACGCTCGATGATGACATCACGATCTCTGCCGGGCAGCTGCACGTCTACATGTACGCGGGGACTGCAGCGGCGGCCGAAGGAACAGAGCATGCCGCGCTGCAAGCACTCGCCGAACTGGGCCTGACCGAGGATTGCCGACTGGAACGGTGGGAGTCCGCCAGCCAGGAATGGCGCGATGTACGGTCTGGCCTGCCGACTGCGGACGAAACCGACCGGAGGACGACCCTCCTAGGCGCCGCGGCAGGCAAAGTTGCCACGAACCTGGCCGGCGCTGTGGTCGAGGGCATCATCCAGGGCAACTGACCCCTGGCAATTATCGAACGCACCTAGCTCGCCGGCGGGCCTGGGCAGTTCACTCAGCGCAGATCCGCGGCCGACTTGCCCGTTCGACTGAGCCGGGTGCTCGCGTACGCGTCCCAGTCCATCGATCCGAACGCAGGCGCAACGTAGATCCGCGGCATCGCTCGGACGCGGTTTCGCGCTGTCCTTCATCTGCATGCCGCTGCTGGTGCTCGCGACCGGCTCTGCGATGAACGCGATGTAAGGGTGATTTACTCAAGCGGCGAATCACCGCATCCGCGATGCGATCCTGAGCGCATGACCACTGGCGCATGGCGCTACCAGAAGGTGCTCTGGCACCATGATCTGCCCGACGAGCCGGTGACGCTCTACAGCGAGATCAGCTCCGGCTACGAAAAGCCGCAAGGTCGAAATATTCCGAGACGGCCCCCCGCTGGCAGGAAGGACTGACCGTGACCAGAGCGCCGCTCGGCCCGCAGGACCGCGGCGGGCAGCGACGCGCGCCGACGGGCCTGCACGCCGCGGCCGCGCTGAACGGCCAGGCGGGGGTCCGGTGACGGCCTTCGTCCGGTGCTTCTCTCGGCGCGCGCTGACGGCCTCGGCAGGCGCCCAATGTCCAGGCCGACTCCCTGCACTGCACACTTTTCACGACCACAAAACGTAGCAAACCAGGACTCAAGATCGCCTAAAACCGCACAATGTCATCGGCGCGGTCATCCGCACG